>DATKQO010000216.1:0-5223 GCA_035532715.1 Gaiellaceae bacterium | reverse complement strand
GCAGCGCCTCTTCAACCCGTTCGGGCTCTAGACGAAGACGCACCCGCGTGTTCGCGGCGGTCGCACCGCGCGCCTGGCGAGCCTCGCTGCCGGCCTCGTCCTCTTTGCGCTCGGGATCGTCCTCATCCTCGAGTCGAAGCTCGGTCTCTCGCCCTGGGACGTCCTGAACCAGGGGTTCTCGAAGCACACGCCGCTCTCGTTCGGGATGGCGAACGTCGCCGTCGCGCTCGTCGTCCTGGTCGTCGGCTGGGCGCTCGGCGGGAGGCCCGGCATCGGCACCGTCGCAAACGCCGTCCTGATCGGGTCGTTCATCCAGGGGCTCACGTCGATCCACGCGCTCGCCGCGCTCGCCTCCGACGGCCTGCCGGTGCGCATCCCGCTGCTCGTCGCCGGGATCCTGCTCATCGGTCCCGGCTCGGCCTTCTACATCGGTGCCGATCTCGGGGCGGGACCGCGCGACACGCTGATGCTCGTCGGCGCCCACCGCACCGGGCGGCGCGTCGGGCTCGTGCGCGGGGCGCTCGAGCTGTGCGCGCTCGCCGCCGGCATCGCGCTCGGCGGGACGTTCGGCATCGGCACCCTGCTCTTCGCGTTCGGCATCGGCCCCGTCATCGAGGTGTCGTTCGCGCTGCTCGCCCGGTCGCCACTCGCGGCTGCGACGCCGGCGCACGCCGCCGTCGTCATCGCCGAGTGACGAGCTACGCGTCGACCGGCAGCACCGGCCCGCGCCGGCGGGCCGCGCCCGCGCTTGCGAGCACGACGAGCGCGATCGCGAGCCATGCGCGCGTGCGCAGGTGCTCGTGCAGGAACACGAAGCCGGCGAGCGCGGCGACGGCCGGCTCGAGACTGAGCACGACGCTGAACACGTGCGGGGGCAGGCGGCGCAGCGCCTCGAGCTCCATCGACCACGGCAGTGCCGACGAGAGGAGCCCGACGCCGACCGCCGCGCCCATGAGCTGGGGATCGCCGAGGTGGCGGTGCGCGCTCCAGACGCCCCATGGCAGGGCGATCAGACCGCCGAGCGCCATCGCGGGCGCGAGCCCCGACGCGCCCGGCCAGGCGCGGCCGACGCGAACGCTGAGCAGGATGTAGAGCGCCCAGAAGAAGCCGGCCACGGCGGCGAGCACGATTCCCGCCGGGTGCACAGCCCCGCCGCCGCCGTTCGCGAGCAGCGCGACGCCGGCGCCCGCGAGCCCGACCCAGACGAGATCGACCGGCTTGCGCGACCCGAGCACGGCCACCGCGAGCGGCCCGAGGAACTCGACCGTGACGACGACGCCGAGCGGTGCGCGGTCGAGTGCCTCGTAGAACGAGGTGTTCATCGAGACGAGCACGACGCCGAGCGCGGCGACGAGCCGCAGGTCGCCGCGCGTGCGCCCGCGCAGCTGCGGGCGGGCGATCGCCCAGAGCGCGAGCGACCCGAACAGCAGGCGCAGGAAGACGACGCCGGGAGGCCCGAGCGTCGGGAAGAGCGACTTCGCGACCGCCGCTCCGCCCTGCACCGAGCACGCCGCGCCGAGCACGAGCCCGACCGCCGACGCGCGCCGCTCGCGCATCAGTTGCGGAGCGACAGCGCGGACCCGACCGCGAGCAGGACGATGCCTGCGATCCGCGGCCAGTGAAGCGCGACGCGCGCCGAGCCGAAGAGACCCCACTGGTCGATCGCGGCGCCCATCACGAGCTGTCCGGCGATCAGGATCCCGAGCGTCGGTGCCGTGCCGATTCGCGGGCCGGCGTACGTGATCGTGAAGACGATCAGCAGGCCCATCAGCCCGCCCGTGAGGATCCACCACGGCTGGTGGAACGCGTCGACGTAGGCGGCGACGCTCCGCCGTGCGAGGACGAGGATCACGAACGCCGCGGCGGCCGTGAAGAGCGTCGCGAACGCGAGCGCGCCCGCGATGCTGATCCGGTCGCCGAGCTGCGACATGACCGCGACCTGGACCGCGCCTGCGAGCCCTGCGAGCACCGACAGTCCGACCGCGAGACCGCTCCCCGACACGGTGTCCACCTTAACCGGGGAGCGCTCGCGGCTCGGGCTCAGGCGCCGGCGGACGCGTCGGCCTGCCAGAGGTGGAAGGCGATGCCCTCCGGGTCGGAGCAGGCGGCGAACCAGCCGTGCCCGGGGACGGGCGTCTTCTCGCCGGCCTCGCCGCCGAGCTCTTGCACCTTCGCGATCGACGCGTCGATGCTCTCGACGTCGAGGTAGACGTTCGGGCTGCTCTTCGTCTCGCCGGTGCCGGCGATCGCGGCGCCGGACGAGTCGTCGATCCGCGCCATCCGGTAGTCCATCCCCGGCATGCTCTCGCCGAACTGCCAGCCGAACACGCCGCCCCAGAACGCCTGCGCGGCGTTCGCGTCCTTCACGACCAGCTCGTAGTGGACCATCTGTCCTGCCATGCGGCCTCCTCGTTGCGGTCGCGTTAGTCTGCCTCCGCCAGCGAGGGAAAGGAAGCCCCGATGTATCGCGTGATCGTGCTGTACACAGAGGAGCCGGATGCGGCTTCCTACGAGGAGCACGCCGAGGTCTGCCGCAAGGTCCCGAACGCGGTCTTCCGTCACGGCAAGGTACTCGGGTCGCCGATGGGCGAGCCGTCGCACGCGTACTACGCCGAGTGGGAGTTCGCCGACGAGGACGCGTTCACGAGTGGAACCCGCAGCGACGAGTTCATGGCGTCGGGTAAGGACGCATACGCGCGCGGCCTGCCGCAGCCCGGCGTGCTCTTCGCCGACGTCTCGTGAGCGAGGCGGACGCACCGCGCCCGCTCGACCCGTCGGAGCTTGGCTTCGAGCGGATCCGCTACGAGAAGTCGGGCCACCGCGCGACGATCACGCTCAACCGCCCCGAGGTCCTCAACGCGTTCGACTTCAAGATGCTCCGCGAGATCGCGCGCGCGTGCGAGGACGCGAGCTGGGACGACGACATCCGCGTCGTCGTCGTCACCGGCGAAGGCCGCGCGTTCTGCGTCGGCGCGGATCTGCGCACGTGGGGCGCGGATCTCCTCGACAACCCGCGCGAGTACTGGAAATGGTTCGGCGCGTTCAAGGACATGCACGACCGCCTGCGCGAGATCGGCAAGCCGACGCTGGCGCGCGTGCAGGGAATCGCCGTCGGCGGCGGCAACGAGCTGCAGATGGCGTGCGACCTCACCGTCATGGTCGACGACGCGTTCATCCGGCACGTCGGGCTCGAGCACGGCTCGGTTCCGGCCGGCGGCGCGACGCAGTGGCTGCCGATCATGATCGGCGACCGCCGCGCGCGCGAGATGATCATGCTCTGCGAGCCGGTGCCTGCGAAGCAGGCGGCGGAGTGGGGCTTGATCAACTGGGCGGTACCGGCGGCCGAGCTCGATGCAAAGGTCGACGAGATCGTCGAGAAGCTCGCTGCGAAGCTGCCGCAGACGACGCGTTACGCAAAGCAGCAGCTCAACTGGTGGCGCGACATCTCCTGGCACGAGACCGTCGGCCACGCGCGCGACTGGCTCGCGCTCTCGATGCTGGGGGACGAGGCGAAGGGAGCGGTCCAGTCATTCCTGGACAAGAAGAGCTCGTAGCCGTCGAGCGCGACGGCCGCGTCGGCGTCGTCTTGATGAACCGCCCGAAGCAGTTGAACGCGCTTTCGGGCGAGCTGCTCGGTGCGGTCGTCGCCGCGCTCTCCGAGCTCGACGCCGACCCGGAGATCCGCGCGATCGTGCTCGGCGGAAGCGAGCGCGCGTTCGCCGCGGGCGCCGACATCAACGAGCTCGCCGCCGGGACACCCGTCTCGCTCTACGAGAACCGGCGCATCGATCGCTTCGACGCCGTGCGCGACCTGCGCACGCCGCTCGTCGCCGCCGTCTCCGGCTTCTGCCTCGGCGGCGGGTGCGAGCTCGCGATGCTGTGCGACCTCATCGTTGCCTCCGAGTCGGCGGTGTTCGGGCAGCCGGAGATCAACCTCGGCGTGCTCCCGGGCGCCGGCGGGACGCAGCGGCTGACGCGCGCTGTCGGGAAGGCGCTCGCCATGGACATGATCCTCACCGGACGGACGATCTCAGCCCGCGAGGCGCTCGGCTTTGGACTCGTCGCGCGGGTCGTCGCGAAAGAAGCGTGGCTCGACGAGGCGAAGCGGGCCGCGCGCGAGATCGCCGCGAAAGGCCCGGTGGCGGTGCGTCTCGCGAAGGAGGCGATCGACACCGCGTTCGAGACGCCGCTCTCCGCGGGCGTCGAGGCCGAGCGCAAGGCGTTCTATCTCGTTCGCGCCTCCGAGGACGCGGCCGAAGGCCTCGAGGCGTTCCTCGAGAAGCGTCCGCCCGACTTCAAGGGGCGATAGGGTCTGGCGCATGGCCGAGGTCGAAGTCACGCGCGACGGTGCGGTGCAGACGATCACGCTCAACCGCCCCGAGGTGTTCAACGCGTTCAACCGCGCGCTGCACGCGGCGCTGCGCGAGGCGCTGAGGGAGGCGCGCGATCCCGAGGTGCGCGCGGTGGTCGTCACGGGCGCGGGGCGCGGTTTCTGTTCCGGCCAGGACCTGAAGGAGTTCAGCGAGACCGGCGACGTCAGCGATTCGCTGCGCGCGACGTACCACCCGAACGTGCTCGCGATCCGCGCGCTCGAGAAGCCGGTGATCGCCGCGGTGAACGGCGCGTGCGCCGGCGCGGGACTGTCGTTGGCCTGCGCGTGCGACATCCGCATCGCCGCCGATGTCGCATCGTTCGTCCCCGGTTTCATCGGCATCGGCCTCGTTCCCGACGCGGGCGGCACCTTCTTCATCAACCGGCTGCTCGGACCGGCGCGCGCGTTCGAGTGGATGTCGTCGAACCGGAAGCTGGGCGCCGCGGAGGCGCAGGCGTGGGGCCTCGTCTCGGAGGTCGTCGAGACGGCCGCGCTGCCCGCGCGCGTTGCGGAGCTCGCTGCGCATTACGCGTCGATGCCGACGCGCGCCATCGGGATGACGAAGCGGCTGTTCGACCACGCCGGCACCGCGACCCTCGAGGAGCAGCTCGAGCTCGAGGCGCAGCTCCAGGCGGCCGCGACGCAGGGCGACGACTTCAGGGAGGGCGTGACCGCATTCCTCGAGAAGCGGCCGCCGCTCTTCACCGGGCGCTAGGCCTGCGAGCAGATCTGGAGCCCGAGCGCAGCGGCAGCGCGCCGGCTCGTGACGCCCTCCGCCTGGATGGTCGACGCCGCGGCCGACACCCCCGCGAAGTCGTGCCGGAGGCCGGCCTCGCCGAGGTCGTGGAGCG
>DATKQO010000215.1:0-12074 GCA_035532715.1 Gaiellaceae bacterium | reverse complement strand
GCGACGGCGGCTACGACATCTCGGACTTCTTCACGACGCATCCGGACTACGGAACCGTCGACGACTTCAAGGAGTTCGTCGAGCAGGCGCACCAGCGTGGGATGCGCGTGATCGCCGACCTCGTCATGAACCACACGTCGTTCGAGCATCCGTGGTTCCAGGAGTCGCGCGCCGACCCCGCCGGCCCGAAGGGCGACTGGTACGTGTGGTCGGACACGGAAGATCTCTACCGCGACGCGCGCATCATCTTCGTCGACGCCGAGCCGTCGAACTGGACGTTCGACCCGGTACGCGGGCAGTTCTACTGGCATCGCTTCTTCGCGCACCAGCCCGACCTCAACTACGAGAACCCCGAGGTTCAGGAGGCGATGCTCAACGTCCTGCGCTTCTGGCTCGACCTCGGCATCGACGGCTTCCGGCTCGACGCCGTCCCGTACCTCTACGAAGAGGACGGAACGAACTGCGAGAACCTGCCGCGCACGCACGAGTACCTCAAGCGCGTGCGCGCGGAGATCGACGCGCGCTATCCGGACCGCGTGCTGCTCGCCGAGGCGAACATGTGGCCCGAGGACGTCGTCGCGTACTTCGGCGACGGTGACGGCGACGAGTGCCACATGGCCTTCCACTTCCCGGTCATGCCGCGCATGTTCATGGCGTTGCGCCGGGAGGAAGCGACGCCGATGTACGAGATCCTCGACCGCACGCCGCTGATTCCGCGCAACGCGCAGTGGGGCCTCTTCCTTCGCAACCACGACGAGCTGACGCTCGAGATGGTGACGGACGAGGAGCGCGACTACATGTACGCCGAGTACGCCAAGGACCCGAGGATGAAGCTCAATCTCGGCATCCGGCGGCGCCTCGCACCGCTGCTGGAGGGCGGCCGCGACGAGATCGAGCTGATGCACGCCATCCTCTTCTCGTTGCCGGGTTCACCGGTGCTCTATTACGGGGACGAGATCGGCATGGGCGACAACGTGTATCTCGGCGACCGCGACGGCGTCCGCACGCCGATGCAGTGGACGGGCGACCGCAACGCGGGCTTCTCGCGCGCCGACTGGGCGCAGCTGTATCTCCAGCCGCTGATGGACCCGGTCTACGGCTACCAGGCGGTGAACGTCGAGGCGCAGCTGCGCACGCCGACGTCGCTGCTTCGCTGGCTGCACCGGTTCATCGCGCTGCGCAAGGAGCACCCGGTGTTCGGGCTCGGCACCTACGAGCCGTTGCGTCCCGAGAACCCGCGTATCTTCGCGCACGTGCGCCGCTGGGAAGAGGACATCGTCCTCTGCGTGCACAACGTCGCGCGCTCCGCGCAAGCCGTGCAGCTCGATCTCTCCCAGTACACGGGCATGGTTCCGGAGGAGATGTTCGGGCGCACGAGCTTCCCGCCGATCGGCGACCTGCCGTACCTGCTCACTTTCGCGCCGCGCGGCTTCTTCTGGTTCCAGCTGAGAGAGGGCGAATGAGCTTCGACGAGCAAGCGCTGATCGACTACGTCACGAGGCAACGCTGGTACGGCGCGAAGTCGCGCGCCGTCGCCCACTCGCAGGTGCTCGACTCCGTTGTCCTGCGCACCACCGAGCCGCAGTTCGCGCTCGCGCTCGTCGAGATGCGCTATGACACGGGCGCGCACGACATCTACCAGCTCCTGTACGCCCTGCGCGACGGCGTCTTCGAGATCGAGCCTCTCGACGAGCCCCAGCTCGCACGCGAGCTGGTGAGCGCGATGCGCTCCGGCCTGACGCTCCAGGGAGCCGAGGGCATCGTCGAGTTCAGGCCGGTCGAAGGCTTCGCCGGCCTCGGTCGCGAGCTGCAGAACGCGCGCGCGGTCGGGGCCGAGCAGTCGAACACCTCGGTCGTGTTCGACGACGAGTTGATCCTCAAGGTGTTCAGGCGCCTCGAGGCCGGCATCAACCCGGAGCTCGAGATTCTGCGCTTCCTCACCGAGCACGGATTCGAGAACATCGCGCCGCTCGGCGGGTGGTACGCGTACTCGGGTGGGCCGACGGGTGCGACGCTCGGCATCCTGCAGGAGTTCATCCGCGGCGGCACTGACGGCTGGGAGCTCGCGCTCGCCGAGATCTACAGCGAGCCGGAGGCGTTTCTCGCGCGTCTCGGCCGCCTCGGCGCGGTGACCGGGGCGATGCACACCGTGCTCGCCTCCGACCAGACGGATCCCGCCTTCATCCGGGAGACCCCGAGCGTCGAGGCGCTCGGACTGCTCACCGCGACCGTGGACGAGGAGATCGAGCGCGTGTTCGTCACGCTCCCCGACGACGACGAGCGGCTCGCGCCGATCCTCGGCCGCGGCGAGGAAGTGCGCGAGCAGCTGCGGATGCTCACGCACGCCGGCTCGACGGGGATGACGATTCGTACGCACGGCGACTACCACCTCGGGCAGACCCTCTGGGCGCCCGGCGAACGTGCCCGGACGCCTGCGGCGCCCGGAGGGGACTGGGTGATCATCGACTTCGAGGGGGAGCCCGCCCGGCCGCTCGCGGAGCGGCGCCGCAAGCGCTCCCCGTTGCGCGACGTCGCCGGGATGCTCCGCTCCTTCGCATACGCGGCGAGCGCAGCGTCGCTTCGGCCCGGCTCGGAAGCCCCGGACGGGTGGGAAGCGCAGGCGCGCGACCGGTTCCTCGAGGGCTACCTCGGAGCGGTCGACCCGACCCTGCTTCCGTCCGGCGAGGTCGCGATCGAGCGCCTGCTCACCGTCTACGAGCTGGAGAAGGCGGTCTACGAGCTGCGCTACGAGCTTGACAACCGGCCCGACTGGGTCGGGATCCCGGTGGCCGGAATCTCGCGGCTCATCGACCAGGCTGCGGCCGCGTCGTGATCGAGCTCGGCGCGAATCCCCACGAGACCCTCGGCGCCCACGAAACGACGGCCGGTGTCGTCGTCCGTGCGTATCGTCCGGAGGCGCAGGCCGTGCGCGTGCAGCCGGCGGGCGTCGCGGCGGAGCTCCTGGATCCGGCGGGTCTGTGGGAGGCGCTTCTCCCGCAGGCGACGTTGCCGCTCGCGTACGAGCTGGAGGTCGAGTATCCGGACGGGAGCATCTTCACGATGCGCGATCCGTATGCGTTCCTGCCGACGCTCGGCGAGCTCGACCTCCACCTCGCGATGGAGGGCCGCCACGAGGAGCTGTACGAGAAGCTCGGCGCGCACGTGCGCGAGATCGACGGCGTCACGGGCACGGCCTTCGCGGTGTGGGCGCCGAACGCGCGCTCGGTCGCCGTCGTCGGCGAGTTCAACTCGTGGGACGGTCGGTTGCATCCGATGCGCTCCCTCGGCCCGTCCGGCATCTGGGAGCTGTTCGTCCCCGGCGTCGACGAAGGTGCGAGATACAAGTTCGAGATCCGGACGCAGGAGGGGCGCCTCCGGCTCAAGGCGGATCCCGTCGCTTTCCACACGGAGGTGCCGCCGCAGACCGCGTCCGTCGTCTGGCGCGGAAAGCACGTGTGGCGCGACGAGGAGTGGCGCACGCAGCGCGCGCGCTCGGAACCGCTGAGCGAGCCGGTCTCGATCTACGAGGTGCACCTCGGCTCCTGGCGGCGCAACCCGCTCGAGGAGAACCGCCCGCTCTCGTACCGCGAGCTCGCGGAGGAGCTCGGCGACTACGTCGAGGATCTCGGGTTCACCCACGTCGAGCTCATGCCGGTGATGGAGCATCCGTTCTCCGGCTCGTGGGGCTATCAGGTGACCGGCTACTACGCACCGACCGCGCGCTTCGGCGATCCGGACGACTTCCGTGAGCTCGTCGACCGTCTGCACGCGCGCGGTATCGGCGTCATCCTCGACTGGGTGCCCGCGCATTTCCCGCGCGACGACTGGGCGCTCGCCTCATTCGACGGCACGCACCTTTACGAGCACGCTGACCCGCGGCGCGGCGCGCACCCCGACTGGGGCACGCTCGTCTTCAACTTCGGCCGGCGCGAGGTGAAGAACTTCCTGCTCTCGAACGCGCTCTTCTGGCTGAAGGAGCATCACGTCGACGGCATTCGCGTCGACGCCGTCGCGTCGATGCTCTACCTCGACTACTCGCGGAAGGAAGGCGAGTGGGTCCCGAACGCATTCGGCGGCCGCGAGGATCTCGACGCCGTGCAGTTCCTGAAGGAGCTGAACGAGGTCTTGTTCGCGCGCGAGCCCGGTGTCATCTCGGCCGCGGAGGAGTCGACGGCGTGGCCGGGGGTGTCGAAGCCGACGTACGTCGGCGGGCTCGGCTTCGGGTTCAAGTGGAACATGGGCTGGATGCACGACACGCTGACGTATTTTCAGAAGGACCCCGTCCACCGGCGCTTCCACCATCACGCGCTGACGTTCTCGCTCATGTACGCGTTCAGCGAGAACTTCATCCTGCCGCTCTCGCACGACGAGGTCGTACACGGCAAGCGCTCGCTGCTCGACAAGATGCCGGGTGACCGCTGGCAGAAGTTCGCGAACCTGCGCTCGCTCTACGCGTACATGTGGGCGCACCCGGGCAAGAAGCTGCTCTTCATGGGCGGCGAGCTCGCGGAGTGGGAGGAGTGGAACCACGACGGCTCGTTGCACTGGAACCTGCTCGATTACGCGGAGCATCAGGGCGTGCAGTCGCTCGTGCGCGATCTCAACCGGACGTATCGTGCGACGCCTGCGCTGTGGGAGAACGATGTCGACCCGTCCGGCTTTCGGTGGCTCGAGGCGAACGATGCGGCGAGAAACGTTGTCGCTTTCGCCCGTCTCGGCGGCCTGGATGCGAAGCCGCTCGTCTGCGTGTTGAACCTCTCGCCGGTGCCGCGCTACGACTACCGCGTCGGCATGCCGGTGTGCTGCCGCTGGAGCGAGGTGCTCAACACCGACTCCGCATACTACGGTGGGTCGGGCGTCGGCAACCTCGGCGGCGTCGAGGCCGAGCCGGTGGGCTGGCACGACCAGCCGTACTCGGCGCTCGTGACGCTGCCGCCGCTCGGCGTGGTCTGGCTCGTGCCCGAGCAACCCGAGGGCTAGACCTGGCCCCGCATGCGCTCCTCGAAGCGGAGCGTGACGAGCGCGCCGGCCCGGCGGACGTGTTCCTGCATGAGCGAGCGTGCGGCGGCGGCGTCGCTGCGCTCGATCGCCGTCAGGATCGTCTCGTGTTCGACGACGTTCGCGTCGAGCAACGACGTGCTCTCCCGCAGCACGAGCCTGCTCAGCCCGCGAGGGAAGCTGCGATGCAAGTGCGTGAGGGTCGCGACGAGCACGTCGTTCGCCGCGGCCTCCTGAATCACCTGGTGGAACTCGTCGTTGGCGCGTCCCCACGTCTCGATGTCGCGTTCCGAGAGGCGCCTGCGGCGATTGCGCGTCCGTTCGCGCATTCGCTCGAGCGCTTCGCGGAACTGCGTCTGCGCACGGTGCAGGCGCTCGATCTGCTCCTGGTTGATTTGCTGCGCAGCGGCCTCGGCGGCGAGCCCCTCGAGCTCGGCGCGCACCGCGTACGCGTCTCGAATCTCGCGCGGCGTGAGACCGCGGACGAGCGCTCCCCGGTTGGGGCGCAGCTCGATGAGCCCGCTCGCCTGAAGCTTGCGCAGCGCCTCGCGAATCGGCGTGCGGCTGACACCGAACTCCACGGCCAGCGCCTCCTGCCGGAGGCGCGTGCCGGGCGGGAAATCGCCGTCAAGCACCCGGCCCTGGAGCTCGGCTGCGAGCTTGTCGACGAGAGCGCGGCGCTCGTCGGTCGTCTGGGACATCGGAGCCATTCTGCCGTATTTGGATCCATTTGACTAGAAAGTGGATCCAAGCTTAGACTCTCGTTCCTTCGAAGCCCAGCCACCTTTCACGGAAGGACGTATGCGATGAGTCGCATCCGCATCCGAGTCGCCCTCCTCAGTGGAATGGCGCTCGCGTTGCTCATGCTCAGCGCCACCGCCGGAGCCGCCACGCGCGGAGGCTCGGCGCTCGCGGTCAAGAGCGGCGGCACGATCGTCGTCGGCCTCACGGCCGGCGAGCCCGATGTACTCGACCCGACCCTGGCACGTACCTTCTCGGGTCGCGAGGTCTTCCTGACCTTCTGCGAGAAGCTCTACGACCTGAACGCCAAGGCGCAGATCGTCCCGCAGCTCGCCACCGCGCTGCCGACCATCTCCAAGGACAAGCTGACCGTCACGATCCCCCTCCGCAAGGGGGTCAAGTTCAACGACGGCACCCCCTTCAACGCGGCCGCGGTCGTCACGACGCTCCAACGCGATCAGACGTTGAAGGGATCGACCCGGGCCAGCGAGATCTCGCCGATCGACACCGTCACGGCGAGCGGTCCCTACACCGTCGTCATCCACCTGAAGACGCCCTACTCGCCGCTGACGGCGCAGTTTGCCGATCGCGCCGGAATGATCATGTCGCCCGCCCAGCTCACCAAGCTCGGCGACAAGTTCGCGACCGACCCGGTCTGCGTCGGGCCGTTCATGTACGACAACCGCGTCGCCGGCGACAGCATCACCGTCGTCAAGTCGCCGTACTACTACAACAAGAACAACGTCCATCTCGACAAGATCATCTTCAAGGTCGAGAACGACGCCGCGGCGGCGGCGGCGGCACTGAAGGCGGGCGACCTCCAGGCACTCGACGGCATCGCGTCGACCGAGCTCCAGGGCGTCATGCACGATGCGAGCCTCCGTGTCATCAAGCAGACCTCGCTCGGATACCAGGGAATCACGCTCAATCTCGGGAACAAGAACGGTCTGCTGAAGGGCTACTCGAACGTCGGAACGCCGATCGCGGCGAGCGCCGATCTGCGCAGGGCATTCGAGCTCGCGATCGACCGCAAGGCGATGAACAGGGTGGTCTTCGGCGGCACCGTGCTACCGGGTTGCACGCCGATCTCGCCCTCGAGTGCCTGGTACGACCCGAGCGTGAAGTGCACGCCGTACAACCCGTCGCTGGCGAAGACGCTCGTCCAGAAGTCGGGCATCTCCAACCCGACCGTGCACCTGATGGTGCCGGTGGGGACAGTGGCGCTGCGGCAGGCGCAGTTCCTCCAGGCGGAGGAGCAGGCGGTGGGCATCAACGTCACGATCGACTCGACCGACTTCGTCACCTCGCTCAGCAAGGCTGACGCCGGCACGTACGACACGTTCCAGATCGGCTGGTCGGGACGCGTCGACCCGGACGGGAACATCTACCAATTCGTGGCGACGACGGGATCGCAGAATGACAGCGGTTACACGAACCCGCGCCTCGACCTGATCCTCAACAACGCACGCAAGGCCGCGACCGAGACGGCGCGGCAGACGCTGTACCGGGCCGCGCAGCAGATCATGCTCAACGATCGCCCGCTGATCTACCTGTACCACCCGGTCACGCGCGCCGGTCTCTCGAAGCAACTGATGGGCGTGTCGATGTATCCGGACACCCTGCTCAGGGTCGCATTCGCGGCCTACAAGTAGCTCGAACGGCGATGGGCGGCTTCCTGATCAGACGGACGGGAGCCGCCCTGGTCGTTCTCGTGCTCGCGAGCATGCTCGTCTTCCTCGGCGTGCGTGCGATCCCGGGCGACCCGGCGATCGCGCTGGGCGCCGAGAACCGCGATCCCGCCGTCCTCGCCGCGGTGCGGCACAAGTACATGCTCGACCGTCCGCTGCCCGTGCAGTACGCGCACTGGATCTCGCTCGCGATCCGGGGCGATCTCGGCGTCGACCAGCGGCAGCTCTCGGTCGCGCACACGATCGTCACACGGCTTCCGATCACGCTCGAGCTCGCGTTGCTGAGCATCTTCGTTGCGACGCTCGTGGGGATCCCGGCGGGGGTGATTGCCGCGGTCCGGCGCGGCAAGCCCAGTGACTACGCGGCGACCGCGGTCGCGCTGGTCGGCCTCTCGGTGCCGCACTTCTGGCTCGGCCTGCTGATGATCGTGTGGTTCGCCGTCGACCTCCACTGGCTGCCTGCGAGCGGCTACGTGACGATGCAGCACCCGCTCGCGAACCTCGAGCACATGCTGATGCCCTCGCTCGTCCTCGGCGCGGGTTTCGCGGCGGTCCTGATGCGGCAGATGCGTTCGTCGATGCTGGCCTCGCTCGGAGCCGACTACGTGCGCACCGCGCGCGCGAAGGGGTTGAGCGAGCTGCGCGTGGTGGGGCGGCACGCGCTGCGCAACAGCCTGATCACGATCACGACGGTGATGGGGCTCCAGCTCGGCGCGCTCATCTCCGGCGCGGTGATCACGGAGACGATCTTCGGCATCGCCGGCTTCGGCCGGCTGACGATCGACGCGGTCAACCAGCGCGACTACACGCTGATCCAGGGAGTCGTGCTCGTCGCGGCTGTCGGCTACGTCGTCGCAAACCTGCTCGTCGACGTCGTCTACTCACTGCTCAACCCGAGGATCCGAATCGGGTGAGCGTCGCCGCCGAGACCACATCTCCGGCCGACCCGCGAGCGCGCCGGCGCCGCCTTCTGCGCAAACGGTTCCTCCGCCGGCCGATGGCCGTCGGGGGGCTGCTCGTGGTCGCGGTGTTCGTCGTCGTCGCGATCTTCGCCCCGTGGCTCGCGCCGTACGGAGCCGGGGCGACCGACTTCAACTCGCTGCTCGCCCATCCCTCCTCGAAGCACCTGCTCGGGACGGACGAGCTCGGTCGCGACGTGCTCTCGCGCGTCTTCTGGGGAGCGCGGGCGTCGATGCAGGTCGGCTTCCTCTCGACGATGCTCGCGATGGTGATCGCGGTGCCGGTCGGAATGGTCGCCGGCTATTACCGCGGTTGGGTGGATACGGTGATCGCGCGTCTGACGGACGTGTTGCTGGCTTTCCCGTTCCTGATCCTCGCGGTCGGGCTCGCCGCGATCCTCGGCCCGTCGCTCCTGAATGCGACGCTCGCGCTCGGCGTCGGCGCCGTGCCCGGCTTCGTGCGCATCGCGCGCGGCGAGATGCTCGCGCTGCGCGAGGAGGACTATGTGCCGGCCGCGATCGTGAACGGCGCGAACGACGCGACGATCATCTTCCGGCACATCCTCCCGAACATGACAAGCACGCTGCTCGTCCAGGCGACGGTCACGATCCCAGGCGCAATCGTCGGGGAGGCCGTGCTCTCGTTTCTCGGCCTCGGCGTGCAGCCTCCCACGCCGTCCTGGGGCGTGATGCTCCAGGACGCGCAGTCCTACCTCGCGCAAGCCCCCCGGCTCGCGATCTTCCCCGGGCTCGCGATCGTCTTCGCCGCGCTGGCGTTCAACGTGCTCGGCGACGGGCTGCGCGACGTCCTCGATCCGCGGACGACGCGCTGATGACACCGCCGCTGCTCGAGGTCGAGGACCTGTCCGTCCGCTTCGACACCGACGACGGCTTCGTGCACGCGGTCGACCGGCTGTCGTTCACGCTCGACACCGGCGAGGTACTGGGGATCGTCGGTGAGTCGGGCTGCGGGAAGAGCGTCACCAGCATGGCGCTCGTGCGGCTCCTTCCGGAGACGGCAGTTGTCGGCGGTCGCGTCCTGTTCGACGGCGTCGACCTGCTCGGCCTGTCGTCGCGCCGCCTGCGGCAGGTGCGCGGCCGCCAGATCTCGTACGTGTTCCAGGAGCCGATGACCTCGCTCAATCCCGTCTTCACCGTCGGCTACCAGATCGGCGAGGTGCTGCGACGCCATCTCGGCCTTTCGCGGGCCGCCGCGCGCGACCGTGCGCTCGAGCTGCTCCGTCTCGTGCGCATCCCCGCTCCTGAGCGGCGGCTGGACGACTACCCGCACCAGCTTTCGGGCGGGATGCGGCAGCGAGTGATGATCGCGATGGCGCTCGCGTGCGATCCGAAGGTGCTCGTCGCGGACGAGCCGACGACTGCGCTCGACGTGACGATCCAGGCCGGCATCCTCGACCTCATGCGTGACATCCGCGAGCGGCTGGGGACGGCGATCATCCTGATCACGCACAACCTCGGCGTCGTCGCGGACGTCGCCGATCGCGTGCTCGTGATGTACGCCGGACGGAAGGCCGAGGAGTCGGGGGTGGACGATCTGTTCGCCCACCCGCAGCATCCCTACACGATCGGACTGCTCGGTGCGATTCCGCGCCCCTATGAGGGCGAGGGCGCCCGGCGGCGGCTCCAGGAGATCCCCGGCCGTGTGCCGTCACTCCGAGTGCTGCCGACCGCGTGCGCGTTTGCCGACCGCTGTTCCCGCGCGGACGAGCTGTCGCGCACGCAGGTGCCCGAGCTGCGTGAGGTGCGTCCGCGGCACTTCGTGGCCTGCTTCCATCCGGGGGAGACGTGAGCGACGCGGTCCTCGAGGTCGTCGACCTCGTCAAGCACTTTGCAGTCGGCGGTCGGCTCGGGGCTCGGCGGGGAGTCGTGCAGGCCGTCGACGGCGTCTCGTTCGCACTCGAGCGCGGCGAGATGCTCGGGCTCGTCGGCGAGTCGGGCAGCGGCAAGTCGACGGTCGCGAACTGCGTGCTTCGGCTGGTGGAGCCGACCGCGGGCACGATCCGCCTCGGGGACATCGACGTCACCCATCTCTCGCGACGCCGGATGAGGCCGCTGCGGCGGCAGTTGCACATGGTCTTCCAGGATCCCTACTCCTCGTTGAATCCACGCTTCACGGTCGGCGACATCGTCGGCGAGCCGGTGCGCCTGCACGGGCTCGCGAAGCGGCGCGTGCTCGACGAACAGGTCGAGGCGATCATGGACGCCGTGGGCCTTCGCGCCGAGCTGCGCTACAGATATCCGCACGAGCTGTCGGGCGGGCAGCGGCAGCGCGTCGGTCTCGCGCGATCGCTCATCCTGCGCCCGAACGTGCTCGTGGCCGACGAGCCGGTGTCCGCGCTCGACGTCTCGGTGCAGGCCTCGATCCTCAACCTTCTGCGCGACCTCCAGCAGGAGATGGGGTTCTCCTGCCTCTTCATCACGCATGACCTTGCGACGGTCGAGTTCCTCTGCGACCGCGTGGCGGTGATGTACATGGGCCGGATCGTCGAGACCGCGCCGCGCGCGGAGCTGTTCCGAAGCCCGCAGCATCCGTACACGCAAGCGTTGCTCTCCGCCGCTCTCGTCCCCGACCCGTCCGTGCAACGGCTGCGGAGCCGCGTGGTGCTCGAGGGCGACGTCCCGAGCCCGCTGGAACCGCCCGACGGCTGCAGGTTCCACACGCGCTGCCCGCTGCACGAGCTGTCGGCACCCGCCTCCGACGAGGAGGTGCCCGCGTTGCGGGAGTTCGTACCGGGCCATCTCGTCGCCTGCCATCTCGTCGCTCGCGGCAGGCCTGCACCGCGCCTCGTCGAGGACGCTGCGGATATCGTCCGGCTCGAGCACGCATGAGCTTCACGACCCGCCCACAACTCCGCGGCACCTTCGGGATGGTCGCTTCGACGCACTGGCTCGCCTCGGCGGTCGGCATGGCAGTGCTCGAGCGTGGCGGCAACGCATTCGACGCGGCGGTCGCGGCGGGGTTCACGCTCCAGGTCGTCGAGCCGCACCTGAACGGGCCCGGCGGCGACCTGCCTGCCGTCCTCTGGCCCGCGGGCGGCGAGCCCGTCGTGCTCTGTGCGCAGGGCTGCGCGCCGCGTGCGGCGACGATCGCGCGCTACCGCGACGAGCTCGGCCTCGAGCTCATCCCGGGGACGGGACCGCTCGCCGCCGTCGTTCCCGGGGCGTTCGGCGGCTGGCTCGCGATGCTGCGCGACCACGGGACCTTCGCGCTGCGCGACGTGCTCGAGTTCGCAATCGGCTACGCCGAGCACGGCTATCCGCTCATCCCGCAGATCGCGGGCGCGATCGGCAACGTCGAGTCGCTCTTCCGCGACGAGTGGACGACCTCGGCCGCGGTCTACCTTCCGGTTCCCGAAGTGGGTGCGATGCAGCGCAACCCGACGCTCGCATCGACGTATCGGCGCATCGTCGAGGAGGCCGAGGCGCGCTCGTCCGACCGCGACGAGCAGATCGAGGCCGCACACGATGCGTGGTACGGGGGCTTCGTCGCAGAAGCATTCCTCGGGTTTCAGGCGCACGAGTGGATGGACAGCTCGGGCGAGCGTCACGCCGGGCTGCTCGCCGAGTCCGACCTGCGCGACTGGCGGCCGCGCTACGAACGGCCGCTCTCGGTCGACTACGCGGGTACGACCGTGCTGAAGGCAGGCACGTGGAGCCAGGCGCCGGT
>DATKQO010000214.1:0-2093 GCA_035532715.1 Gaiellaceae bacterium | reverse complement strand
CCGGACTCGAACCGGCGACACCCCGGTTTTCAGCCGAGTGCTCTACCAGCTGAGCTACCTCGCCCCGTAAGCGGCGGTCAGTGTAACCCGGCCCGTTAGCCTCTCCGCGATGAACGTCAAGGACACACAGCGCGAGGTGGCTGTGATCGGCGGCACGCTCGACCTCGGCGCGGGGCGGCGCGGCGTCGACATGGGTCCGTCGGCGATTCGCTACGCCGGCCTCGACCAGCAGCTCAGCGAGAAGCTCGGCGTAACGGTGACCGATGTCGGCAACGTCATCTCGCCGGTCGTCGAGACCGCAGCGATCGGAGACGTCCACGCGCGCTACCTCGACCAGATCCTCGATCTCTGCGACCGGCTTTCCGGCATCGTCGAGAGTGCCGTCGGCCGCGGCGCCCTTCCGCTCGTGCTCGGCGGCGATCACTCCGTCGCGCTCGGCTCGCTCGTCGGGATGGCTAAGGCGCGCGGCGGCGCGGGCGGCGTCGTCTGGGTCGACGCACACGGCGACGTCAACACGCCGCAGACCTCGCCGACCGGCAACGTGCACGGGATGGTGCTTGCCGCCGCGCTCGGCCTCGCCGGCGACGAGTTCGCGCGCGACGGCTGGCCGCTTCCGGCGGTGGCCCGGGACAAGGTCGCGCTCGTCGGCGTCCGCTCGCTCGACGACGGCGAGCGGGAGCTCCTGCAGCGGATCGACGCGAAGGTGTTCACGATGAGCGACGTCGACAAGATCGGCATCGAGCCGTGCATGCGCGAGGCGCTCGCCTACGCGGCCGGCGGTGCGTTCCTCCACCTCTCCGTCGACCTCGACGTCGTCGATCCCGAGTACGCCCCGGGGGTCGGGACGCCCGTGCGGGGCGGCCTCTCCTACCGCGAGGCGCACCTCGCCATGGAGGTCGTCGCGGAGTCCGGTCTCATCGACTCGATGGACGTCGTCGAGGTCAACCCGATCCTCGACCGCGAGAACGCGACCGGCGAGCTCGCCGTCGAGCTCGTCGCCTCGGCTCTCGGCGCTCGGATCCTGTAGCGCCGCTGCTCGGTGCGGGATGCGAGCCGGGCGCGCCCGGCGCACGGCTCACCTTCGGGAACATGGAACGGCGCACCTCAAGTTCCGTCCCAAACCCCCACCCGCCCACGGGGTTACAAATGATGCGGCCGGGGCCGCGACGCGCTGGTGCCAACTCTGCGCCAAGAGCGTCGCAGCGCCCAGAGGTCAACGCGGTTGTTCGGAAGTCTCCTCGCCGTTCCCCGACGGCTCGTAGTACGTGCGGTCCTGCAGCTCCTCGGGCAGGTAGCTCATCTCCGCGCCGCGCGGATCGTTGTGCGGATAGATGTAGCCCTCACCGTGGCCGAGCTTGCGGCCGTACCACGAGCCGTCACGGAGGGACTTCGGGGGCGGCACGGCGCCGCGCTCGCGCACGTCGGCGCTCGCGCGGTTGATCGCCATGTAGCTCGCGTTCGACTTCGGCGCGCGGGCGAGGTAGATCGCGGCCTGGGAGAGGTTGAGTCGCGCCTCGGGCAGGCCGACGTGCTCGACGGCCTGCGCCGCGGCGACCGCGACGAGGAGCGCGCGCGGATCGGCGTTCCCGATGTCCTCGGAGGCGAGCACGATCATCCGCCGCGCGATGAAACGCGCGTCCTCGCCCGCCTCGAGCATCGCGGCGAGGTAGTAGACCGCTGCGTCGGGATCGCTGCCGCGCATCGACTTGATGAACGCGGACGTGAAGTCGTAGTGCTGGTTGCCGGCCTTGTCGTAGACGAGCGGCGGCTTCCGAGCCGCGTCCTCGACGTTCTCCACGGTGACCGGCCCGGACGCGGTCGCGGCGGCGATCTCGACGATGTTGAGCGCCGTGCGCGCGTCGCCGCCCGAGCGCTGCGCGATGAGCTCGACCACCTCGTCGGGCGCCTCGGCGCCGACCTCCGCGAGCCCGCGCCGCACGACGATCGCCATGTCCTCCGGCGGCAGCGTCTCGAGCTCGTACACCTGCGTGCGGGAGATGAGCGCCGAGTTGACCTCGTAGTACGGGTTCTCGGTCGTCGCACCGATCAGGGTGAGCAACCCCGACTCGACGCCGGGCAGGAGCGCGTCCTGC
>DATKQO010000213.1:0-5469 GCA_035532715.1 Gaiellaceae bacterium | reverse complement strand
GTTGATCACCTCGGTCGCCTGGTAGATGAGGACGAGCGCGAGCGCGAGGCTGCCGAAGATCGCGCCCTGGGCAAGGCCGGCCACCGTCTGCTGCGCGAAGATGCTCGAGAGCAACGAGCCGGCGACGAGGAAGACGACGATTGCCGCGAGCGCGAACAGCACGGGCAGCGAGGTGTGTCCGCCGGTAGGGCGGCGCTCGCGGAGGAAGGGGATGCGGCGGGCGGGCATCGGCTCAGTATCCGAGGTAGCTCCGCCGGATCGACTCGTGCTCCTGCAGCTCGGAGCTCGGCCCCGAGAGCGCGACGCGTCCGACCTCGAGGACGTATGCGGTCTGGGCGAGCTGGAGCGCGATGTGGGCGTTCTGCTCGACGACGAGGACGGTGAGCCCCTCGCGCTCGTTCATCTCCTTGATGATCCGAAAGATCTCGGTCACGAGGAGCGGCGCGAGCCCGAGCGAGGGCTCGTCGAGCAGAAGGAGCCGCGGGCGCTGCATGAACGCCCGCGCGAGCGCGAGCATCTGCTGCTCGCCGCCGCTGAGCGTCCCGGCCTGCTGGTGCCGGCGCTCCTCGATCCAGGGGAAGTACTCCTGGACGCGGGTGACGTCGTCGCGGCCCGAGCCGCGTCGCACGTAGGCGCCGAGGCGGAGGTTCTCGGTGACGGACAGCTCCGCGAAGGTGCCGCGGCCCTCCGGCACGTGCGCGATCCCGAGCCGCGCGACCGCGTCGGGCCCGCGATGCCGGAGCGGGCGCCCGTCGAAGCGCAGCACGCCGTCGCGGCGCACGCTTCCGGAGACGGCGCGGAGCGTGGTCGTCTTGCCGGCGCCGTTCGCACCGAGGACGGCGACGATCTGGCCCTCCTCGACCTGGAGTGAGATGCCGTGCAGCGCTTGCACCGGCCCGTAGCGGGCGGTGACGTCCTCGAGCTCGAGCAGCGCGGTCACGACGCTTCTTGCAGTTCGCCGCCGAGATAGGCCTCGATCACGAGCGGGTTGCGCTGGATGTCTGCCGGCGGGCCGCTCGCGATCGTGCGCCCGAAGTTGAGCACGTGGACGTGGTCGGAGACGCGCATCACGAGGTTCATGTGGTGCTCGACGAGGAGCACGGTCAGCTCGCGCTCGTCGCGCAGCCGCCGGATGAACGTCGCGAGCTCTTCGACCTCCTCGTGGTTGAGACCGCCGGCGGGCTCGTCGAGCAGCAGGAGGCGCGGGTGCGAGACGAGCGCCCGCGCGAGCTCGATGCGCTTCAGCGTCCCGAACGGAAGCCCCGCGGCGCGCCGCTCGCTGTGGGCCGCGATCCCGACGTACTCGAGCACCTCGCGTGCGCGCGCGCGGACGTCCCGCTCGCGCTTGAAGCGGGACACGGTGTGCGCGCCGACGAGCACGTTTTCGAGCACGGTCATCGTCGGGAAGAGCTCGACGTTCTGGAACGTTCGCGCGATGCCGAGATTGACGATCCGGCTCGGCGCCGTGCGCAGCAGCGAGCGGCCGTCGAAGACGATGTCGCCCGAGTCGATCCGGTAGAGCCGCGTGATCGCGTTGAACGCGGTCGTCTTGCCGGCGCCGTTCGGCCCGATGAGACCGGTGACCGTGCCTTCGTCGACGTCGAGCGACACGTCGTTGAGCGCGACGATGCCGCCGAAGCGGAGAGAGGCGTGCTCGAGGGAGAGAAGACCCATCCGGAGAGGTCGTAACCCTACGGAATCCGCCCGGAGCGCGCACGTCTGCTCCGCGCGTCGAGGTATTCGGCCCAGAGCTGCTCCATCGTCGTCGTGCGCGGTGCGTCGAGGTGGGCCGCGTCGTACGGGGTGTGGTTCACCGCGCGCACGATCCAGCGGCCGTCGGCGCCGACGTCGAGCACGTTGATGCAGCCCGGCGACTGCTCGAAGCCGCCGAGGAACACCCGGTCGCCCGTGAGCGCGTGTCCGAGGATCGCGCGGTTGACGCCGCCGTGTAGGACGAGCAGGAGCACGTCCCAGCTCTCGTCGGCGAGCAGGGCCTCGAGCTCGGGGACGACGCGGTCGAACAGCGCGGCGACCGTCTCGCCGCCGAGAAAGCGGGTCTCGAGCGGCACGACGCCGCGAAAGGCGGTCGACATCATCTCCTGCACTTCGTCCGGCGGCATGCCCCGGATCTCGCCGCTCTCGAGCTCACGGAGGCCGTTGCGGGACTCGGGCTCGAGCCCCGGCGCGACGATCCGCGCCGTCTCGAGCGTCCGCGGGAGGCCGCTCGTGACGACGCGGTCGAACTTGACGCCCTGGAGCGCGCGCCGCGCCGCCTCCGCCTGCGCGCGTCCCTCCTCGGTGAGCACGACCTGCGCGGGGTCGAGCCCCTCGAAGTAGCGCACCCGCGCGTGCCGCATGAGATAGAGGCGGCGGCGCGCCGGCGTCACTGCGCGCGCAGCGAGCGGCCGCCCGCGGCCTGCATGCCCGCCATCATCCCTGCCGGCGCGGCGCCGTTCGGGAAACGCCCGGTGAGCTCGCGCAGGAGCGCGTCGGCGTCCCAGCGCTGGGCGCTCTCGAACAGCTCGCCGGCCGTCCAGCCCCGGAGCGCGTTGATCGCGCCGCCCCAGACGTGGAACACCTGGCCGGTGATCCCCTGCGCGTCGTCGGCGGAGAGCGCGACGACGAGCGGCGACATGTTCGACGGGTCGAGCGGGTCGAATCCTTCCGTCGGTGCGCCCATGTCGAAGGTCTCCTCGGTCATGCGCGTGCGCGCGTTCGGAGCGAGACAGTTGACGGTCACGCCGTAGCGCTGAAGCTCCTGCGCGACGATCAAGGTGAAGCCGGCGATACCGGCCTTCGCGGCGCCGTAGTTCGCCTGCCCGACGTTGCCGAAGACGCCCGACGGGCTCGACGTGTTGATCACGCGACCGCGCACCTCCTCGCCGGCCTTCGAGCGCTCGCGCCAGTACGCGGCGGCGTGACGGGTCGGCGCGAAATGTCCCTTCAGGTGGACGGCGATGACCGCGTCCCATTCCTCTTCGGTCATGTTCACGAGCATCCGGTCGCGAAGGATTCCCGCGTTGTTGACGAGGATGTCGAGGCGGCCGAAGGTGCCGATCGCCGCCTGCACGAGCTGCTCCGCCTGCGCGAAGTCGGCGACGTTCGCGCCGTTCGCGGCCGCCTCGCCGCCGGCGCTCTCGATCTCCTCGACGACCTGCTGCGCCGGCGTGAGGTCCGTGCCCTGCCCGGCGAGCGAGCCGCCGAGGTCGTTGACGACGATCTTGGCGCCCGCCTCCGCGAGCGCAAGCGCGTGCGCGCGCCCGATGCCGCGCCCGGCGCCGGTGACGATCGCGACCTTCCCCGTGAGATTCGGCATGTGTGGAGAATACGCATATGGACTTCACCCTCACGCCCGAACAGGAGCTGATCCGCGACTCGGCGCGCGAATTCTGCGAGCGCGAGATCGTCCCGCACGCGCGCGACTGGGACCGGAGCGAGCGGATGGACGAGGGGATCGTCGGGAAGCTCGCCGAGATCGGCTTCCTCGGCTGCGCCCTCCCGGAGGAGTACGGGGGCATGGGTCTCGACACGGTCTCCTACTGCCTCGTGATGGAGGAGCTCGGCCGCGCGGACTCGTCGGTGCGCGGGATCGTCTCGGTGAACAACGGGCTCGCCGGCAAGACGATCGCGAAGTGGGGCACGGAGGAGCAGAAGCAGGAGTGGCTGCCGCAGCTCGCCTCGGGACAGGCCCTCGGGTGCTACGGCCTGACGGAACCCGGCTCGGGGTCTGACCCCGCCTCGCTTCAGACGCGGGCGGAACGCGACGGCGGCGACTGGGCGATCAGCGGCTCGAAGATCTTCATCACGCTCGGCTCGTGGGCCGGTGTCGCGCTCGTGTTCGCGCGCACCGGCGGCGAGGGGCCGCGTGGGATCTCGTGCTTCCTCGTCCCGACCGGCTCGGAGGGGTTCAGCGCCAGGAAGATCGACGGCAAGCTCGGGCTGCGGGCGCAGGACACCGCGGAGCTCTTCTTCGACGGCGTCCGCGTGCCGGACTCGGCGCGGCTCGGCGAGGAGGGGGCCGGCTTCAAGGTGGCGATGTCGGCGCTCGACAACGGGCGGATCTCCCTCGCGGCAGGGGCGGTCGGCGTCGCGCAGGCGTGCATCGACGCGTCGGTCGAGTACGCATCGGCGCGGACGCAGTTCGGCAAGCCGCTCGCGCAGTTCCAGCTGATCCAGGAGCTGATCGCCGAGATGGCGGTCGAGACGGAGGCGGCGCGGCTGATGGCGTGGCGTGCGGCCGCGCTCGCCGACGCCGGCGCGCCGTACACGCTCGCCGCGTCGCAGGCGAAGTACTACGCGAGCGAGGTCGCGGTGCGCGCTGCGAACGCCGCCCTGCAGGCGCACGGCGGCTACGGCTATGTCGACGAGTTCCCGGTCGCGCGGTACCTGCGCGACGCGCGCGTGCTGACGCTGTACGAGGGCACGAGCCAGATCCAGAAGCTCCTGATCGGCCGCGCGCTCACCGGCGAGAGCGCGTTCGTCTAGCTCGTCTTCAGCGTCTTCAGATACGTGGCGAGCGCGCGCAGCTGGTCGGGCGGGATGATCCCGCCCCAGTGCGGCATGCTCACGATCGGCGCGCGGCCGATCACGCTGCCCGACCGGATCACGTCGATGATCTTCTGGTCGGTGTTGAACTGGTTCCGGAAGGCGACGCCCGAGAGCGGCGGGATCGTCTTGTCCGGGGACTGGGGGTTCGGTACGCCGCCGAGACCGTTCGGCCCGTGGCAGTTGATACAGCCGTACCGCACGTACAGCACGGAGCCTTCGACCGCCGCGCCCTGGCCTGTGGGAACCACCGGCGGATCCGCGGTCGGCACCTTGGGCAACCCGGCGCGGAGGTACGAGATCAGGTCGGAGACTTGCTGCGTCGAGATCACCTGTCCCCACACCGGCATGTACGGCCGCGTCGGGTTCGCCGACTCGCCGAGCCCGTGGTCGATGATCGTGCGGAGCCGGTCCGGCTGCAGTTGCTGCGCGATCGTCGTGAGCGCGGGCACGTACGGCGACACGCCGCCGCGGCCCTGCTCGCCGTGACACTGCGCGCACGCGAACTGCACGAAGATGTGCGCACCGGCGGCGACGTGCGGGTCGAACGTCGCGTTCGACGCGGCGCCACCCGTCGTTCCGCCTCCGGACGCGCGCGTCGAGTGCCCGACGGCCCAGCCTCCGAATCCGGCGGCGAACATCAGGCCGAGTGCAATCAGGACGATCGCTGCTTCTGCAGCGTGCGGGCCTATGGAACGCTTACGTGCGATCTTCGTACCCTACGCTCTTTGCGCGGCCGGCACTACCGGTAGCTCTCGAGGAATTGCGGCGACGCGATCAGAAGCCGTGCCTCGACGCCCGACTTCACCCGCGGCAAGGTTCCCGGCGGTACGTCGCCGGCGCGGATGCGGCGTGCGAGCTCGCGCAGGTCCGAGTCGTCTTCCGCCGGCAGCGCCGCGAGCTCGCGGTGGACGATCCCGAGCG
>DATKQO010000212.1:0-4544 GCA_035532715.1 Gaiellaceae bacterium | reverse complement strand
AGCGGATGGATCGCCGAGCAGACGTCGTGCAAGTAGCCGGGGAGCGTGAGCTCCTCGGTCCGCATCCCGCCGCCGACGACGTCCGCCGCCTCGAGCACGCGCACCGAGGTTCCGGCGCGGGCCAGGGAGATCGCCGCGGCGAGGCCGTTTGGCCCGGAGCCGACGACGATCGCCTCGACGTCCGCCATACGGCGAGGCTAACGCTTGCGCAGCGGCGCGGTCGCGGTGTGGATCGTCGAACGGAACGCGGAGGAGTGCCGGACGTTGCCGGCGCGGCTCCACTGCCGCCGCTTGTCGACGCAGACGACCGTCGTCTCGGCCTTCGCGTCGACGCCGAAGCGCGCGGCGAGCGCCTGCAGCGTCGCCTCCCAGAAGCGGTCCTCCTTCTTGTGGCCGCCGAGCGTGAGGCCGATCTCGGTGAGCGGATCCTGGGCGCGCATGAGCACCTGGCACTGTGCGACCGTCGTGCCGTCTTCGGACGCCGCGGAGAACGTGATCCAGCCGGCGAACATGTGCCCCTGCGGTGTCATGAACGTGAAGGACTCCTCGTCGGCGTAGAGGACGAAGATGCCGGTCGAGAGCTTCATCCCGCCGCCGACGGACGCCTGCAGAAGCGCGACCTCGCCCGGCGCGATCCCGGTGAGCGGCGTGTGGAACTGGCTGCCTTTCGGCCAGAACGTCGGGAACTCCGCCTTCCACGTCGCGACCAGCTCCTGCGGCGTGACGCTCGAGCCGGCGAGCGAGACGCGGTACGTCTTCTGCCACATCTTCCCGAAGCCCTGGATCGGGGAGAGAACCTGCTTGCCGCCGACCGTGTCGAGGGCGCCAGCGGGGACGTTCGAGGCGGCAAGCCGGTCGATCGGCTGCGCCCAGTTCTCGGCGCCGCGTTGAGGGGTCTTCTCGACCATCGTCCTCAGCTCCCCACCGCCGCGAGCGCTGCGGCCTCGTCGTCGAAGATCGAGATCGCCTCGTCGAGCCGGGTCAGCTCGAAGATCTGGCGGTAGTGGTCGTTGAGGCCGCACGCGAGGAGCCGCTGCTTCGCACGGTTCGCGCGCACGAGCAGCGTCACGAGCAGGCCTATCCCTCCCGAGTTCATGTACTCGAGCTGGGAGAAGTCGAGGAGAACGGCGCGGGTCGCACCGTCGCCGGCGCGTCCGTAGGCGTCCATCAGCGCGTCCTCTGAAGCGGCGGTGATATCGCCGCGGATCTCGATCACGCCGGTGTCGTCGCCGGCGCGCCGTACGTCGAGCACGGTTTCCTGCGTCATGTCTCTTCTCCCGCGTCGTCGAGGATGGTCATGAAGTCGGAGAGCCGCGTGATGCGGAAGATCTCCCGGTAGTGCTCGGCGAGGCCGCGCGCCTGCACCTCTTGCCCGGCGGTGCGCGCCTGGGCGAGGAGGCCGACGATCAGTGCGATCCCGGTCGAGTTGATGTAGTCGGCGGCGGAGAAGTCGAGCAGCACGACGGGCTCTCCGTTCGTCTTTGCGTAGGCCTCGAGGAGCTTCTGCTCCGCCGGGCCGCTGACGTCTCCGGTCAAGTCGATCACCGCGACGCCTTCCTCCTGCCGTACCTGCGCTGCGAACTCAGTCGCCGCCATCGTCTTCTCCTTCCAGCCGCATGACGAGCTCGACGGTGTGGTGGATCCCGTCGGTCGTCACGCGGAGGTCGTCCACCATGTTCTTGATCAGGAAAAGCCCCCAGCCGCGCGGCTTCTGGAGCCCTTCGAGCTTTGCCTCGAGGTCCGGCGTCTCCGCCTCGGCGATCTCGCGCTCGCCACCCTCGTCGGTGATGCGGATGAGCAGCTCCCCGGCCTCGCGGCGGATGCCGATCTCGACCGGCAGCTCGGGATTCGACTCGTTGCCGTGCTCGATCGCGTTCATGACCGCTTCGGAGACGGCCGTCTTGAGGCGCTCGAGCTTTGCCGGCTCGAGACCGAGCGACGCGACGGCCTCGGCGACGCGCTCGCTCGCGCCGCGCTCGTTCCCCTGCTCGCTCGGAATCGTGAACGAGACGTCGAGGGTGGAGGGCGAGGCCATGCCGCCGCCGACGCGCGTCAGCGCGACGAGGGTGATGTCGTCCTCCTGCTCCCAGCCCTGCGGAGTGAAGCGGTCGAGCTCGGTGAGGACGCGGTCGATTACTTCTTGCTTGTCCTGCCGCGAGCCGACGACGTCGAGGAGGCGCGGGAAGCCGAACATCTCCGACTCGGCCGAATGCGCCTCGGCGACGCCGTCGGAGTGCAGCAGCATCACCTGGCCGGGCTCGAGGATCGCCTCCGTCTCCTCGTACACGATGTCGGGGATCAGGCCCAGCGGCATGCCCGTCGCCCGGAGCTCGATCGTGCCCTCGGCGGTGCGGACGTACGGGAGGTTGTGGCCGGCATTCGCGAAGCGGAAGCGGCCGGTACTCGGCTCGAGCACGCCGTACATGCAGGTGACGAACATCTTCGCCGGCATGTCCGGGCACATGAGGTCGTTGACGCGCCCGAGCACCTCGCCGGGCGAGACGACCCGCTGCGCCGAGGCGCGGAGGACGCTCCTCGTCGCGGCCATGACCATCGCGGCCGGTACGCCCTTGTCGGTGACGTCGCCGATCACGAGGCCGATCTGTCCTTCGGGCAGCTCGACGAAGTCGTAGAAGTCGCCGCCGACCTCACGCGCGGGCCGGTAGTAGGCCGACACGTGCCAGCCGGGCAGATCGGGAAGCTGTTTCGGCAGGAAGTTCTGCTGGATGAGCGTTGCGACGCGGAGTTCCTGCTCGATCCGCTCGCGCGAGCGCGCTTCCGCTTCCTGGCGGCGGACGAGCTGCGCGACCTGGAGAGCGGGCGCCGCCTGCGCGGCGAGCGAGTTGAGGAGCTTGCGATCGTCGGTCGAGTAGTCCTGGTCGGAGAGGCGCGGGCCGAGGTTGAGGAGGCCGACGAGCTCGCCCTGGCTGACGAGCGGGACGGCGAGCCGCACACCTGCCGCGCGCAACTCCTCGAGGGCGGGCGACTCGAGCTCGAGGCCGTCGAGGTCGACCGCGCCGGGCGCGCTCTGGAAGTACGCGACGATCGGGTCGTTCGGCGAGATCTCGACGACCGGAGCGGTGGCCGCCGAGGGCGTCTCCGCCTCGACGGCGGGAGCCGGCTCGGCGAGGGCTGCGGGCCGCTCGCTGCGGCGGATGACTCTCGCTATCGACTGCGGCCAAGCGCTCATCTCACCTCCTCTTCTACCTGTTGACCGTTTCGGGATCGTTACGAAGCCAGATCGAGGCGTGCGCCGGCGCGGTCGTCTGGCTGACGGCGGCGAGCAGCCCGGCCTGGACGGACTCCAGGTCGACCGCTCCACGAAGCCGGTCGCCGAACGCGGCGATCACCGCCTCGGCGTCGTAGCGCGTGCGGTTGAAGCGGCGATCGACCAGGCCCTGGACGCGGCGCCGCAGCGGATTGAAGAGCGCCGCCGCCGCGAGCGTCGAGGCGGCGACGCCGACCGGCGAGGAGAACGGCAGCACGCGGGTCGCCAGCAAGACGATCCCGGCGAACACGCCGACCAGTACGCCGGTGATCAGCAGGTAGGAGATCGTGCGGCTGATCAACCGGTCGATCTCGTAGAGCCGGTACTTGAGGATCCCAACACCGATACTGAACGGGAGCGCGGCGAGCCCGGCCGTCGCGACGTCGCTGATCACGGCCCCCGTCCCTTTCTGGCCGTTGAGCGCGATGGAGAGGACGAAACCCGCCACAAGAACAACTCCTCCTCCCATCAGCCACTTGAGCTGCTGCCGCTCGTCCCCGCCGGCGCGCCGATAGGCACCGACCTGCATCCAGACCCAAGCGAGCCCGAACCCCACGTAGGGAACGATCAGCAGGTTCGAGAAGCCGTAGATCGTGTGCCAGACACCGCTTTTCGGGCCACCCGCGAACACGAGAGCCTCACCGGTGCCGTCCACCCGGATCGGCCGAAAGGCGAGCGCGTCCACCTGAACCGCAACCAGCACTCCGAACCAGGCGGCGGCCCAAGCCACGTACGCCCAGAGCGTCAAGCGCCAGCGGCGCGACGGCATCCGTCCGTTCGGGAAGAGCGCAATCGGCAGCGGTAGCAGCACGATCAACGGAATCCACTCCGGCGCGAGGAAAACCGCGAGCAGACCGAGCGGCAGAGCGCCGTGGCCGAGGCGATAGCGCAGCAGCGCGTAGAACCCGGCGTCGGAGCAGAGTGCACCGCTGAACGCCGAGGCGAGCAGCAGCCAGCCCACGGGATTCCGCGGCAGGCGGCGCGCGAGCAGCGTCCCCACGATCCCGAACGGCACGCCGAGCACCAGCCCGACGAACAGGTTCGAGAAGGACACAGCGTGCGCAAGAACGGCGAGAGGTGGAGCCGCCACAAACAAGACCAGAGTCACGGTTCCGAGCACGAGCGCCGTCCGCGCCGTCGCGAGAGAACGCACGGCGGACGCTCCTCGTCTTAGGCTCGGATATTCGTTCGCGACGATGCGGTCAATCTAGGCCGCGGCCCGTTCCGAGACCGTGACGGAGTTCTCGCCCGATGGTGTTACGGCGCCTTGGCGATG
>DATKQO010000211.1:0-3052 GCA_035532715.1 Gaiellaceae bacterium | reverse complement strand
GCTCGTCGACGGTGCTCATCCGCTCGTCTCGACGCCGCCGTTTCGCGCTCCGCATCACAGCGCCTCGACTGCGGCGATCGTCGGCGGCGGCCCGCACCTCCGGCCGGGCGAGGCGAGCCTCGCGCACCGCGGCGTCCTGCTCCTCGACGAGCTCGCGGAGTTCCGGCGGGACGCGCTCGAGGCTCTCCGGCAACCGCTCGAGGACGGCTTCGTCGCCGTCGCGCGGGCTGCCGGGCGCGTCGTCTTCCCGGCGCGTTTCCAGCTCGTCGGGACGATGAACCTCTGCCCGTGCGGCGGTCGCGGCGATCCCGGCGCGCAGTGCAGTTGCTCCGCGCAGCGGCTTGCGCACTACCGCGACAAGCTTTCTCGTGCGCTCCTCGACCGGTTCGACCTCGTGGTCGCGATGCCGCGCGTGCGCGGTGTCGACCTAGCCTCGGCGCCCGGCGAGGCATCGGAGGCCGTTCGCGAGCGCGTCGCCGTGGCGCGAGCGCTACTCGACTCCCGGCCGCCGAAGCGCGACGCCGAGGCAAGCGAACTGCTTCGGAACGCCGTCGACCGTCTCCACCTGTCCGGCCGCGGTCACGCCCGCGTCGGCCGGGTCGCGCGCACGATCGCGGCGCTCGCGGGCGCCGAGAGCGTCCGGCCCGAGCACGTCGCCGAGGCGCTCGCCTACCGCTCACCCGACGAGTTGCGCGATGTCTGAGCTTGCGCTCGCCGTGTTCGCGTCCGAGACGGGGACGCACCTCGTTCGGCCGCCGACCGGCGCGCGTTGGACGGAGTTCAGGCGCCGCTTCGACGAACGCGCCTACCTCGCCGACCTTGCGGCACGCGGCTTCCGCTTCGTCGCGCGCTCGGCGCCCGACTTCCCGCCGCTGCTCCGCGCGATTCACGACCCGCCTGCCGGGTTGTTCCTCCGGGGCGGCGCCAATCTCGAGCTCGTCGCGCAGCCGGCGGTGGCCGTCGTCGGCGCCCGCGCGTGCTCCGGCTATGGCTCATCTGTCGCTCGGAGCCTCGCGCGCGAGCTCGCCGCGGCCGGCCTCGTCGTGGTGAGCGGCCTCGCGCGCGGCATCGACGCCGAGGCGCACCGCGGCGCGCTCGACGCCGGCGGTGCGACCGTCGCCGTGCTCGGCTGCGGGATCGATCGCGACTATCCCGCGTCCCACGCCGAGCTCGCCAGGCGCGTGGCCGCGGGCGGTCTCATCGTCTCCGAGTACGCGCCGGGTGTCGAGCCGGCGCCGTGGCGCTTCCCGGCGCGCAACCGCATCGTCGCGGGCCTTTGCGCCGCGACGGTCGTCGTCGAGGCGCGGGAACGGAGCGGCGCCCTCATCACCGCCGATCTCGCGCTCGAAGAGGGGCGCGAGGTGTTCACCGTGCCGGGCGAGATCACGTCGGCGCTCTCAGCGGGAACGAACGACCTGCTCAAGCTCGGCGCGTCGCCGCTCACGTCCGCGCGCGACGTTCTCCTCTCGTTCGGCATCGAGCAGGCGCAGGAGACGGGGGAGACTTCGCCGCTCCTCGAGTTCCTGCCTGCGAGCGCGGACGAGCTCGCACAGAAGACGGGCCTCGGCGCGGGAGAGATCGCTCGCAGCCTCGTCGAGCTCGAGCTGGTGGGCCGTGTGGCCGTTCGTGACGGCGTCTATCGTCGGACTTCTTGAATCCGTACTGGCTCGAAGATCCCGCTCCATCGCGCCCGGACACCCGCCACGACGGCCGGGTCGACGTCGCCGTCGTCGGCGCGGGCATCACCGGCTGCTCGGCTGCGCTGCGGCTCGCCGAGGGCGGGCTGCGCGTCCGTGTCCACGACGCTCGCGGCGTCGCGGAGGGAGCGAGCGGGCGCAACGGCGGCTTCGCGCTCCGCGGCGGCGCGGCCCGCTACGACGTCGCGCGCGAGACGTACGGCGCCGACCGCGCAAAGGCGTACTGGCTGTGGACGGAGGAGAAGCTCGACCGCCTCGCCGAGCTCGCAGGCGATGCGCTCCGCCGCACGGGCAGCTACCGCCTCGCGGCCGACGAGGAGGAGCGCGACGCGATCCGGCTCGAGTACGAGGCGCTGCGGGAGGACGGGATCGAGGCAGAGTGGCTCGACGACGTCCCGGGCGCGGCGGCCGGCAAGTTCCACGGCGCGATCGCGCACTCGCGCGACGGCGCGATCCAGCCCGCGCGGCTCGTCCGCCGGCTCGCCGTGCGCGCCGCCGAGGCGGGAGCCGAGTTCCGCGAGCACGACCGGGTGGAGGACGTCGACGCGCTCGACGCCGACCGCGTCCTTGTCGCAACCGACGGCTACGGCCATGGACTCGTCGCCGAGCTCGCCGACCTGATCTGGCCCACGCGCGGCCAGGTGATCGTGAGCGAGCCGCTCGACGGCGTCCTCTACGACCGGCCGCACTACGCGCGCGACGGCTTCGACTACTGGCAGCAACTCCCCGACGGGCGCATCGTCCTCGGCGGCTTCCGCGATGTGTCGATCATGGATGAGCTCACCGACGTCGAGGAGATGACCCCGACGATCCAGGCGTCGCTCGAGAGCTTCCTTCACGAGCTCGCGGGCCGCGAGGTCGAGGTGACGCACCGCTGGGCCGGCATCTTCGGCCTCACGCAGGACGCGCTCCCGCTCGTCGGCCCTGTGCCGGGCCACGACGGCCGAGTCTGGGTCGCCGCGGGCTACTCGGGCCACGGCAACGTCCTCGGCTTCGGCTGCGGCGAGCTCGTCGCCGACGCGCTCCTCGGCCGCGAGTCACCGCAGCTCGAGCTGCTCGATCCTGCGCGTTTCTTCTAGCGTCGTGTCGTGACCGCCGTCCTCGTAGACGAATTGCGCGTGATCCGAGGCAAACGCGTCGTTCTGCCCGAGCTGAGCTGCGAGGTCGCGGCGGGACGCGTCACCGGCCTGCTCGGGCCGAGCGGCAGCGGCAAATCGACCCTGATCCGCTCGATCGTCGGCGTCCAGCGCGTCGCCGGTGGACGGGTGACGGTGCTGGGGGCACCCGCCGGCTCGAAGGAGCTGCGCTCGCGGGTCGGCTACATGACGCAGGCGCCGTCGGTCTACCGCGATCTG
>DATKQO010000210.1:0-3792 GCA_035532715.1 Gaiellaceae bacterium | reverse complement strand
CTGCGTGTGGGTCGGGTCGCCGGGAACCTTCTCGACGCGGAAGTGCCGGTCGGCGAGCGCCGCGATCTGCGGCAGGTGCGTGATCGTGATCACCTGCGCGCGCTCCGACAACCGCTTCAGGACCCGGCCGACCGCGTTCGCAGTCTCGCCGCCGATGCCCGCGTCGATCTCGTCGAAGACGAGGGTCTCGCCTCCGGCGACGGCGGCGATCGCGAGCGCGATGCGGGACAGCTCCCCGCCGGAGGCCGTCTCGGCGACCGGTGCGAACGGAAGCCCAGCATTCGGCCGCACGAGGAAGACCGCGTCGTCGGCGCCCGTCGCGCCCGGGTCCGCGCGCTCGCCGAGGTCGCAGGAGAATTCGCCCTCCCCCATGCCGACGTCGTGGAGCTCCGCCGCGACGGCGTCCGCGAACGCGGGCGCGGCGGCGTTCCGTTCCGCCCGAAGCTCGAGGGCGAGCCCGTGGACGCGCTCCTCTGCCGCGACGAGCGCCGCGGCGACGGCCGCAGCCGGATCGCCGCCGTCGTCGATCGCCGCCAGCTCTGTCCGCGCGGCCGCTGCCTGTTGGAGCAGCTCCGGATAGGTCGTGACCCGGTAGCGGCGTTTCGCCTCGGCGATCCGGTCGAGTCCCGCCTCGAGCTCCTCGAGCCGGCCAGGCTCGGCCTCGAGCGAGGCGAGGAACGCCTGGAGCCCCGACGCCGTCTCCCGCAGCCGGAGCTCCGCGTCCCGCAGCTCGTCGCCCGCCGCCTCGAGCTCGGGCGCGAGCCGCTCGAGGGGGGCAACGGCCCGCTCGGCGATCCCGACGAGCCCGGCGGCGCCGTCGCCCTCCTCGGGAGCGAGCGCGTGCGCCGCGGCGGCGGCCGCCTCGGCGAGATCGGAGACGTGACGCAGACGCTCCCGCTCGGCGCGTAGCCGCTCCTCGTCCTCCGGCTCCATCCCGTCGGTGTCCTCGACGAGCGCGCGGAGCTCCGCGAGGCGCGCCTGCGCGAACGCCGCACCGGCGGTCAGCTCCTCGTGGCGGCGGCGGGCGGCCACGAGCTCCCGCCAGGCGGCGCGCGCGTCGGCGCGCCGGCGAAGCTGCTCGTCGCCGCAGAACCGGTCGAGCACCTCGAGCTGGTACGACGGCCGGGCGAGCCGGCGCTGCTCGAACTGGCCGGACATCGCGACGACGCGCTCCACCGTGGCGGCGACGTCTTCGCGGGCCGCGGCACGGCCCCAGGCGTAGGCGCGCGTGCGCCCGTCCCCGAAGACGCGACGGGCGACGAGCAGCGCTTCCTCGTCCTCGGGCCGCAGGTCACCGAGCTCGTCGAGCTCCTCCGGCAGGTCGAGCTCCGCCTCGACGTACGCCTCCTCGCCGGCCGGGCCAACGAACGAGTCGCCGCCCTTCGTGCCGAGCAGGAGCCCGACCGCCTGGGCGAGGATCGTCTTGCCGGCGCCGGTCTCACCGGTGATCGCGTTGAGGCCGGGCGCGAGCTCGAGCTCGGCCTCCCGGATGAGCACAAGGTTCTCGATTCGCAGGCGGCGCAGCATCGAGGCCCATCGTAGAGAGGGCACCCGACGCCGACCACTGGCCGGTTCGAGCAAGGCCCCGGGACCGGATCGGACCCCCTTCGGGCCGGTCGCTCAGGAGGCGAACGTCTCGCGGTAGCGGCCGAAGAAGGTCGTCTCCGGCAGCGTGCCGAGCAGGCTCCGCTCGCCCGCGAGCTGGATCGCGACGTCTCCCCCGGGGGCGACGTCGGCGACGCGGTGCCCGTCGACGAGCACCGCCGCCGAAACGTCCGCGGTCGCGTTCCGGACCGTGACCTCGGCGCCGCGCGGGACGACGAGCGGCCGCGCGTCGAGCGAGTGCGGAGCGATGAACGTCACCGCCATCGCGTCGAGGCCGCGCACGAGCACCGGGCCGCCGTTGGAGAGGTTGTACGCCGTCGAGCCGGACGGCGTCGAGCAGATCATCCCGTCGCAGGAGACGGTGCCGAGATCCTCGCCGCCGATCGCCCACGCGAGCTCGACCATCCGCCCGAGCGTCGCGCTCGTGACGACGACGTCGTTCACCGCGGTGTGCTTCGCACCGTCGAGGCGCACCTCGATCGTCGGCAGCTCGACGGCGACGTATTCGCCCGCGAAGACGCGTTCGAGGTCCCGCTCGAGATCGTTCGGCTTGATCGACGCGAGAAAGCCGACGCGGCCGTAGTTGACCCCGATCACCGGCACGTTGCTCCCGAGCAGCCGACCGAGCGTGCGCAGCATCGTGCCGTCGCCCCCGAGCGCGACGACGACGTCGGCGTCGCGCGGCTCGTCGACGACCCTCACGCCCGCGCGTTCGGCGACGGCGCGGACGCGCGCGACCGCGGCCTCGACGTCGACGCGGCCGTGCGTGACGACCGCGGCGGTCTCAACCCGCGGCGACTGCGGCATCGATTCGGTCGTCGAGGTCATCCGGAAGCTTCGGGTCGTCGTTTTGCCTGAGATGGAGGAAGAACTCCCGGTTGCCCTTGGGACCCGGGAGCCCGGAGTCTACGACTCCCGCCACCTCGGCCTTCCAGCCGAGCGCCGCATACGCGACCTCGCGCAGCACCCGGGCGCGAATCACCGGGTCACGCACGATGCCGCCGCTCTTCGCGACGTCGGCGCGTCCCGCCTCGAATTGCGGCTTCACGAGCACGACCGCCTGCCAGCCCGGCGCGGCAAGCTCGAGTACCGGCGGAAGGGCCGTCCGCACCGAGATGAACGAGACGTCGCAGACGATCAGCTGTGGCGCGAACGGCAACGCGGTGAGCGCCCGGGCGTTCGTCCGCTCCAGGACGACGACGCGCTCGTCGTCGCGGATCTTCGGGTGAAGCTGTCCGTGGCCGACGTCGACCGCGATCACGCGTGCCGCACCACGCTGCAGCAGGACGTCGGTGAAGCCGCCGGTCGACGCCCCCACGTCGACGGCGTCGAGACCGGCAGGCTCGACACCGAACACGTCGAGCGCGTGTGCAAGCTTCTCGCCGCCACGCGAGACATACGCAGGCCCGCGCACGACGCGGAGCTCCGCCTCCTCGTCGACCTGGTGGCCCGGCTTGTCGTAGCCGGGAACGAGCCCTGCCATGACGAACGCCTGCGCCTGCGTGCGCGACGCGGCGAGGCCGCGTTCGACGAGCAGCACGTCGAGACGCTTCTTCATCGCCGCACCGGCTCAGGCCGTACGGACGGCGAGACCGTCGACGATCTCGCGCAGCACCGAGGTGTCCGCCTCGACCGCCGCGAGTCGCTCGCGCGCGCGGTCGGCAGCCTCGTCGGCGAGCCGCCGCGCCCCGTCGACGCCGTGCGTGATCACGTAGCCGTCGCCATCGAGGACATCGTCGACGATCTGGAAGAGCAGGCCGAGCTCGTCGCCGAACGCGCGCCACGGCGCCTGCGCCTCCGCCGGCACCCCGGCGACCCAGAGCGCGAGCCCGACCGCTGCGCCGAAGAGACAGCCCGTCTTCAGCTTGTGCAGCGTCGCGTCGTCCGGCGCGCTCCCCGTCACGTCGAGGTACTGGCCTCCGATCATGCCGAGCGTCGCTTCCGCGAGCTCGCGGGCGACGTGCGTCGTCTCGTACGACGTGGCGAGCCGGAACGCCTCGGCGAGGAGCGCGTCGCCGGCGAGGATGCCGACCGCCTCGCCGAAGTGCTTCCAGGTCGACGGTCGGCCGCGCCGCTCCTCGTCGTCGTCGAGCGCGGGCAGGTCGTCGTGGACGAGCGAGAACGTGTGCACGAGCTCGAGCGCGCACCCCGCCGCGAGCGCCGCCTCCGGCTCCGCCCCGGCGGCCT
>DATKQO010000209.1:0-5708 GCA_035532715.1 Gaiellaceae bacterium | reverse complement strand
TGATCTATTCGGGGTCCGGGTCGGCGAAGCCTGCGGAGACGATGATTCGCCCGCCCCCCAGATCCACCTGCAGCACGCAGGCCTCGACGAGCGGCAGGAGCGTGCCCGAGTCGAGCTCGAGCACGTCGTTCGCAGGGTAGTCGAGTACCTCGCGCACGCGCCCGAGTATCCGCCCGCCCTCTTCCTCGACGACGAGCCCGACGAGCTGGAACGAGTAGTACTCGTCGTCGTCGAGCGGCGGCAAAGCCTCACGCGGCACCGCGAGGGCCGTGCCGCGCTCGACGTGCCGGTCGAGCTTGATCACCGGACGGTTCCCGCTGCCGCGCTTCGAGGAGACGACCTCCGACGGCTCGCCGTCGACGTAGAGCGTCGCGCCGCGGGCAAACCGCTCGGGCCGGTCGCTCGGGCCCTCGACGAAGAACGAGCCGTCGATGCCGTGCGGTCGGCCGACGCGGCCGACCGGGATGAGGTCAGGCTCCGACGGCAACGGTCTCGAAGTGGGCCTCTCAGCCCACGATCTCGAGCTGGAGCCTCCGCCCCGCGCTCGGCCCGCCGGCGCGCACGACCGTGCGCAGGGCGCGCGCGATGCGCCCCTGCCGCCCGATCACCTTGCCGACGTCGTTCTCGGCGACGTGCAGCCGGAGGATGAGCGATCCATCGTCCCCCTCGACCTGCTCGACGCGCACCGCGTCCGGCTCGTCCACGAGCCGGCGTGCGAGCTCGGCGAGCAGCTCAGCCATCTACTTGCCGAGGCCCTTGGCCTTCAGAAGCCGGGCGACCGGCTCGGTCGGCTGCGCGCCGTTCGAGAGCCAGCGGCGGACCTTGTCCTCGTCGAACTCGATCAGCGACGGCTCGTGCTGCGGGTTGTACCGGCCGACGATCTCGATGAACTTGCCGTCGCGCGGGGAGCGCGAGTCGGCCGCGACGACGCGGTAGATCGGATTCTTCTTCGAGCCGACCCGCGTCAGCCTCAACTTCACTGCCATATCGGTTACCTCTTCGCTTTCTTCTTGCGCTTGCTCGCGGACTTGCGTGTGGCGCTCGGGCGTGGCTTCCCGCTCGGCGCCTGGGCCATGGTGCCTGGAAGCGAGGGCATCTTGCCTGATCCCATCGCCTTCATCATCTTCGCCATCTGCTTCCGGGCCTCGATCAGCTGGTTCACCTGGGGGACCGAGGTGCCGCTGCCGGCCGCGATCCGCTTGCGCCGGGAGCCGTCGATCACGTGCGGGACCCGCCGTTCGTGGGGGGTCATCGAGAGGATGATCGCCTCGACGCGGCCGAGCTCCGTCTCGTCCACCTGGTCGAGGCCCTCGAGCTGCTTGCCGAGACCGGGGATCATCTTCAGGACGCCCTGCAACGGCCCCATGCGCCGCAGCATCTTGTAGCTGCGGAGAAAGTCGTCGAAGCTGAACTCGCCCTTCATCATCCGGCGCTCGAGCTCCGCCGTGTCCTCGTCTCCGGCCGCGGCCTCCGCGCGCTCGATCAGGGTGAGCACGTCGCCCATGCCAAGGATCCGCGATGCCATGCGGTCGGGGTGGAACCACTCGAGCGCGTCGAGCTTCTCGCCGACGGAGGCGAGCTTGATCGGCCTGCCCGTGATCGCCTTCACGGAGAGAGCTGCGCCGCCGCGCGCGTCGCCGTCGAGCTTGGTCATGAGGACGCCGTCGAAGTCGACGCGCTCCTGGAACGCCCGCGCGACGTTGACGGCCTCCTGCCCCGTCATCGCGTCGAGCACGAGCAGCACGTTCGTCGGCTTCGCCTCGCGGCCCACCGCGGCGAGCTCTTCCATCAGCGGCTCGTCGATCTGCAGGCGACCGGCGGTGTCGAGGATGACGACGTCGCGGCCGTCGGCCTTCGCGCGCTCGATGCCGTCGCGCACCGCCTTCACCGGGTCGGTGCGCTCGTCCGCGTAGACGGGAACGCCGACCTGCGCGCCGAGCTGGACCAGCTGCTCGATCGCCGCGGGCCGCTGGAGGTCGGCGGCGACGAGCGCCGGCCGCTTTCCGTCGTTTTGGAGGAGCAAGGCGAGCTTGCCCGCGGCGGTCGTCTTGCCCGAGCCCTGCAGGCCCGCGAGCAGGATCGTCGTCGGCGGCCGCGGCGAGAAGGCGAGCTTCGAGGAGCCCGAGCCCATGAGGGTCGTCAGCTCCTCGTGGACGATCTTCACGACCTGCTGGCCCGGCGTGATGCTCTTCTGGACGTCCTCGCCGAGCGCGCGCTCGCGCACCTGCGCGACGAACTGCTTGACGACGTCGAAGTTGACGTCCGCCTCGAGCAGCGCGAGGCGCACCTCGCGCATCGCGCGGGAGATCGTCTCGTCGTCGAGCGTGCCGCGGCCGCGAAGGTCGCCGAGGGCTCTCTGGAGCTTGTCGGACAGGGTGTCGAACACGGTTCGTCAGTGTACTAACGCCGTTTTCCGGCCCTCTTTGCGACTTTTGGCTCATGGAGGGACACTGTGTCGATGCCTGGTCCCTCCGCCGCCGTCCGGAAGACCGTCACCGTGCTGTTCTGCGACCTCGCGGACTCGACCGCCCTCGGAGAGCGGCTCGACGCGGAGACCCTGCGCGATCTGCTCGAGCGCTGGTACGAGGCGATGCGCGACGCCGTCGAACGTCACGGGGGCACGGTCGAGAAGTTCATCGGCGATGCGGTCATGGCTGTGTTCGGCGTGCCGCAGGTGCACGAGGACGATGCGTTGCGTGCGGTTCGAGCCGCGGTCGAGATGCGCGCTGCGGTCGATGCCCTGAACGTCGAGCTCGACGCCGGCCTCCGGGTCCGGATCGGCGTCCAGAGCGGCGAGGTGGTCGCCGGGGACGGGACCGCGACGCTCGTGACCGGCGCCGCTGTCACGACGGCGAAGCGGCTCGAAGAGGCAGCCGCGCCGGGCGAGATCCTGATCAGCGACGCCACCCGGCGGCTCGTCGAGAACGCCGCGGAGCTCGAGCGCGTCGGCGCCGTGCCGGCCAAGGGCAAGAAGGAGCCGGTCGAGGCCTGGCGCGTGCTCGCGACGATCGCGGGCGCCGCGCCGTTCGCGCGTCGGCTCGACGCGCCGCTCGTCGGCCGTACCGGCGAGCTCGCATTCCTCCACGACGAGCTTGCGGCGGCCGAGCGCGAGCGCGCGTGCCGTCTTGTGACGATCTACGGCACAGCGGGGATCGGGAAGTCTCGGCTCGCGGGCGAGCTGCTCACTCAGGTGGCCGGGCGCGTCGACGTCCTGCGCGCGCGCTGTCTCCCGTACGGCGACGGAATCACGTTCCTGCCGCTGACGGAGCTCGTCCGCTCGGCGGGCGGCGAGGCGGCGATCCTGGCGACGGTCGCGGCGGAGGACGACGGCGCGCTGATCGTCGACCGCCTCTGCGGTGCACTCGGCACGACAGGAACTCCGAGCTCGAGCGAGGAGACGTTCTGGGGCGTCAGGCGGCTCCTCGAGACGCTCGCCCGCGTGCGCCCGCTCGTGATCTGTCTCGAGGACGTGCACTGGGCCGAGCCGACGTTCCTCGACCTGCTCGAGTACATCGCGGGCTGGAGCCGCGACGCGCCGATGCTGCTCCTCTGCCTCGCGCGGCCCGACCTGCTCGACGAACGGCCACGCTGGGGTGGCGGGAGGATCACGCTCGAGCCACTGACCGGGAGCGAGTCGGAGGCGCTGCTCGACGAGCTCGCGGCGGAGTGGCCGATCCCGCCCGCGGCGCGCGCGGAGATCGCCGAAGCTGCGGAGGGCAACCCGCTCTTCGTCGAGCAGATGGTCGCGATGCTCGCCGAAGCGGGCGAGACGTCGATCCCGCCGACGATCCAGGCGCTCCTCGCCGCGCGGCTCGACCGGCTCGAGCCGCGCGAGCGCGCGATGCTCGAGCGCGCCGCCGTCGCGGGCAAGGAGTTCACACGCGGCGCCCTCGCCGAGCTGTCGCCGCCCGAGGAACGCGCAGAGGGCGCCGGCGTGCTGCTGTCCCTCGTCCGCAAGGAGCTCGTCCGGCCGGAGCGCTCCGCGTTCCTCGGAGACGACGGCTTCCGCTTCCGCCATGCGCTCATCCGCGATGCCGCGTACGCCGCGATCCCGAAGAGCACGCGGGCAGAGCTGCACGAAGGCATCGCCGCGTGGCTCGACGCACACGACGGCGAAGGCGAGCTCGTCGGCTATCACCTCGAGCAGGCGTACCGCTTCCGGGTCGAGCTCGGGCTTGCGGATGAGACCGATCTCGCAGCACGAGCGGGCGCCCTGCTCGGCGAGGCCGGACGGCGCGCCTTCGCGCGCGACGACGCGCGCGCGGCGGCGAACCTGCTGCTGCGTGCGTGCGAGCTCCTCCCCCGCGAGAGCCCGCTACGGCTCGACCTCGTCCGCTGGGCCGCCCTCGCGCTCTGGTCGACCGGGAGCGTCGACGAGGCAACCGCGATGCTCGAGGAGCACATCGCCTCGGCGGCCGAGCTCGGCGCTCCCGGGCAGGAATGGTCCGGCCGGCTCGACCTCGCGACGTGGAACCTGATCGCGGGACGCGTGGGTGCGGAAGAGCTGCTCCGCGTGGCCGAGCAGGCGATCGGCGTCTTCGAAGGGCTCGGCGACGAGGCGGGACTCGGCCGAGGCTGGCGGCGGATCGCGCACGCCGAGACCGTCATCGGACGCTACGGCGCAGCGGCCGACGCGGCCGAGCGGGCGCTCCGGTACGCACGCTCGTCGGGCGAGCGCTTCGAGGAGGCGCACATCGTCGACGTCCTCTGCACGAGTCTCCTGTACGGGCCCGCGCCCGCTGCCGCCGCGATCGCCCGCTGCCGGGAGATGCTGCTCGAGGCCGAGAGCGGCAGCGTCATGGAGGCCAACATCGCGGCCTCGCTCGCGGGTCTGCTCGCGATGCGCGAATCGTACGACGACGCACGCGAGCTCGCGCAGCGGGCGAAGTCGATCTACGCGGAGCTCGGGCTCCAACTCGGGTCCGCCGGCCTCTCGCAGGTCGCCGGGCCGATGGAGCTGCTCGCCGGCGACCTGCCCGCCGCCGAACGCGAGCTCCGCCGCGGGCTCGCCATCCTCGAGCCGAGCGGCGCGCACGGCTACCAGGCGGCGCTGCTCGCGCAGGTGCTCTACGAGCAGGGCCGTCCGCGCGAGGCTGCGCTCCAGGTCGAGGCCGCGGCCGCGCACGCGGCTCCGGACAACGTCGCCGCGCAGGTGGCCTGGCGCGGCGTGCGGGCGAAGCTCGCCCTGGCGGACTCGCCGGAGCGCGCGCTCGCTCTCGCCCGTGAGGCGGTCGGGCTCGCCGAGACGACCGAGGCGCCGAACCTGCTGGCCGACGCGCTCAGCGACCTCGCCGCCGTGCTGCGGACTGCCGGTGACCCGGACGCCGACGCGGTCACGTTGCGTGCGCTCGAGCTCTATGAGCGCAAGGGCAACGCCCCCGCCGCACGGCGCGTGGCCGGCGCGCTCCCGGCCGTGCACTAGTACACCCGGCCGTAAGTTCAGCACGTCCCCGGCGGCGTCTCGTCGCCCGTGGCCGCGTCCTCGGTCGCCTCGATAGCTGCGGCTATCGAGGCTCCCTGCGTCCTTGCCACGGACGACGATCCATCCGCCGGATACCACACCGAACGTACGGCCGGATGCACTAGGCGGATGCGAAGGGTCGCGCTATCGTCGGGCGACTGACTCGTCGACGGAGGAGGGCACATGCCCAAGGTCCTGAAAGTGAAGGTCAGCGCCGGGCGGACGGGCGTCCCCGCATCGCACTCGA
>DATKQO010000208.1:0-11185 GCA_035532715.1 Gaiellaceae bacterium | reverse complement strand
CGTGATGCAGCTCGCACGCCGCAAGCCGCCGTTCGGCATTGCGCAGACGGGCAAGTCGTTCCGCAACGAGATCACCCCGGGCAACTTCCTCTTTCGCGTGCGCGAGTTCGAGCAGATGGAGATGGAGTACTTCGTGCCGCCGGACGAGGCGCAGCAGTGGTACGAATACTGGCTCGAGCAGCGGCTGCAGTGGTATCTCGACCTCGGCCTGCGCCGCTCGCAGCTGCGGGTGCGCGAGCACGACGCGGAGGAGCGCTCGCACTACTCGAGCGGAACGAGCGACATCGAATACCTCTACCCCATCGGCTGGCAGGAGCTCGAAGGCGTCGCGAACCGCGGCGACTTCGACCTCACGCAGCACACGGCGCACTCGGGCACGAAGCTCGAGTGGGTCGGCCAGGACGGCGAGCGGTACACGCCGCACGTGATCGAGCCGGCCGTCAGCATCGAGCGGATCTTCGTCGCGATGCTCGTCGACGGCTACGACGAAGAGGTCGTCGCCGACCGCGACCGCACCGTGCTGCGCCTCCACCCGCAGATCGCGCCGATCAAGGCCGCGATCCTGCCGCTGATCGGTCGAAACGACGAGATGGTGGCGAAGGCGCGCGCCTTGCAGAGCGAGCTGCGGACGCGACACATGGTCGAGTACGACGACAGCGGCCAGATCGGGCGCCGCTACCGCCGGCAGGACGAGATCGGCACGCCGTGGGCGTTCACGATCGACGACCAGACGCTCGAGGACGACACGGTCACGGTGCGCGACCGCGATTCGCTCGCGCAGGAGCGGCTTCCGCTCGACGGAGTGAGCGCGTGGCTCGAAGGCGCGCTCGACCGGCCCTGGCACTCGCCGAAGCCCTGAGGGCGCGCCGTCTCGCTACGTCCGGGCGCCACGCTCGAGGAGCCGCTCGTTCGGCCCGAAGCCGAACTTCTCGTAGAGCGCGTGCGCGTCGCGCGTGTGCAGCACCCAGCGGCGGTCGGCGAAGGGGCCGTTGTCGATCATCTCGCGCACGAGCTCGACGCCGCGCCCTTCGCCGCGGTGCTCCTCGAGCACGTAGACGTCGGCGAGATACATGAACCCCGCGCCGGCGCAGTCGACCGCGCGCGCGAATCCGACCTGCGCACCGCCGTGGTAGAGGCCGACGACGCGCTCGCTCGCGTCGATCAGGGCGTCCTGGCGCTCACGCGTGCGACCTGTCGCCCAGTACGAGCGCGTGGTGTAGGCGTGCAACGCATCGCGGTCGAGGCGCGCGCGGTCGTCATCCAGCTCGTAGCCGTCGCCGAGGTCTCGCTTCACGCGCTCAGTGTTCTCAGGCGGAAGCCGCCGTGGTACTCGTAGGACGCGGTGATGACCTTCAGCGCGTCGCGGCTCGCGCGCTCGCCGAGCCCGAGGCCGGCCGCGTCGGCGAGCGGGCTCGCAAGCAGCGCCTCGATCCCGCGGATCCCGTCCGGGCTCAGGCCGAGCGCCTCGGTGCGTCCCGCGCACGCCCCGCAGACCGCGCCTCCCGCCTTCGCCGAGTAGCCGACGAGGCCCGCGTCCGCCGAGCCGCATTCGGCGCAGCTCGTCAGGTGCGGCAGGTAGCCGGACAGCCAGAGGAGCTTCAGCTGGAACGAGAGCGCGAGCGGGTCGAGCACGGGCCGCGCGGCTGCCGCGTGCGGCGACGAGTCGAGGACGTCGAGAAAGCGGGTCAGCGCGGTGAAGGCGCGCTCGTTCGCCTCCTGCTCGGTGAAGAGGCGCAGCATGGCCTCTGCGCCGATGAGGCCGACGGAGAGGCTGTAGTAGTCCTCGCGGACCGCGCTGTGCGGCCGGACGAACTCGACGCCCGTCACGGTCTGCAGCTCGCCGGAGCCCTGGTGCAGCATGAGGTCGACGTGCGAGAGCGGTTCGAGGCGCGCGCCGAAGCGCGACTTCGTCTTCCGCACGCCCTTCGCGACCGCCCCGACCCGGCCGCGGTCGAGCGTGTAGAGATGGAGCACCCGGTCGGCCTCGCCGAGGCGGAACGACCGCAGGACGACGGCCTGGGTCTTGTACGAGCGGGGGGCCATGGCTCGTTCAGGCTAGCGACGGGAACGGACCGCGGCCCTTCTGCGTTTCAACCGTGGATGCCCAGGATTCAGATGTATACGACGCGCTGGTGCGGCTACTGCGTGCGCGCGAAGACGCTGCTCGACTCGAAGAAGGTCGCCTACGAGGAGATCCACCTCGATGACGACCCGGCGTTCCGCCAGACGCTCCACGACCTGACCGGCGGCTGGACGGTGCCGCAGATCCTCATCGACGGCCGGCCGATCGGCGGCTACACCGAGCTCTGGCGCCTCGACCGGGACGGCTCGCTCGACGCGCTGCTCGCCGCCTGAAGCGGCTGGCACGCGGCACAGAACCACGTGCCGCGGCCGGCGACGCGGATCTTCGCGATCGGCGCGCCGCAGCGGTCGCACGGCTCGCCGCCGCGCCCGTACACCGCGAACTCGTCCTGCATCGAGCCGGAGCCGCCGTCGGGGAGCGCGTAGTCGCGGAGCGTCGACCCCTGCCGCGCGATGCCGCGCTCCAGCGTCGTCCGGACGGCGCGGTGCAGGCGCCGGAGCTCGGCCCGGTCGAGGCTCTCGGCCGGGCGGAGCGGATGGATCCGCGCGCGCCAGAGCGCCTCGTCGACGTAGATGTTCCCCATGCCGGCGAGGGTGCGCTGGTCGAGGAGCGCCGCCTTGACCGGCGTGCGCCGCTTGGCGAGCCGCTCGCCGAGACGTGCCGCCGTGAAAAGGGCGTCGAGCGGCTCGTCGCCGACGCGCGTCGCGAGGTACGCGTCGAGCTCGCCGGCTTCGAGCACGAGCCACGTGCCGAAGCGCCGCACGTCGCGGTAGGCGAGGTCGGATCCGTCGTCGAGCGTGACGCGGGCGCGCCGGTGCGGATCGTCGGCGAGGCCGGACGTCGCGTGGCGGAGGCTCCCCGTCATCCGCAGATGGATGAGGAGCACGCGGTCGGTCTCGAACCGGACGACGAGGTACTTGCCGCGCCGCTCGACGGAGGCCACGCGCTCGCCCTCGAGCTCGGCGGCGACCTCAGCCGGCGCGTGGGGACGGACGAGCCGGGGATCGTCGATCTCGACACGCTCGAGGCGCCGGCCCGTGAGTACGGGCTCGAGGCGGCGGCGGACGGTCTCGACCTCGGGCAGCTCGGGCATCGATCCAGACTAGACAGCGCCACCCGGGGCGGGCCGAGAGTGTCACGGGGCTCCGCGCGGACACCGCTCAGCCGAGCGTGTCGAGCACGATCGGCCGCGCACGCGGCGGCTCGTCGCCGAGCTCGTACGCCGCGAGGACGTCCGCCGCCGCCTCGCCCGCGGCGCGCTCGTCGCGCGCGTGGATCTCGGCGAGCAGCTCGCCGCTCTCGACCTCGTCGCCGCGCTTCCTCACGCACACGACGCCGACCGCGTGATCGACGGGGTCGTCCTTCTCGCGACGGCCCGCGCCGAGATGGAGGGCTGCGAGCCCGACCGGCAGGGCGCCGAGCCGCCGCACGTAGCCCGCACGCGGCGCGAGCACCTCCCGCCGAAACGGGGCCGCCGGCAGCGCGCCCTCGTCCGGGTCTCCACCCTGCGCGCGCACCCAACGCTCGTAGACGGCCGTGGCGGAGCCGTCGGCGATCGCCTGCTCCGCACGGCGTCGCGCCTCGGCGCGGTCGATGTCGAGGTCGGAGAGCGCGAGCAGGTGCGCCGAAGCGTCGAGCACGAGCTCGGTGAAGTCGGGCGGCCCGGCGCCGCGTAGCGTGGCTGCAGCCTCGTGCACCTCGAGCGCGTTTCCGACCGCGCAGCCGAGCGGCTGGTCCATGTCGGTGAGGACGCAGACGACGTCGCGGCCGGCGCGGCGTCCGAGGGCGAGCATCGTCTCGGCGAGCACCTGCGCGTCCGCCAGCGATTTCATGAACGCACCGTCTCCGACCTTCACGTCCAGCACGATCGCATCGGCGCCGCAGGCGATCTTCTTCGACATGATGCTCGCCGCAATGAGCGAGACGTTGTCCACCGTTGCAGTGACGTCGCGGAGCGCGTAGAGCATCTTGTCGGCGGGCACGAGGTTGGCGGTCTGACCAACGATCGCGATCCCGACCTCGCGCACCTGGGCGACGAACTCCTCCGCCGCCACATCGACGCGGAACCCGGGGATCGCCTCGAGCTTGTCGAGCGTGCCGCCGGTGTGCCCGAGGCCGCGGCCGCTCATCTTCCCGAACGGCACCCCGCACGCGGCGACGACGGGGCCGACCGCGAGCGTCGTCTTGTCCCCGACCCCGCCCGTCGAATGCTTGTCGACGACGCGGCGGCCGAGCGCCGAGCCGAGGTCGATCGACTCGCCGCTGCGAACCATCGCGTCGGTGAGCGCGAACGTCTCGGCCGTGGTGAGGCCCTGGAAGTAGACCGCCATCAAGAACGCCGCAAGCTGGTAGTCAGGCACCTCGCCGCGCGCGTAGGCGAGCACGAGCTCTCCGAGCTCGTCCGTGCCGAGCTCGGCGCCGTCACGCTTGCGCTGAATGAGCTCTGCCGGCCGAAGCGTCGCCCGCTCGGTCAAGCAGCCAGCTCCGCGACGAACACGACGTGCCTCGTCGTCGCCAGGAAGGGCCCTTCGATGTCCGGCACCTGCGGCGCCAGATGGGCGCGATCGATGGTCGCGGCGACGAACGCCCGCATCACGGTCGAATCGGGAAACGTGAGCGTCGCGGAGACGTCGCGCTGCTCGACGCTCGAGAAGCTCCGACGCAGCAGCGCTGCGCCGTTCACATGGTTGAAGCTCAGCGGGTCGCGCGGCGCCACACCTTCGATCAGGTCCCACAGCTCCGAGATGTTGTCCTCGAAGTAGGTCGAGGCGACGAGCCGGCCGCCGGGACGCAGCACGCGCGCACATTCGGCGATGGCCTGCTCGAGATTCGGCACGTGGTAGAGAACCCAGCCTGCAAAGACGCAGTCGAACGTGCCGTCTTCGAACGGCAGTTGCTCCGCGTCCGCGACCTGGGCGTCGATGCCGCGCGCGCGGGCGAGCTCGACCATGCGCGGCGAGGTGTCGATCGCCTTCACGGCGGCGCCGAGCTCGTGTACGAACCGTTGCGTGAGGTCGCCGACGCCGCAACCGACGTCGAGCACGCTTTCCGGCTTCCTCTCGGCCACGGCCGCGACCGCGATCTCCTCCGGATTGTCGCCGCTCATGAGCTCGCGGTACAGCTCGGTGCGTTTCGCGAAACGCTCCTCGCTCGCGTACTCCCAGCGAACGAGCACGGGGTTGTCGAGCCTCATGGCGTCAAGATCGGCTGTCCGGGGATCCCGCGGGAGGGCGACTTCCCCTGCAGCCAGACGTTCACGGTTGCGCCGACGTCGGCGAACTCGCCCTCGTGCACGAGGCCGGACGCGTTGCGGCCCGCAACGTATGCGAGCAGCATCGCGTGCTCGCGCGAGTGGTCTGTCGACGGCGTCGTCGGGTCGCAACCGTGATCCGAGGTGAGGACGAGCAGGTCGCCGGGGCGCAGCGCGTCGAGCAGGTCCGGCAGCCGCCGGTCGAAGTCCTGCAGGCAACGGTGGAAGTTCACCGGATCGTTTCGATGCCCCCAGAGGCTGTCGGTCTCGACGAGGTTCGTGAAGATGAAGCCCTCGTCGAGCTCGCGCAGCAGCTGCTCCGTCGTCTGGATGCCCTCGACGTTCGACTTCGTCGGATGGGAGACGTCGATGTCGCAGCCGGCGAAGATGTCGCCGATCTTGCCGACGCCGTGCACCGTCATTCCCGCGTCGCGGATCAGGCTGAGGTAATTCGGTCGCCGCGGCTCGAGCGAGTAGTCGTGCCGGTTCGGCGTGCGCTCGTAGCTGCCCGGTGCCCCGGCGAACGGCCGTGCGATCACGCGGCCCACGGCGTGCTTGCCGGTCAGCACGTCGCGCGCGATCTTGCACGCCTCGTACAGCTCGTCGAGCGGCACCGTCTCCTCGTGCGCGGCGATCTGAAAGACCGAGTCGGCGGACGTGTAGACGATCCACTTCCCGGTGCGCTGGTGCTCCTCACCGAGCTCCTGGATGATCTCCGTGCCCGACGCCGGCTTGTTGCCGATCACGCCGCGGCCGGTGCGATGCATGAACGGGTCGATCACGTCGTGCGGAAAGCCGTGCGGATATGTCGGGAACGCCGTCGCGGTGACGACCCCCATCAGCTCCCAGTGACCGGTCGTCGTGTCCTTTCCCTTCGAGCGCTCGACGAGCCGGCCCGCCACGGCAGGCGCGCCCGGCTGCGGCGGGCAGCCCTCGAGCGGCTCGACATTGCCGAGCCCGAGCGCCTCGAGGTTCGGCAGGTCGAGACCGTCGACCGCCTTCGCGACGTTGCCGAGCGTGTTCGAGCCCTCGTCGCCGTACTGGTCGGCATCGGGGAGCTCGCCGGCGCCGACGGCGTCGAGGACGATCACGCAGGCTCTGGGCATACGGCTATTCTAGGTCCTCATGCAAAGCGCCCTCGGCTTGCTCGGCTTCGTCGTCTACATCGCGGTCGTGATCGCCGCGGCTGCCGGCGTGACCTGGCTCGTGGTGCGGCTCTCTCCGGCGAAGAAGCCGGACACGACGCCGCCCGCCTAGATCACCCATCTAGTACTCAGCGTTCAGCCCTTGTTCACGCCCGCTGGGGAATCCTTCGCGCGTGCTCCGACGCCTTCTCGGTCTGACCGCGGCGATCGCGGCGGTCGCGGTGCTCGCGGCGCCGGCCGACGCCGCGTCTCCGCAGGGGCCGGTGGCCTTCGCGTCGTGGCGCACGACGAACTGGGCCGCGCTCGCCGGCCGGGTCGATCTCGTGCGAACGGTGACCGTGCACTACCGCGCGCACGACGGCGCGGCTCGCTCGGCCGTCGTCGTGCTCCCACGCTGGTACGGGCCGAACGACCATCCGGCGATCCCCCTCGTCATCTCGCCCCACGGCAGCGGCATCGAACCGGGTGTGAATGCGCGCCGCTGGGGCAACCTCCCGGCACTCGGCTCCTTCGCGGTCGTCAATCCCGAAGGCCAGGGGGCGCGCCTCGCGCTCTACTCGTGGGGCAGCCCGGGCGAGATCGCCGATCTCGCGCGCATGCCGCGGATCCTGCACGAGACGCTGCCGTGGATCCACATCGACGCCCATCGCATCTACGCGGTCGGCGGCAGCATGGGCGGACAGGAATCGCTGCTCCTGCTGGCGACGCACCCCCGCCTGCTCGCCGGGGTCGTCTCGTTCGACGCGCCGACGAACATGGCGGCGCGCTACGCAGCGTTCCCGCGCCTGAAGGGCGGCCGGGCGCTCCAGGAGCTCGCCCGGCTCGAGTTCGGGAGCGTCCCGCGCGCGAACGGCGAGGCGTGGGCCGACCGGAGCCCGCTGTTCTACTCGCGTGCGCTCGCGTTCGCGCACGTTCCGGTACAGATCTGGTGGAGCCGGCGAGACCAGATCGTCCTCCACCAGGCCGATCAGTCGGGCCTTCTCTACCGCGCGATCAAGCGGCTGAACCCGCATGCACCGGTGCTGCAGTTCGTCGGCCGCTGGCGGCACACGGCCGAGATGAGGCCGACGCGTGGCCTGCCGCTCGCGCTCGCGCGCATCCGCCTGCTACGCCTCGCGCGGCCGCAGGCCTAGACGGGGGTCAGCGGCAGGACGTCCTCGAGCGGCGTGTACTCGAGACCGTGGGCATCGGCCACCGCTTCGTAGGTGATCTTGCCGTCGAGCACGTTGACGCCGCGGGCGAGCGCGCGGTCGCGCGCGACGGCGCGAACGAACCCCTGCTCGGCGATCGCCTCCACGTAGGGGAGCGTCGCATTCGTCAAGGCCTTCGTCGAGGTGATCGGCACGCCGCCGGGCATGTTCGCGACGCAGTAGTGGGTGATGCCGTCGACGTCGTACACCGGATCGCTGTGCGTGGTCGGCTTCGCGGTCTCGACGCAGCCCCCCTGGTCGATGGCCACGTCCACGATCACGGCGCCCTTCTTCATCACACCGAGCATCTCCCCGGTCACGAGCTTCGGCGCGCGCGCACCGGGCACGAGCACGGCGCCGATCACGACGTCGGCCTCCGCGATCGAGGACTCGATCTGCAGCGTCGACGACATGACCGTGCTGACGCGACCGGAGAGGATCTCGTCGAGATGCCGCATGCGGTCGATCGAGCGATCGAGGATCGTGACCTGCGCGCCGAGCCCGATCGCGATCGTCGCCGCGTTGTACCCGACGATGCCTCCGCCGATCACGAGCACCCGGCCGGGCGCGACGCCGGGAACGCCGCCCAGTAGCAGGCCGCGGCCGCCGAGCGGCTTCTCGAGGAAGTAGGCGCCCGCCTGGGCCGCGAGGCGGCCCGCGATCTCGCTCATGGGCGCGAGAAGCGGCAGGCTGCGATCGTCCGCCTCGACGGTCTCGTACGCGACGCCGACGATGCCGCTCTCGACGAGTGCGCGCGTCAGCGGCTCGTCGGCGGCGATGTGGAGGTATGTGAAGAGCACAAGCCCCTCGCGAAGCCGGGGATACTCGTCCGGGATCGGCTCCTTCACCTTGAGCAGGAGCTCCGACCGGCCCCAGACGTCCTCGACGGAGGCGATGCGCGCGCCCGCGCGCTCGTAGTCGGCGTCGACGAACGCGCTCCCGTCTCCGGCGCTCGTCTCGACGAGCACCTCGTGGCCCTTCTGGACCAGCTCCCGCGCGCCCGCAGGCGTCAGCGCGACCCGGTACTCGTCGGTCTTGACCTCTTTGGCGACACCGATCCGCACGACGCGCCGACTCTAGCGTGTGGAGCGCGCGCGTCGCTTCCGGTGCGCGCCCGGCCGGTGCCGCCCGGTCTCAGCGCGTGCGGCGGAGGTGCTCGACGTAGAGAAGGACGCCCGCGATCGTCTTCGCATCCTCGAGCTCGCCGACGCGCGACCCGAGCGTCGCGGCGGGCCAGCGGACGAGCTCGAGCTCCTCGTCGGCCTCCGGCTCGGCCTCGCCGCGCTCCACGTCCTCGGCGAGGTAGACGTGCATGTACTCGCGGCAGAAGCCGGGCGTCGTCCAGAAGGCCGCGAGCTCCGTCCACGTGCCGCCGGTGAGGCCGCACTCCTCGCGTAGCTCGCGCTGCGCCGTCTCGAGGGGCTCCTCGCCGGGCTCGCGCGTCCCCGCAGGCAGCTCGAGGAGGAGCGCCCGGGCCGGTTCGCGCAGCTGCCGCACGAGGGTGACGAGGCCCTCCCGGTCGACGGCGAGGATCGCCACCGCGCCCGGGTGCTCGACGATCTCGCGCTCGTGGCCGGACCAGCGCTCGACCGTGACGTCGATCAGCGTCCCGTCGTAGACCGTCCGCGAGGCGTCGGGCTTCATTGCGCGAGCCGCTCCACGAGTGCGCGCTCGTCGGGCCCGAACCACGGCGGCGCGCCGGCGGCGGCGTTCTCCACGGTCCGCTCCGGGCGGCTCGTCGCCGGGATCGCGACGTCCACGCGCTCGTCGGAGAGCACCCACTTGAGCAGGGCCTGCGCCCACGTCTCGACGTCGAAGGGGTGCAGCGGCGCGAGCTCGCGGGCGGAAGGTGCGCCGGCGACGAGCGCGCCCTCGCCGAGCGGTCGCATGACGATCACCGGGATCCCGAGCTCGGCGGCGAGCGGGAGCAACTCGCGCTCGACCTCACGCTCGTGCGGGTTGTACGGGACCTGCACGACGTCGAACCGGCCGGTGCGGAGCGCCTCTGCGAGCTCGCCGAAGGCACCGGGCGCGTAGTGCGTGACGCCGAGACGGTCGAGGCGACCCTCGGCGCGCTCCTCCTCGAGCCACGCCAGATGGTCGCGCCAGCCCACGAGGTTGTGTACCTGTTCGATCTCGACCCGCCCGAACCACCCCTGTTGCCGGTGGTACTGCGCCCGGCCCTCGTCGAGCGACTGCTCCCAGATCTTCGTCGCGACGGTCGTCCCCTCGCGCCGGCCCTCGAGCGCTGCGCCGAGCGCCGCCTCCGCACCGCGATACATCGGCGAGGAGTCGAACAGCCGGACGCCCGCGTCGAGCGCCGCGCCGACGACCTCCCGTGCGAGCGCGGCGTCCGTGTCGAAGGTGTTCCAGGTTCCGAGGCCGACGACGGGCCCGAGCCTCCGGTCCTCCACCGGATCAGCGGCTCCGCGCCTCGTCGACGAGCGAGAGCGTGACTTCGACCATCGCGTCGAGATCCGCGATCGCGATCCGCTCGTCCGGCGTGTGGATGTCGATCATCCCATTCGCAAGATTGACGCAGCGGCGGCCGCGGTCGTTGAACACGTTCGCATCGGCGGCGCCTCCGGAGAGCGCGTAGCTCGCCTCGTAGCCGCAGCGTCCGAGCGCCCGAGCGGCGAGCTGCACGACGTCGGCGTCCCGCTTGAAGCGATACCCGCGATAGCTCTTGCGCAGCTCGGTCTCGACCTCGCACTCGGCGGCGGTCGCCGCGAACGAGAAGATGTCGATCATCTCCTGCACGAACTCGTTCAGCTTCCGCTCGTCCTGGCAGCGCGCCTCCGCGACGAACGTGCACCACTCGGGCACGATGTTCCCTGCCGTCCCGCCGTTCACGACGCCGACGTTCGCGGTCGTCTCGTCGTCGACGCGCCCGAGCCGCAGGTCGGCGATCGCTTTCGCGGCCGCCTGGATGGCCGAGCGGCCTTCCTCCGGGAACATCCCCGAATGCGCAGCGCGACCGTGGAACGTGACCTCCATGGCCTGCGACCACGGCGCGCCGAGGATGATCTCGCCGATCGGCGCGGCCTGGTCGTACACGTACCCGAGCTGCGCGTGCAGCCGGTCGGTGTCGAATGCGGCTGCGCCGATGAGCCCGACCTCCTCCATCGGCGTGAACAGGAGCTCGATCCCCGCGTGCGGACGGTTCTCGGCGAGCACGCGCCGGACGGCCTCGAGCATCGCGACGACGGCCGACTTGTTGTCGGCGCCGAGGATCGTCCCGCCCGCGTTACGGACGAAGCCGTCCTCGACCACCGGCTCCAAGGGCCCGGAGGGCGGAACGGTGTCGAGGTGCGCGCAGAAGAAGAGCGGCTCTCCGGCCGCCGTCGGCTCGAGACGCGCGTAGACGTTGCCCATTGTCGAGCCGATGCGGGCGCCCGCGTCGTCCTCGTCGGGCTCGAGGCCGAGATCGCGCAGGTACGCGAGCACGACGGCGGCGACGGCCCGCTCCTCCCCCGGCGGGCTCGGGAGCGCCGCCAGCTCGAGAAACAGCGACAGC
>DATKQO010000207.1:0-2216 GCA_035532715.1 Gaiellaceae bacterium | reverse complement strand
ACCGGAGGAGGGCCCGCCCACGCAGCGACGGGCATGCCGCAAGCTGCAACGAGCGCAGCGAGCAGGGCCACCCGCCTCATTTCAGGCGGATCTTCTCGCCGATGAAGAGCGACGTGGAGCGCACGGTCGGGTTCAGCTGCTCGATCGTCGTGACCGGCACACCGGACTTGGCAGAGATCACGCCGAACGTATCCCCCGCCTGGACGGTCCAGAACCGCTTCACCGCAACAGCGTTCGTCGTCGTCGGCGCCGCCGCCGCCGCGGTCGTCGTGACGACACGCTTCTGCGGCGCGGCGGCGGCGACAGTCGTCACCGCGCGCGGCGAGCCGCCCGCCTCGAGGCCGGAACGGATCAGCACGACCGCGACCGTTGCGGCAAGCAGGAACGCCGCCGGAGCGGCGTATCGGCGCCGGTCGCCGGGCCGAACTACCAACCGGAGGCGGCCCAGATCTCCTGCTTGAGCCGCGCCGCCTCGGCGCCCGCGGCCTGGCGGTAATCGGAGCCGCTCTCACGGAACGCGTAGTTGACTGAACGTGCCGCGTTGACGAGCGCGCTCGCGGGACCGCTCTGGAAGGCGCGGGTCAGGTCGGAGATCGAGCCTCCCTGCGCACCGACGCCCGGCAGGAGCAGGATCGAGCGCGGCATCAGCTTGCGCGCCTCGGCGACGGCCCGCGGATGGGTTGCGCCGATCACCGCGCCGACCGAGTTCAGGCCACCCTCGCCCACCGTGCCTTCGCCCCATTCGTCGACGAGCCCGGCCACGTAGTGCCACATCGGGCGCCCGTCCTTCAGGACAACATCCTGGAGGTCGCCGCCCGAGTTCGAGGTGCGAACGATCACGAAGATGCCGACGCCGCCACGGCGCACCGCGCCGAGAAACGGCTCGACGGAGTCGCGACCGAGCCACGGATTCACAGTGAGCGCGTCTGCGCGCGGCGGGTCGCCTTCGATGTACGCCTCCGAGTAGGCGCGCGCCGTCGAGCCGATGTCGCCGCGCTTGCCGTCGGCGATCACGAGCAGCCCGGCCCGGCGCGCGTAGGTGCAGACCTGGTCGAACGCCGCCATGCCGGCGGGGCCGAGCACCTCGAAGAACGCGAGCTGCGGCTTGACCGCGACCGCGTGGGGCGCGACGGCATCGACGAGCCCGCAGCAGAACCGCGCGACGTCCCCGCGCAGCTCGACCGGCATCAGGTCGACGTTCGGATCGAGGCCTACGACGAGCTGCGACCGCTTGCGCTCGACTTCGGCAGCGATCCGGTCGGCGAAGGTGATGGTGGCGACGGCCATCGAGCCCGAACGGTAACGCGTCCGGCGGCGGCCATCGCACGCTCCCGGCTCCAAAACGCGGAGGGCGGCCGATGTGGGCCGCCCTCCGCGAGAACCGAAAACGTGCGGGCTAGCTTTTGAGAGCGGCCTTGAGCTGGCTGCCGGCCGAGAACTTCGGCACGGTCGTTGCCGCGATCTGCACGCGCTCGCCCGTGCGGGGGTTGACGCCCTGGCGTGCCGCACGCGCCGACGGCGAGAACTTGCCGAAACCAGTGAAGTTCACGGTATCTCCGGCCTTCAGGGTCTCGGTCACCGTCTCCATGAACGCATCCACGGCCTTGCCCGCGTCACGAGCCGAAAGCCCGCTCTTCTGGGCGACCTTCTGGATGAAATCCTGCTTGGTCAACGAACATTCCTCCTGCGTCGGGGACTGGGGATAAAACCCTCGCTCACACCCTAACAACGTGGTCGGATATCGCTCAACCAAGCGGATTTGCGGGGATTTCGAGGAGCTCGGAAGCCCGGAAGAGCGGCCGCAGGCGCACCGCATGGCGCGCGAGCTCGTCGACACCCCCTTCTTCGCGGTCGACCACGCAAACGGCGTTGGACACACGAAGGCCCGCCGCGCGGAGCGCCGAAACGGCCTCGATGGCGGCCCCGCCCGAGGTGACGACGTCCTCGACGAGGCAGATGCACTCCCCCTCCTCGCTGACGCCCTCGAGCCGGTTGGAGGTGCCGTAGTCCTTGGCTTCCTTGCGCACGATCAGGAACGGCAGCCCCGACTCGAGCGACGCGGCGGCAGCGAGCGCGACGGCGCCGAGCTCGGGCCCGGCGAGCCGGTCGGCGTCGGGCTCATGCTCGCGAACGGCGTTCGCGAGCGCAACACCGAGCGCGCGGAGCAGGTCGGGGCGCGTCTCGAAGCGGTACTTGTCGAGGTAGTACTTGGAGCG
>DATKQO010000206.1:0-2336 GCA_035532715.1 Gaiellaceae bacterium | reverse complement strand
CGCCGTCGCACACGAGGCGGGCGTCGCGCTGACGCTGGAGGATCTCGCCGCGGTCAGCAGACGGACTCCGGTGATCGCGAGCCTGCTTCCGGCGGGCCGCTTCACCGCCGAGGACTTCCACCTCGCGGGCGGAACCGGCGCGTTGCTGCGCGAGCTTCTCCGCGGCGGGCACGTTGACGGGACGGCGCCGACCGTCGACGGCCCGACGCTTGCAGAGCGAGCGAGTGCCGCGCCGGCCCCGGACGGACGCGTGCTCTCGACGATCGAGCAGCCGTTCAAGCCCGAAGGAGCACTCCGCGCGCTGCGTGGCAATCTCGCCCCGGGCGGAAGCCTTGTCAAGGTCACCGATATGCACGCGCATCGCGGTCCCGCGCGCGTCTTCGACAGCGAGGAGGCGTGCACGAACGCGATCCGCGCCGGCCTCGTCGAGCCGGGCGACGTGCTCGTGGTGCGGTACGAGGGGCCCGCGGGCGGCCCTGGAATGCGCGAGTTGCTCAGCGTCACGTCGTCGATCGTCGGCGCGGGCCTCGGCGACTCCGTCGCGCTCGTCACCGACGGGCGTTTCTCGGGTGCGACACGCGGGCTCATGGTCGGCTACGTCTCGCCGGAGGCGGCGCGCGGCGGCGCGCTCGCGGCACTCGCCGACGGCGACATCGTGGCGATCGACGCGGATGCCGGCACCCTGACGGTGGAGCTCGACGACGCGGAGCTCTCGAGACGACTCGTCGGCTGGGCTCCTCCTGCCTTCGACGAGGGCGGTGTCTTCGCCCGCTACCGCTCACTCGTCGGGCCGGCCTCGGAAGGCGCCGTCCTGCGTGAGACGATGACCGCATGAGCTTCGCCGGCAAGCGGGCGCTCGTCACCGGCGCAGGTTCCGGCATCGGCGCCGCGGTCGCCCGGCGCCTCGCCGCCGAGGGCGCGGACGTGATTGCTGCCGATGTGTCCCCCGGTGCCGGCCTCGTGCGGCTCGACGTTCGCGAGGAAGCGCAGGTGGCCGACGCGGTCCGGGAAATCGACGTGCTCGTCAACGTTGCAGGAATCGGCTCGACGACGAATGCGCCCGAGACGCCGCTCGGCGTGTGGGAAGATGTCTTCGCGGTCAACACGCGGGGCACGTTTCTCTGCTGCAAGCACGCGATCCCCGGGATGATCGCGCGCGGGGGCGGCTCGATCGTCAACGTCGCGTCCGTTGCCGCGCTCGTCGGCTTCAAGAACCGCGCTGCGTACTGCGCCTCGAAGGGAGCGGTCGTCGCGCTCACGCGCGCTCTCGCCGTCGATCACGTCGAGGACGGCGTGCGGGTGAACGCCGTCTGTCCCGGGACCGTCGACTCGCCGTGGGTGCGCCGCCTCGTCGAGGAGGTGGGCGAGTCGCTCGATGCGCTGCGCGCGCGCCAGCCGATGGGACGCCTTGGCACGCCGGAGGAGATCGCGGGCGCGGTCGCATACCTCGCCTCGGACGCCGCCTCGTTCGTCACCGGCAGCGTCTTCACGATCGACGGCGGGCTCACGGCCGCCTGACGATGCAGGCGCTCGTCGTCGAGCCCGGTGCCGCCGGCACAGCGCGCGTCGAGGACGTCCCGGCGGTCGCAATCGATCCGAGCGAGGTTCCGGTGCGCATCCTGGAGGTGGGGGTGTGCGGAACCGACCGCGAGATCGCGCACGGCCTCTTCGGCGTCGCCCCCGACGGCGAAGATCTCCTCATCCTGGGGCACGAGGCACTCGGGGTCGTCGAGCGCGACTGCCATGGCTTCGCACGAGGCGATCTCGTGTCGATGACCGTGCGGCGATCGTGCGGGCACTGCCTCGCGTGCGCCGACGACTCGCCGGACGCGTGCTTGACCGGCGACTACAGCGAGCGCGGGATCACACGGCTGCACGGCTTCGCACGCGAGCTCGTCGGCGAGAGCCCCGCGCAGCTCGTCCCCATTCCGCGTTCGCTCGGGCGGCTCGGAGTGCTCGCCGAGCCGGCGTCGATCTGCGCACGGGCGCTGCGGCACGCGCACACGATCGGCGGTCGCCAACCCTGGCAGCTGCGCCGTGCGCTCGTAATCGGCGCCGGCGCGATCGGGACGCTCGTCACGTACCTGCTGCGGCTCGAGGGCGTGGACGTGTTGACCGCATCGCTCGAGGCGTCGAAGCCCCTCGTCGAGACGTGCGGCGCGCAGTACGTCTCGACCGCCGAGGGCGATCTCGCCGGCAGCGGACGCTTCGACCTCGTCGTCGAATGTGCCGGGAACGCGCAGCTGATGGCGGCCACCATCGGGCTGCTGGGACGGAACGGAGTCGCATGCCTGCTCGGCATCGACGGGCGCGAGCAGACCGTCGAGCTCGACGGC
>DATKQO010000205.1:0-3059 GCA_035532715.1 Gaiellaceae bacterium | reverse complement strand
CCTCGAGCAGCGCACGCTCGTCGACCGCGCCGGCGACACCTACGCCTACTCCGTACCGCTGCGCCGAGGCGCGCTCTACAGCCTCGGCGTGGGATTCCTCTCGAGCTTCCTCGGGATCGGCGGCGGCGTGATTCACGTGCCGCTGCTCGTTCGCGCGCTCGGCTTCCCGACCCACATTGCGACGGCGACGTCCCACTTCGTGCTCGCGATCATGGCGGGCACCGGCACGATCACCCACATCGCACTCGGCAGCTTCGCGCACGCTCGCGGGGTCCGGCGGGCGGTCGCGCTGTCGATCGGCGTGGTCGCGGGCGCGCAGCTCGGCGCGCACGTCTCCCTGCGCCTGCGTGGAGCCGTGATCCAGTGGCTGCTGGCGGCCGCGCTCCTCGCGCTCGCGGCGCGACTGCTCGTCGCCGCCTGATCTACGGCGCGAGGCCGATCTCGTCGACGAGCCCCGCACTCGCCGCGGTCGGCGTCCACTCGCCACGCACGACGCGGCGTGCGTAGAGACGCTCGCTCGCCGACCGAAAGAGCGACAGCGCGTCGTCACCTTCGCCGGGATACAGGGCCCACCCGAACGTCGCGCTCCCGCCCCGCGCGTCGAGCAGCCGCTCCACCGCCGCCGAATCGCGCGCAACCGCCCGCGCCGACGACGCCGCGACGAGGAGCGCGAGCTGCGTCGGCCCGATGCGGGCCACCTCGGTCGCGCCGTCGAGCTCGTGCGCGATCGCCGCGATCGCGGATCGCAGCTGCGCATCGGGGTCGTCTCCCTCGCACTCGAGCTCGCCGACGAGCAGGCCGAACGGCCGGCCGGCTGCGATCCGGCCCGCGAGCGCCTGCTGCAGCCCGTCCGCGTCGTGGGCGCCCGTGCCGAGGTCGCGGCGCGCGAGCCGGAGCAGATCCTCGAGCGTGCCGAGTGCCTCCGCGAGCATCGCCCGGCCGCGGCGGGCGAAGTAGCCGACGACCACGCCCGCCGCGACGTACCACAGCAGATGCATTCCGACGAGCTCGGTCACGCCGCCGGACCCATCCCGGTAGAGCACGAGCTCGTAGAGGACCGTTGCGAGGAAGCCGGCGGCGGCGCCCGTGGCGGGGCCTGCCGCGAGGGCCGCCAGCACGATGGGAACGTAAAAGCCCTGGCTGATGCCGGTGCCGGGCCGGCCGTACGCGAAGAGGGCGAGGGAGACGAGGCCGTAGCCGGCGAGCGCGGCGGCCTGGAGCCGTTGCAGCACCGAGAGACGCCGGACGAGTTGCAGGACCGTGACGGACACGAGTCGCAGAGTGACGGTCCGGCGCTCCGACTGCAAATCGTGCTGCGATGGAGGGTGTCGCACACGCGGCGCGGCGGTCGCCGGAGCCGGCGCACGTCGTGTGCTATACATCCCCACAACTGTTTAGTTGATTGGAGGATCCTTTGGCACTGCCCCACCCCCTTCCCGCCGACCTGGCGGAGTTGATCGCACGGCGGTTTCGCGTCATCGGCGAGCCGATGCGGATCCGGCTGCTCGACCGGCTCCGGGACGGCGAGGCGAGCGTTTCCGAGCTTGCCCAGGCGTTCGGCGCCTCGCAGCAGAACGTCTCGAAGCACCTCTCGGTCTTGGCCGACGTCGCGATCGTGGCTCGCCGAAAGGACGGCAACCACGTGTACTACCGCATCGTCGACGAGGGCGTCTTTGCCCTCTGCGACGAGGTCTGCGGCTCGGTCCACCAGCAGTTGCAGACGCTGAACGAGCTCGTCGCGGGAGTTGGACGCTGATGCGCCGCTCCTGGCCGCTCGAGCGCATCCTGTTCGCGCTCGCAGGTTCGTTCACGCTCGTGAGCGTCGTGCTCGCCGTGCTCGTCAGCCCCTGGTTCCTCGTTCTGGCCGCGTTCGTCGGCCTGAACCAGTGGCTCTTCGTCTCGCTCGGCTCCTGCCCGGCCTCAGTTCTGCTCGAGCGTGTCGCGGGCGTCGAGCGGGGCTGCCGCAGATGAGCGCCGTCGCAAAGGCCCCCGCGGTCTCGCGCGTCGCCGCGGCACTCGAGCATCCGGAGGCTGTCGGCCCGATCGGGCGGCTCGGCCGCTTCATGGCCGACCACGTCCGCGCGGTCGCGATCGGCTGGGCCGTCGTCGCCGTCGCCCTCGGCGCCTTCGCGCCCCAGGTGGAGACGGCGCTGTCGGGCGCGGGCTGGCAGGCGAACGGCTCGGAATCCGTTCATGCCCGGCAGCTCATCCAGCGCAACTTCGCGGGGCTCTCGAGCTCGGCGCTGCTGGTCGTCGTCCACTCGCAGCGCTCGACCGCTGCCGACCCCGCGTTTCGCACGACCGTCGCGCGCGTCGAGCAGATTCTGCGGGCGAACCGTTCGGTCGCCTCCGTCGTGCCCCCGCGCGCGGGAGCGACGATCTCCGCCGACGGGCACACAGCGCTCGTCACCGCGGGCGCCAAGGGCGATCCGACGGCGATGGTCGCCGCCGCCGACGGGCTGAAGTCGAAGCTGCACGCAGCAGCGGCCGGGGGCGTCGTCGTGTCGTTGACGGGTGCGTCGGGGATGTGGAGCGACTTCAACACCGCCAACCGCACCGCGATGATGAAGTCGGAGCTCTACTCCTGGCCGGTGACGCTCGTGATCCTCGTGCTCGCGTTCGGGTCGCTCGCCGCAGCCGGCTTGCCGCTGATGCTGACCATCCTCGGGCTCGTCGCCTCGGCAGGTCTCCTGTCGGTGCTGACGCACGGCTTCGAGATCTCGATCGGGGCGATGAACTTCGCGCTCATGTTCGCGCTCGCGCTCGGCATCGACTACGCCCTCTTCATCGTCCATCGCTTCCGGGCCGCGTTCTTCGGCTCGAAGCTGACCGCCCGCGACGCAGTCGCAGTCACGATGGACACCGCAGGCAAGGCGGTGCTCTTCTCCGGAGCAACCGTGCTGATCTCCCTCTCCGCCGTCATGCTCGTGCCGAGCCCCGCGTTCCGCTCGATGGCGCTCGGGATCATGCTCAGCGTCCTCTTCGTGCTCGCCGCGACGCTGACGCTGCTGCCGGCCGTGCTCGCGAAGCTCGGGCCACGGGTGGACGCGCTCCCGCTT
>DATKQO010000204.1:0-3409 GCA_035532715.1 Gaiellaceae bacterium | reverse complement strand
GTCACCGCCGCCGTGCAGGGTGTCGACGCGCTCGAGGCCTACTTCGCGCGCTATCTACCCCAGACCGTGCTCGCAGTTGTCGTGCCGCTGCTCCTCGTCTCGTGGGTGCTGCCGCGCGACCTCGCCGCCGGCATCGTTCTGCTCGTCACCGTCCCGCTCGTCCCCGTCTTCATGGTGCTGATCGGCCTCGCTGCACGCGCGAGCAGCGAGCGGCGCTTGCGGACGTTGTCGCGGCTCGGAGCGCATTTCGTCGACGTCGTCCGCGGCCTCGAGACGCTTCGCGCCCACGATCGTGACGGAGAGCAGGCGGCGACGCTGGCCAAGGCGGGGGAGGCGTACCGGCGGGAGACGATGGCGACGCTGCGTGTGGCGTTCCTCAGCGCGCTCGTGCTCGAGCTGTGCGCGATGCTCGGCACGGCGCTTGTCGCGGCGACGGTCGGCATCCAGCTCGCCGAGGGTCACCTGAGTCTGCAGACCGGCCTCGCCGTCCTGATCCTGGCTCCCGAGCTGTACCAGCCGATCCGCCAGCTCGGAGCCACCTTCCATGCCGGCGCCGACGGCCTCGCCGCCGCCGGGCAGATTCTGGCCGTGCTCGACGAGCCGGCCGCCGTTCGCGCTCCCGCGCGACCGCGGCCGGCGCCGGATCCCGCGGTCGCGGAGATCGTGCTCGACGACGTGACGGTCTCCTACCCGGGCCGCGGCCGTCCGGTGCTCGCGGGGGTGTCGTTGCGCCTCGCGCCGGGCGAGCGAGTCGCGCTGGTCGGCGCGAGCGGCGAAGGCAAGACGACGCTCGCGGCGCTCGTGCTGCGTCTGCTCGATCCGGAGTCAGGCGCGGTTCGCTGCGACGGACTCGATCTGCGAGACATCGACCCTGTCGCCTGGCGCCGGCGCCTCGCCTGGGTTCCGCAGCGTCCGACGATCTTCGCGGCCACGCTCGAAGAGAACGTCCGGCTCGGCGCACCCGACGCACCGGAAGCGGCGGTGCGTGCGGCGATCTCCGCGGCTGCGCTCGATCCGGTCGTCGACTCGCTACCGGACGGCGCCGCGACCCGGATCGGTGAGGGGGGCCGGCGCCTCTCGGCCGGCGAGACGCAGCGCGTCGCACTCGCGCGCGCGTTTCTTCGCGACGCACCCTTGCTCGTCCTCGACGAGCCAACGGCGCACCTCGACGCCGAGACCGCGCGCCTGGTCGGCGCCGCGCTCGAGCAGCTCACGGCCGGCAGAACGACCCTGCTCGTCGTTCACAACGCGGAGCTCGCCGCCGGCGCCGACCGGATCGTCGAGCTCACCCGTGACGGCCTCCGTGCCCGGAGCCTGCGCGACGGAGCGGCTGCGGCATGAGCGACTCGAGCCTTGCGACGACGCGCGCGGGCACAGCCGAGGTGCTCTGGCGGGCGGCCCGTCTCGCCGGCGGACGTCCTGGACGGCTCGCCGCCGCGGTCGCCTGCGGAGCGGGCGCGGTCCTCGCTGCGGTCGCGCTTCTCGGAACCTCCGGCTACCTGATCAGCCGAGCATCCGAGCGTCCGCCGATCCTCTCGCTCACCGTCGCCATCGTCGCGGTGCGCGCGCTCGCAATCGTGCGGGCGCTGCTGCGCTACGCCGAGCGGCTGGCCTCCCACGACCTTGCGTTCCGGATGCTCGCTGAGTTGCGGGTGCGCTTCTTCGCCCGCCTTGCGCCGCTCGTCCCGTCCGGGCTCGGGACACTGCGCACCGGCGATCTGCTCAGCCGCTTCGTTGCCGACGTCGACCGGCTTCAGGATCTCTACCTGCGCGGGCTCGCGCCGCCACTCGTCGCGGCCCTCACGATCGGAGCGATCGGCGCCGGGGCGGCTGCGCTGCTTCCCGTTGCCGGAGCGCTGCTGGTCGTCGGCCTTGCACTCGGGGCGCTCGGCCTACCGGCGCTCACAGCTGCGCTCGCGCGTACGACCGGGCGGCGCGAGGCGCCCGCGCGCGCTGCACTGGCCGGCGACCTCCTCGAGATCGTCGCAGGAGCCCCGGAGCTCGCGGTTTACGGCCGCGAAGCCGACTGGGCCGCCCGCCTCCATCGCAGCGAGACGACGCTGGCCCGTGTTCAGGCGCGCGACGCGCTCACCGGCGGGCTCGCGGCCGGAGTGGGCGTGCTCTTCGCCGGCGCGCTCGCGCTCGCGGTCCTGCTCGTCGCCGTTCCCGCCGTCAACGCCCACCGGCTCGACTCGGTGCTGCTGGCTGCGCTCGTTCTCGCGTCGCTCGCGGCCTTCGAGGCGATCGCTCCGCTTCCCCAGGCCGCCCAGCAACTCGGCGCCTGCGCTGCCGCCGCCCGACGGCTCGAGCAGGTGATCGACCGCGAGCCGGCCGTCGCCGATCCGCCGGAGCCCCGCCCGCTCCCCCGAACAGGCGACCTGGCGGTCGCGGACGCGACCGTCCGCTACCCGGACAGAGCAGAGCCGGCTCTCGACAGCGTCTCGCTCCGCCTGCAGCCCGCGGGCAGAGTCGCCGTGGTCGGGCCGAGCGGCGCCGGAAAGACGACGCTCGCGCACCTGCTCGTCCGCTTCCACGATCCCGACAGCGGCACGATCACGCTCGGCGGCGCCGACCTCTGCAGCGCCGCCCAGTCCGACGTGCGGCGCGCGGTGCGTCTCGACGGGCAGGAAGCTCACCTCTTCACGACCACGATCGCCGCCAACGTCCGCGTCGGCAACCCCGAGGCAGACGACACGGAGGTCACAGCTGCGCTCACGCGCGTCGGCCTCGGCCGCTGGATCGCCTCTCTCCCCGACGGCGTCGCGACCGAGGTCGGCGAGGACGGCTTCGCCGTCTCCGGTGGCCAGCGGCGTCGGATCGCACTCGCCCGCACGCTCGTCGCGCCTGCCCGCTTCCTCATCCTCGACGAACCCTCCGCCCACCTCGACGACCTCGCGGCCCGACAGCTCTTGAGCGGAATCGCCCGCGACCGCGACGGACGTGGGATCCTCGCGATCACCCACACCACCGTCGGTCTCGAAGACTGGGACGAGATCATCGTCCTCGAAGCCGGCCGAGTCGTCGAGCGCGGCACACACGCCGAGCTCGTCGCCCGGAACGGCCGCTACGCCACGCTCGCCGCGAAGGAACTCCTGGTCGCCGGCGATCAGGCCGCGGCGGGCGGCGCAAACGTGCCGGTTACGTAGCCGCCGACATCGGATGCTCCGGCGTTTCACCCTCTCCGTCAACGGAACATGGAGGGAAACGAGCAGAGTCCTCGTTTGATAACAAGAAGCCGCTGCTTTCAGCGTGAGGGTGCCGGAAACCCGATCTGCGGTTATCACGCTGCGGCCTTGTACTCGTGGATGAGGCCGCCGAGTAGGTCTCGGCGCCGAACATGGTCGAGATCGACGTCGGTCTCTGACCCTGGCGGTGGTTCTTCGATCGGCGGTCGCTGGTCCAAAGAGCG
>DATKQO010000203.1:0-4878 GCA_035532715.1 Gaiellaceae bacterium | reverse complement strand
ACGAAGCACGCGGTCGTCGGCTTCGTGCGGAGCGTCGCGCCGCAGCTCGCGCCGCGCGGCATCCGCATCAACGCGCTGTGTCCCGGCTTCACGGACACGCCGATCGTCGACGACGAGATCCGCGACGCACTGCCGGCGCCGCTCATGGAGCCTTCGTTCGTCGCCGAGGCGGCGCTGCAGGCACTGGGGAGCGAGGAGACGGGGCAGGCCTGGGTGGTGCAGCCGAACCGCATCCTGCAGTTCCGGTTCCCGAACATCCCCGGCCCGCGGTGAGCCCGAGGTCGCGCCGCGGCTGGGGCGGGGACCTCCCCGCGCCGCACATCTGGCTCACGCTCGGCTACCGGTCGCTCGCCCAGGGCGACGGGACGGCGACGATCGAGTGGGACGCGACGCCGGAGTATTGCTTCCAGACGCCGGCGGGCCCGATCGTGCACGGCGGCATGGTGACGACGCTGCTCGACACCGCGATGGGGGCCGCGTGCTGGTCGGTGCTCGCCGAAGACGAGAGCTTCCTCACCGCCGACCTGCGCGTCGAGTTCATGCGCTCGGCGCGGCCCGGCACGCTGCGCGCGGAGGCACGGGTCGTCCAGCGGAACCGGCGCGTCGCCTTCTGCTCGGGCGAGCTCTACGACGCCGAGGGCGCGCAGCTCGCCTCGTCGCGCTGCACCCAGATCGTGCGGCGCGACCGGTAAAGCGGCTCCAGCGGCGTGCCGATACCCGCCGTGTGATCCGGCGGATCCTCCCCTGGCTCTGCCCGGCCGCCGCGGCTGCCGCCCTCGAGCCCTTCGTGCGGAGCGACGGCGGCGACACGTGGCTTTTCGTCCGCGCCGGCCGCACGCTGCTCTCGTCCGACTGGAGCCGCGCGTTCGCGGACAAGGGCACCCAGGTCGGGCCGCTGCAGCTCGCCCTGTTCGGCTCGATCGGGCGCTCGCCGGGACTCCTTGCGGCCGTGCTCGCGGCCGCGGCGGCGCTGCTCGTCACGGCCGCGTGCCGGGCGGCCGGCGTGGAGCGCCCGCGGCTGCTCGCGCTCGCCGGGGCCGCGGCCGTCCTGACCGGCTTCACGACGCACGTGTTCGACGCCGGCCATCCCGCCGACGGGCTCCTGCCGCTCCTCTGGATCGTCGCCGCTGCGGACGCACGTCGCGGCAAGACGGCGCGCGCCGCGCTCCTCGTCGGTCTGTCGGCCGGCGTCGAGACCTGGGGCGTCCTCGGGCTCGCCGTGCTCGCCCTCGCGCCGAGCCTCCGCGCCGCGGCGCGCTCCGCGCTCCTCGGCGGCTGCGTCGCCGGGCTGCTCTACCTCCCGTTCGTCGCGACCGGGCACTTCGCGGCCGGCAGCTATCGCTGGGCGATCGCGTCGCAGTCGCTCCTCGGTCACGTCCTCGCGCCCGGGACGGCGTTCGGCTGGCCGCTCCGGGTCGCACAGGGAGCGGTCGCCCTCGCCGTCGGCGTCGCCGTCGCGCGCGCCGCGCGCCCGTCGGCGCACGCGCTCTGGGCCGTTCCTCTGTCGGTCGTCCTCGTCCGGCTCGCACTCGACCCGATCGACCACGGCTACTACTTCGACGGCGTGCAGGCGACCGCGCTCGTCGCGCTCGCTCTCGTCGCCGCGGTCGGCCTACGCGTGCCGCGGCTCGCGCGCGAGCCGCTCGCGTAGCGCGCGCTTCACCGCCGGCCAGTCGTCGTCGATCACCGCGTACCAGGCCGAGTCGCGCCGTTCGCCGCCGCGCACGAGCATGTGCTTGCGGAACACGCCTTCGAGCTCGGCCGGCAGCGCCACAAGCGCCGCGCGCGAGCGCTCGTTGAGCGCGTCCGTCTTGAACTCGACGCGGAAGAAGCCCTCGTCTTCGAACGCATGCTGCATGAGCAGCAGCTTCGCCTCGACGTTCGCGCCCGTGCTCCAGAACGGTTGCGCAAGCCACGTGTTGCCGATCTCGAGCACGCGATCCTCGGGACGGACGCCGAGGTAGCTCGTGTGGCCGGCGATCTCGCCGTCGACGTAGGTCGCGAAGCCGAGGTCGATCGTCTTCCACCACTTGCGGAACGCCTCGCGGCTCTCGTGCGCGCCGATCCGCATCCAGCGCCAGAGGCGTTCGTCCTGCGCGATCCCCCACAGCTCGTCCTCGTGACGCGGCTCGAGCGGCTCCAGGCGTACGCGCCCGCCCTCGAGGACTACGTGAAGCGCCAGGTTCCCCCGTCCTCGAACGAGCGCAGGATCCGGCGTGCCACGACCATCTTGTGCACCTCGTCGGCGCCGTCGTAGATCCGCGCGCCGCGCGCCATGCGGTACATCACCGCGAGCGGTGTGTCGTCGGTGACGCCGAGGCCGCCGTGCACCTGGATCGCGCGGTCGATCACGTCGTGCAGCACGCGCGCCGCGTAGAACTTGATCAGCGAGATCTCGACGCGGGCCTCGTCGCCCTCGTCGAGCCGGTGCGCGGCCTGCAGCGTCATCAGGCGGCACGCCTGGATCTCGGCCGCCGACTCGGCGATCCAGTTCTGGACGGTCTGCTTGCCGGCGAGCGCTTCGCCGCCGACCGTGCGCTCGAGCGAGTACGTGCAGAGCAGCTCGAATGCGCGCTGCATCTGGCCGAGCCAGCGCATCACGTGGTGGATGCGTCCCGGCCCGAGCCGCTTCTGCGCCAGCTTGAAGCCGTCGCCGGGAGCGCCGAGCGTGTTCGCCACCGGCACGCGCACGTCCGTCCACCGCGTCTCGCAGTGCGTGCCCCAGCCGCGGCCCTCATGCCCCATCACCGAGACCTTGCGGATGAGCTCGTAGCCGGGCACGTCGGTCGGGACGATGATCATCGACGCGCGCTTGTGCGGCGCAGCGTCCGGCTCGGTGACGGCCATCAGGATCCCGAAGGCCGCGCCGTCCGCGCCGGAGGAGAACCACTTGTGCGCGTTGATCACCCACTCGTCGCCGTCGCGCACCGCGCGGCTCGAGAGGTTCGTCGGGTCGGAGCCGGCGTTCTCCGGCTCCGTCATTCCGAAGAACGAGCGCGTCTCGCCGGCGACGAGCGGCGCGAGGTAGCGCTCCTTCTGCTCCGGCGTGCCGAACAGGTGCAGGATCTCGCCGTTGCCGGCGTCCGGCGCCTGGCAGCCGAAGATCAGCTGCGCGATGAAGCTGCGGCCGATCTCCTCGTTGAGGTAGGCGTACTCGATGAAGCCGCTGCCGCTGCCGCCCGCCTCGGGCGGGAGGTGCGGCGCCCACAGACCCGCCGAGCGCGCCTCCTGCTGCAGCTCCGCGATGAGCGCATCGCCCTGCTCGTCCTCCGCGAAGAGCGCAGGCTCGTTCGGATAGACGAACTCCTCCATGAAGGAGCGGACGCTCTCGCGACGCTCCGCGACGAGGTCCGGGATGACAACCGCCTCCATCTCCGGCAATGATCGCACAGGATGAGAGACGCGTTCCAGACCGCGCTGTCCGGGCTGCTCGGCCGCGAGGTCGAGATCTCGGAGCCCGTGCTGCTCGCCGGCGGAGCCTCGAAGGAGGCGTGGGCGGTGGACGCGGACGGCCGACGGCTGCTCGTGCGCCGCGCAGCGGCCACCGTCATGCACCACCACACGCTCTCGCTCGCGCAGGAGTTCGCCGTCCTCGAGGCCGCCTACGAGGCCGGAGTCACCGTGCCGAAGCCCTACGGCTACCTCGCCGACGTCGCCGGGCGCGAGGCCTTCGTGATGGAGCGACTCGAGGGCGAGACGATCGGGCGGCGGATCGTGCGCAAGGACGAGCTCGCCGCGGCGCGCGAGCGGCTTCCGGTCCAGCTCGCGGAGGAGCTCGCGAAGATCCACGCGATCCCCGCCGAGCGGCTGCCGTTCCTCCCGGAGGCGCGCCTCGAGCGGATGGTCGAGGAGCTGGACGAGGTCGGCGAGCCGCACCCGGCGATCGAGCTCGGTCTCTGGTGGTTGCGCGAGAACCCGCCGCCGCGCCGGCCGGCGGTCGTCAACCACGGCGACTTCCGCATCGGCAACGTCGTCGTCGGCCCGGCAGGGCTCGTCGGCGTGCTCGACTGGGAGTTCGTCCACCTCGACGAGCCGGTGCGCGACCTGGCGTTCTCCCTCGTGCGCGCGTGGCGCTTCGGCGTCCCGGAGAAGCGCCTCGGCGGAATCGGGGACGCCGAGCCGTTCGTCGAGCGGTACAACGAGCTGACCGGGCGCGACGTGCGGCCGGAGGAGCTCGACTACTGGGAGCTCGCGGGCAACGTCGCGTGGGCGATCGGCACGCTGACGCAGGCGCAGCGTCACCTGAGCGGGCGCGACCGCAGCGTCGAGCTGGCGACGCTCGGCCGCCTCTCGGCCGAGGTCGAGTACGAGATCTGCAACCTGCTCGAGCAGGTGACCGCATGAGCGAACGTCCGACGGGGCAGGAGCTGACCGAGGCGATCCTCGAGTTCCTCGCCGGCGAGATCCTGCCGACGTTGACCGACCGCCGGCTCCGCTTCCGGATGCTCGTCGCGATGAACGCGCTCGGGATCGTCCACCGCGAGCTCGCGGCGCTGCCGGCGGAAGACGACTCGGACCTGCGCGAGCTCGCACGCCGCATCCGCGCCGGCGACGTACCGCCGGGAACCCTGCCGCGGGTGAAGTCGGGCGTCGAGGCGCGGCTCCTGATCGCGTCGCCGCGATTCCTCGAGAGCTACCGGTAGTGCCGGCCGCGCAAAGAGCGTAGGGTACGAAGATCCCACGTAAGCGTTCCATAGGCCCGCACGCTGCAGAAGCAGCGATCGTCCTGATCGCGCTGGGCCTGATGTTCGCCGCCGGGTTCGGGGGCTGGGCCGTCGGGCACGCGACGCGCGCGTCCGGGGGCGGAACGACGGGTGGCGCGGCGTCGAACGCGACGTTCGACCCGCATGTCGCGGCCGGTGCGCACATCTTCGTGCA
>DATKQO010000202.1:0-3880 GCA_035532715.1 Gaiellaceae bacterium | reverse complement strand
GACCGTCGCGAAGGTGTCGGTTGCCCTCGGTGCGCGCGGCTCGACGAAGATCCAGACCTTGCCCGCGCTCGATATCGAAGATTTCTTGCGAACGCTCGAATAGTCCGAAAGGACGAGTGTGCCCCTGACCCGGCGCGTATAGGACTGACGCGTGCGCGATCCTCGCATCGACCAGTACGCCCGCTTGCTGGTGGAGCGGTCGGTCGCCCTCCAGCCGGGTTGGCAGGTCTCGGTGCGCGGCACGCCACTTGCGCGGCCGCTGATCGAGGCGGTGATCGAGCAGATCGCGCGCATCGGCGCCTACCCGATCCTGCAGCTTTCGTTCGAGCAGATCGGCGGCCCGTTCGCGCGGGAGGCGCCAATCGAGGTTCTGCGCGAGCCGGCTCCGTTGCAACGGCGGATCTGGCAGGAGGTTGACGCGTTCATCTCGATCTGGGGACCGGAGAACGCTCGCGAAGGAGCCGAACTCTCCGAGGAGCGCCGCTCCGCGCTGCAGCAGATGACGTTGGTGATGCGTGAGCGGACGATGGCGATGGAGGCGCCGTGGGTGATCGCCGAGTACCCGGTGCATTCGATGGCGCAGGACGCCGGCATGACGACCGCGCAGTACGCGCAGTTCATCTTCGACGCGGTGTTGCTCGACTGGGACGTCGAGGCGGAGCGCATGCGCAAGATCGCGGACGTCTTCGACGCCGCGGAGGAGGTGCGCATCGTCGGCCCCGGCACCGACTTGACGCTCTCCCTGGCGGGACGTGGCGGCGCCGTCGACGACGGCCACGTGAACATGCCGGGCGGCGAGGTGTTCTACTCGCCGGTCGAAGACTCGGCGGACGGCGTGATCGAGTTCTCCGAGTTTCCCGCGGTCTACTTCGGCCGCGAGGTCGACGGCGTCCGCCTCGTGTTCGAGAGCGGCCGGGTCGTCGATGCGACCGCGCGCTCGGGGGAAGGCTTCCTGATCGACACGCTCGACACCGACGACGGCGCGCGCCGGCTCGGCGAGCTCGGCATCGGATGTAACCCCGGCATCCAGCGGTTCATGAAGAACGTCGCGTTCGACGAGAAGATCGACGGGACGGTGCACCTCGCAGTCGGCAGCTCCTACACCTTCACGGGCGGCACGAACAAGAGCGCGATCCACTGGGACATCGTCAAAGACCTCCGCTACGGCGGCTGCCTCTATGCCGACGGCAGGCTCGTGCAGGAGAACGGCGGCTGGCTTCTCTAGATGTCTGAAGCGGCGATCTCGCCGGCGAGACGGGCGTTACCGACGATCAGGTCGCGGTTCGCGGCGAGCGTGCGGCCGCCGCTCTCGCGGTGCAGGTACGAGAGGACGAACGGCGTGACCGACTGACCGTGAATGGCTTTGGCCGCGGCGGCGGCGAGTGCCTGCTCGATCAGCGGCTCGACGTCGTCGAGGCTTTGATCCGGAGGGCGTCCGAGCAGCAGGCCGCCGCCGTCCAGCTCCCAGTGCGCGTACGCGATTCGCCGCGCTTCGGCCGCCGTCTCGACGCGCGCGGAGACCGGCGGGCCGCCGGCCGCGGCGTAGAAGAGCGGCAGCGAGCCGGTGCGCCACCCGAGCACGGGCACGCCGAGCGTTTCGAGCAGCTCCGAGGTTGCGGCCACGTCGAGCAGCGACTTCACGCCCGACGAGACGACGAGCGCCCGCGTCTGCGCGAGCGCCTTCAGGTCGGCGGAGACGTCGGGCGGCGTCGGCCAGCCGCGGTGCACGCCGCCGAGGCCCCCGGTCGCCATGAACCGAATCTCTGCCGCGTTGCACACGACGAGCGTGCCGCCGACCGTCGTCGCGCCGAGCGCGCGTTGCACGACGGCGGCGGCCACGTCGCGTGGGCCGAGCTTGATCGCATTCGCGTCGAAGCGCTCGAGCTCGTCCTCGGTCAACCCGACGCGGATCTCGCCGTCAAGCACGCCGATCGTCGCCGGCACAGAGCCGCCGTCACGCACGGCCCGCTCGGACGCGAGACCGACCTCGACCCCTTCGCCGGGTGGAAAGCCGTGTGCGATCAGCGTCGTCTCGAGCGCGACGACGCCTCGTCCGTCGCGCATCGCCTGCCGGACCTCGTCGCTGACGATCACGGCATGGCTCCCATGCGCGCACAGCAGCGCGCGGCCGCCTCGAGCCCGAGCTCGGGCCCGCCGACGAGGAAGCCGGCCGCGAGCGCATCGCCGGCTCCCGTCGTGTCGACGACCTCGGTCGGTATCGCCGGATAGTCACGGCCGTCGACGTGGAGACCGTCGGCTCCGCGCTTCAGCACCCAGCGTGTGTTGAGCGCACCGACGGCGGTTTGTTCGCGTTCGGTGGCGAAAACGACATCGGGCGCCACGACGTTCAGCCGCGCGCAAAAGACGTCGTCGACGAGCGTCCACGTCGAGATGTCGACGGCGATCGACGCGCCGCGCTCGCGCGCGAAGCCGACAGCCGAGCGCGCGGCCGAGGCGATTGGCTCGCGCAGCAATGAGTAGCCCGAGAGATGCAGCACGTCGCAATCGAACCACGACGCATCGAGCTCGTGCGGCGCCAGGTCGGGAGCACTGCCGCGGTCGGATGCCATCGTGCGATCGCCCTCCGACGCGATCGAGACGACGACGCCCGTTCTGCCCGCGACGGGCCCCACCACATCGACGCCGTGCGTGCGCACCGCGCGGCTGACGATCTCCCCGGCCGCGTCGTCGCCGCGCTTGCCGACGAACCTTGCGGCCGCGCCGAGGTCGCTCGCCCAGGCGGCGACGTTCGCGGCTTGCCCGCCCGCGATGGTCAGCGTCTCGGCGAGCCGGTCGTCGCCGGGCACGAGCGGATCGTCGAGACGCACGATCACGTCGAGGAGCAAATCGCCAAGGGTGGTCAGCCGCACGTCGAGTACGATCGTCGCATGGAAGGTGCGGGGCGCGGGAGCAAGTTTCGCTCGTTCGCGATCGGCGGCCTCGTCGGAGCGGCCGGGGCGATTGCGACCGTGCGGCGCTCGTCGTACCGCTCGCGCCGACCTCGCAACGCGCCTGTCGGGCTCGCCGCGTTCGAGGACGCACCGTGCTTTCTGGAGCTGGTCGGCGAAGAAGCGCAGCGCTACCGCGAAGGTGGCGGCGGCGAGATCGTGCCCGAGCCGTCGAACCCGGCGTAGCGGTCGATCGTCAACCGCGCGGCCGCGGCTCGGTGGACACGCGCGGGAAGTCCGGTGCGCGGGGTCTCGCGACCGGGGCGGAGCTCGGTCAGGATCGCGACTGCGACGACGATCCCGAGGATCACGGCGATCTCGACGAGCACCGAACGGCGCAGGCGCGCGAATGCACCGGCGAGGAGCGCGCGGTTCAGCCGGCCGACGCCGAAGAGCGGCACGAAGAGCACCGTCTTCGCGACCAGCGCGCGGCCGTATGACGTCGACCAAACCTGGTGCACGGTCGACAGCTCGGTCAGTGCGCGTGCGACGCCCGTGGCGCCCACCAGCACGATCGCCGCGAGCGCGATCGACGAGAACCGCCGAGCGACCGCCCGTCGTACCATCCCGTCGCTGGTCGCTCGCGGCACCACGTAGACGAGTGCCAGCAGCCCGCCGAGCCAGACCGACGCCGAGGCCATGTGCGCGAAGTCCGCAAGCGCGGAGAGGACGCGTGGCTGGCCGCGGTCGAGAGCGTGGCCGGAAAGCGTGGGGGCGAGGAGCAGGAGCAGCGTGGCCGCGCCCGCGAGCGGCAGGAGCGGGCGCACGGTCGGCGCGAGCGCGGCCGCGGCTCCGCCGGCGAGGGCGAGCGCGAGCGCGATCTTCACGACGAGCGCAAATCGCGTCCCGGGAGGCGCGGCGTGGGCGATCCCGCTGCCGCCGAGGAACACGAGGAGCAGCGAGAAGAAGAGCAGCTGCGCGAGCGGCTTGCG
>DATKQO010000201.1:0-9131 GCA_035532715.1 Gaiellaceae bacterium | reverse complement strand
CGCCGCGAGGGCGAGGCTCGCCCAGACGTCGCGCCAGAGGAACTGCGAGTCGGGCAGCCACGCGATGTCGAAGCCGGCTCGCTCAGCGTCGGCGACGCAGCGCGCGACCTCGCGCACATTCGCGCAGGGCGGTATCCGGAGACCGAAGCGCACGAGGAGCCGCAACCCTACCGGAGCTGACGTTCGGCGTACGCGCGCGCTGGTTCCCCGTCTGCGCGGGAAAAGTTGTCGAGAACGATTCCGCCGCAGGAAACACCCACGCGGGCAGCCGGATTTCCTGGCCCAGCGGAATGTCCTCCCAATGTCTACGCACCATTTCACTCACCATCGGCGGCTCTCGTCCTGACTGCCGATACCCCTGACGCGAAGAAGCCGGCTCTCTGAGCGGGCTTCGTGGTACGGGAGCGACGGGACTCGAACCCGCGACCTCCGGCGTGACAGGCCGGCGTTCTAACCAGCTGAACTACGCCCCCAGGCGCGGCGGCATTGTAGCCGCGGGTCGCCGCCCCGGTACTGCGAGACTGCACGCGTGTCGCTCACGACCGTCGACTGGATCGCGCTCGCACTCATCGGGCTCATGGCGGTGGGCGGGCTCCGCCGCGGGCTCATCGCGACCGCCCTCTCGCTCGCCGGGCTCGTCGCCGGCGCGTACCTCGGCTCGCGCGCCGCTCCGCACGTGCTGCACGGCGGGGCAGGCTCGCCGTGGACGCCGCTGGCGGGGCTCGGCGGCGCAGTCGTCGGTGCGCTCCTTCTCCAGACCGTCGCCGGGATCGCCGGCTCGTTCGTCCGCGGCGGGCTGAAGCTGACGCCGTTCCGGTTCTTCGACTCGCTCGGAGGGCTCGTGCTCGGCGCTGGGATGGGAGTCGTGCTCGTGTGGGTCGTCGGCGCAAGTGCCCTGCTCATCCCCGGCCAGCCGAGCCTGCGCCGCGCCGTGCAGCAGTCGCAGATCGTGCGGCGGCTCGACGAGGCGGTCTCGCCGAGCCGGCTCCTTCACCTTCTCGCGCGCATCGATCCGTTCCCGTCGATCACCGGCCCGCAGGCGCCGGCCGCGCCTCCGGCGCCGGCGATCGCCCGCGTGCCGGCGGTCGGCCGCGCCGAGGGCTCGGTCGTCCGTATCCTCGGCAACGCGTGCGGCGTCGGCGTCGAGGGGAGCGGCTGGTTCGCGGCACGCGACCTCGTCGTCACGGCGGCGCACGTCGTCGCCGGCGAGAACGGGACGACCGTGCAGTTCCCCCACGGCCTCGGCTACCGGCAGGCGACCGTCGTCGCATTCGACTCCGGGAACGACATCGCCGTCCTGCGCATCCAGGGTGCGCCGCCGGTCGCTCCGCTTCGGCTTCGCGACTCGCGGCCGGGCGCGGCGGTCGGGATCATCGGCTATCCCGAGAACGGCCCGCTCACCGTGACCCCGGGGCGCATCGGCCGCACGGCCGTCGTCTTCACCCGCGACATCTACGGGCACGGGCCCGTTCCGCGCACGATCACCGCGATCGCAGGCCGCGTGCGCCACGGAGACTCCGGCGCGCCGGCCGTCGACGCGTCCGGTGCCGTCGAGTCGACGATCTTCGCGGCGCGCATCGGCGCGCCGAGCGGCTACGGCGTGCCGGCCTCGGTCGTGCGCCGCGTGCTCGACTCGGCGGGCGCCGTCGCGGTGTCGACCGGCGCCTGCGCGACCGGCTGAGGAGCGAGCTCCGGCAGGAGCTCGACGACGTTCAGCGGCTGCTTGAACGGCGCCATCACGTAGACGCCCTGCGCGACGGAGCGCGCGCCCTCGATCAGCTCGAGCCCGAGTGCGAGGCCGACGTCGCGCGCCGCGGGGCCCGCGCTGCGGTAGCGCTCGAGCACGTGCTCGGGGATGACGAGGCCCGGCATCTCGTTGTGCATCCGCACGAGCGTGTCGTAGGTGCGGATCGGCCACACGCCGACGAGCACCGGCACCGGCCACGTGCCGCCGATGCGCCGGCGGAACGCGTCGAGTAGCTCGAGGTCGAAGAGCAGCTGCGTCATCGCGAACCGCGCGCCCGCGGCGACCTTGCGGTGGAACCGGTCGGCCTCGAGCCCGAGGTCGTCGGCCGTCGGGTTGACGGCGACACCCGGGTGAAACGACGTCGGCGCGTCGATCGCGCGGCCGTGGAAGTCTTCGCCGCGGTTCAGCCGCGTCATCAGCTCGACGAGCCCGATCGAGTCGACGTCGTAGACCGCGTGCGTTCCGGGATAGTCGCCCGACTCAGGCGGGTCGCCGGTGACCGAGAGGATGTTGCGCACGCCCTCCGCGTGCGCTCCGAGCAGGATCGACTCGAGTCCGGCGACCGTCATGTCACGCGGCGTCAGGTGCGGGATCGTCTCGACGCCCGTGAACCGCTCGATCGCGACCGACGCCATGATCCCGCTCATGCGTGCGCGCGCACGCGGGTTGTCGTTCACGTCGACGAACTGCGCCCTGTTCGAGTCGCGCACCGCCCGCGCCGTTGCAAGCAGCACCTCCGGGTTCGCGCCGAGCGGCGGATCGAGCTGCACGGAGACGACGAACGTCCCCTCGTCGAGCAGCCGCTCGAGCTGCGTGCGCTCGCCCGCGGGCGCCGCCTGCGTCACCTGCTCGCGCTCACGCACGAGGATGGGGCCCGTCGGGGCGAGGTTCTCGTCGACCGCCGCGCGGATCGCGGCGATCTGCGCCGGCGTCGTGCCGCAGCAGCCGCCGATGATCCCGGCGCCAAGCGCGCGCGCCTGCGCGGCGAACTCCCCGAAGTACTCCGGCGTCGCGTAGGGGAAGACGATCCGCCGGCCGGACATGCTCGCGAGGCCGACGTTCGGCAGCGCCGCGAGCACCGAGCCGTCCGCCTGCATCTCCGCGAGCGCGGCGAGCGCAGCCGCCGGGCCCGCACCGTGGTTCGCGCCGAACGCGGCAAGCCCGAGCGCGCGCAGTCTCTCTCCCGCCGCTCGCGCAGAGACGCCGGCGAGCGTCTCGCCCGAGCTGTCGAACGTCATCAGCCCGACGATCGGGAGGGCAGAGACGGAGCGGATCGCGCCGACGGCGGTCTCGAGGTCGCGCAGGTCGAAGAACGTCTCGGCCATGAACAGGTCGACGCCGCGGCCTTCGAGCAGACGCGCCTGCTCGGCATAGAGCGCCGCCGGCTCGATGCCGTGCAGCTCCGAGTCCCCGAGCGGGCCGATCGAGCCCGCGACGAACACCTCGCGCCCCGATACCTCGCGCGCCTCGCGGGCGAGCCGGACGCCGGCGTTGCAGATCCGCTCGAACTCGTCCTCGAGAAAGTGCTGTGCGAGCTTCGGACGGTTCGCGCCGAAGGTATTCGTCTCGATCAGCTCCGCACCCGCGCGGATGTAGCCGAGGTGGACGTCGACGACGGTCTCGGGGGCGCGGAGGTTCGCCTCTTCCGGGCAGCGCAGCCGCGCGACCGCGCTTGCGAGCACCGCGCCCATGCCGCCGTCCGCGACGATCGGCGTGCCGGTCGCGAGCCGCTCGAGGAACCTGCTCACGACGCCCAGTGTAGGAACGTTCGCGCTCCGCCCGAGAACAGAGAGCGGAGCCGCCGCCAGCCCTGCTCTCTGTCCTCGGAAGCTTCCGGGGCTGCCCCCGCCGCATCGGGGCCGCTCGACGGATGCACAGGAAATATCGCACTCCGTCCTGGCTTCACCAATCCCTCGTACTCGGTTGACCCGGCCGCTTCACGGCCCGGCGGCTCAAGCCGGGGCGTCCGGGCGCCGATACGAGAGTCGAACTCCTCGCCGGGGACTGACGGCAATCTTTCCTGCGGCCGGAGCTTCGAGGCGGCGCCGCGAGGCGCCGCCTTTCGTTCAGCCGTGGAGCGTGCGTCCCTCCATGCCGCCGGCGACCGTCACGAGCTCGCCGGTGACGTGTCCGGAGAGCTCGTCGGAAGCGAGCACGACGACGGCGCGCGCGATGTCGTCCACCGACGCGACTTTGCGCAACGCCATCGTGCGCGTTACCCGGTCGACCACCTCCGAGTCGAGTGAGCCGCGCGTCATCGGCGAGACCGTCCAGCCGGGCGCGACCGCGTTGACGCGACCGGCCGGTGCGATACGCACGATCTCGTTCTTCAGACTGAGGAGCAGCCCGACCTGGATCGCGGACTTGGCCGCCGCGTAGTCGGCGTGCCCCGCCTCTCCGAAGCGTCCCGCCGTCGAGCCGACGAGCACGAGATTTCCGTGTCCGTTCCGCTCGACCTCGCGCATGAACGCGCGCGCGGTGAGAAACGTCGCGGTGAGGTTCGCACGCAGGGTCGCCTCCCAGCGTTCGAGCGAGAGCTCCCAGACGGGCTCGTCCGCGGACGGCCACACCCCCGCGACAGCGGCGCAGATGTCCACACCGCCGAGCCCGTCCCGCACCTCCCCGAACAGCGCGGCGACCTGCGTCTCGTCGGTGAGGTCGGCGCCGACAACCGGTGCGCCGCCGAGCTCGGCTGCGAGCTCCTCCGCCCGTTCGCGGCCGCGGTGATAGTGAACCGCGACGAGCGCGCCCTCGGCCGCGAATGCGCGCGCGCACGCCGAGCCGATCCCGCCCGAGGCGCCTGTGATGACGACGCGCTTGCCCGCGAGCCCCGTGTCCACCGGAGGAGGTTAGTCTCTGGCGGTGCGCGTCCACATCATCAGCGACATCGAGGGCGTCGCCGGGATCGTCAAGTGGGCGCAGACGGGCGGCGACCAGACGCTCTACCACGAAGGCCGAAAGCTCTACACGGAAGAGATCAACGCGGCGGTCCGCGGCGCGAAGAGCGCCGGCGCGACGGAGATCGTGGTCATGGACTGCCACGGCGCCGGCGGCGACTACACCTTCAACTCGCTCCTGCCCGACCAGCTCGACCCGGACTGCGAGTTCGTCGTGCAGAACGAGTGGACGGAGTACACGGAGTTTCTCGAGCAGGGTTGCGACGCCGCGCTCTTCGTCGGCATGCACGCCATGGCCGGCACACCCGACGGGGTTCTCTCCCACACGGTGTCGAGCCAGGCGTGGCAGAGCCTGAAGTTCAACGGGACGCTCGTGGGCGAGACGGGAATCAACGCCGCGTTGTGCGGACAATGGGGTTGCCCGGTGTTGCTCGTCACCGGCGACCGCGCCGTCTGCCGCGAGGCGCGCGAGCTGCTCGGCGACGGGCTCACGACCGCCGAGGTGAAGGTCGGGCTCGGCCGGTTCAGCGCGCGCCAGCTCACGGCGGTGCGGGCGCGCGAGCTGATCGAGGACCGTGCACGCACCGCGCTGAAGGACCTGAAGGCCGTGCAACCCTACGTTCCCGCGCGGCCGTGCGCGATCGAGGTCGTGTTCACGACGGCCGACCGGCTCGTCGAGTACCGCAACCGGCGCGGCGTCGAGCAGGTGGGTCCGCTCACGCTCGTCTCGAAGGCCGCCGACTGGTGGACGGCCTGGTCGCAGTTCTACTTCTGAGAGCCGCCCGCACGAGGTGAAGGCTGCCCCGGCGTCCTCGCTACGCTCACAGGATGGAGCCTCGCGTCGTCCGCATCTCGGTCGCACCTGTGAAGTCGCTCGGGCTCGTGCACCCGGAAGAGGTCGAGCTCGGCCGTGACGGCGTCGTGGGAAACCGGCGCTTCTGGCTGCTCGACGCGGACGGGCGCCTGTTCAACAACAAGCGCTTCGGGCCGATGCAGCGCATCCGCCCCGAGTGGGACGAGGCGAGTCGCACGCTCGCGCTCACGTTCCCCGACGGCGTGCGCGTCGAGGGAGTCGTCGAGCTCGGCGAGACCGTCGTCGGCGACCTGTGGGGCGAGCCGCTCGAGTCGCGCCGCGTCGCCGGCCCGTGGCAGGACGCGCTCTCCCGTTTCGCGGGGCGCGACCTGACGCTGCTCTGGGCCGAGCGGCACGCGACCGACCGCGGCCACCGCGGCGGCGCGATCTCGCTCGTCTCGCGCGGCTCGCTCGCCCGCCTCGCCGAGGAGGCGGGGACGGACGAGCCCGTCGACGGGCGACGCTTCCGGATGCTGCTCGAGGTCGACGGCGTCGGCGCGCACGAGGAGGACGAGTGGCTCGGCGCGCACGTGCGGGTGGGCGACGCGGTGCTCACGCTGAACGGCGACGTCGGCCGCTGCGTCGTCACGACGCAGAGCCCCGAGACGGGGGAGACGGACTTCGACACGCTCGGCACGCTCGCCCGCTACCGGCGGGAAGGCCGCTTCGAGCCGCTGCCGTTCGGCGTCTACGGCGCGGTGGCCGCGCCGGGTCGGGTTCGCGTCGGCGACGCCGTCCTGGTGTCGTCGCGTCCGGGGTTCACGCCGACATAGCACGCGTGCTATGATGCCTCGATGGCAGCCCGAGCCCGCCCAGAGCCCGCACGGCCGCTCGAGCGGCTGCGCGAGCGCATCGCGACGCGCGACCGCGGTTGGTTCTTCGCCGCGATCGCCGGAAAGGTCGCGGAGCAGCGCAACGCGAAGGGCATGTCGCAGCGCGAGCTCGCAGAGCTCGTCGGCACGACGCAGTCGGCGATCGCGCGCCTCGAGCGTGGCGGCCGGCCGCCGCGCATCGACACGCTGCTGAAGATCGCCGAAGCGCTCGAGTGCGAGCTCATCGTCGAGCTCCACCCGCTCTCGTCGTAGGTTTACGCCGGGCGAACGCCCGCTACGCCGGCTTCCTACAACGTCAGCTCGAGGCCGTCCCGGGCGCGCTCGACCCCCGCGTCGAGCGGGAGCTCGTCCGGCCGGTGGATCACGACCAGCCGGCGTGCACCCGAGGCCTCGAAGGCCTCGACCGCCTCGCCCGCGGTGAGATGGCCGCGGTCGTCCGGCGGTTCCGGCTCGAGCAGCGTCGCCTCGCAGAGGAAGAGATCGGCGTCGCGCGCCAGCTCGGCGAGCCGCGGCGTCGGTGCAGTGTCCCCCGAGTAGGCGACGGTCGACTCGCCGTTCGACACGCGGAGCCCGAAGGTGAGCTCCGTGTAGTGGGCGAGCTTCACCGGCGTCACCGAGAACCCCGCCGCGGCGAAAGGCGCCCCGTCCTTGTATTCGTGCAGCGCGAAGACGTCGTCGAGCCGCGCCGCGAATCCGAGCGTCGCGCCGAGCGAGCGCAGGGTGGCGCCGCCGCCCGGCGGGAGCCACAACTCCGGCCGCGGGCCGCTCCGGCCGGCGCCGTAGGCGGCGCCGAACACCCACGGCACGAGGTCGCCCCAGTGGTCGAGATGAAAGTGCGTGAGCACGATCGCGTCGATCTGCGGCCACGACTCCCGCTCGCGCAGCCGCGCGAGCACGCCGGGCCCGCAGTCGAGCAGCAGGCGTCCCTTCCCCTCCACGAGATAGCCGGACTGCGCGCCGCCCGGATTGGGCCACGCAGGCGAGCAGCCGACGACCGTGAGCTTCACGGGCCGTATCGTTCCCCAAACGGGCCCTACGGCGTGGTGGGAGCTGTTTCCGGTGTATAACTCCGCCGTGGCCAAAGGCTCCGCAACGGTGCTCAAGCAGGTGCCGCTCTTCGCCGGCCTCGACGACCGCGAGCTCGCCCAGATCGCCGCGACGATGCGGGAGCGGCGCTTCGCCGCCGGCGACACCGTCACGCAAGAGGGTGCGGGCGGGGCCGGCTTCTTCGTCGTCGAGTCCGGGGAGGCCGAGGTCACGGTCGACGGCCAGAGCCGCGGGACGATCGGTGCCGGCGACTACTTCGGCGAGATCGCGCTTCTGACCGGCTCCGACCGGACGGCGACGATCGTCGCCAGCTCGGACATGGTCTGCCACGGGATGACCCCGTGGGAGTTCAAGCCCCTCGTCGAGAGCAACTCCGCGATCGCGTGGAAGCTGCTCACGGCGATGGCCGAGAAGCTGCGCTAGGACGGCGCGCGGCGCCGCGTCCGGTAGGCGCGCGTCTTCGTGCGGTTGCCGCACACGGCCATCTGGCACCAGCGGGCCGAGCGGTTCCGCGAGCGGTCGTAGAAGAGCCAGCCGCAGACGTCGCGCCGGCACGCCTTGAGACGCGGCCACGTCCCGTCCGTGGCCGCCGTATGGACGATCCCGACGAGCGTCGCGAGGGCGCCGCGGACGCCCGACTCGAGACCGTCGAGGCTCGTGCCGCCGGCGGCGAAGCGCACGCCGAGCTTCCCCGCGGCCGCCGCCTCCTCGAGCGTGGCGAGCGCCTCGGGGTCGAGCCCGCCGCCGTTGTTCGCGAGCGCGAGGCGTCGCAGCGCCTCACGGACGGCGAGCGCGCGCCCGAGGTCGTCCGCGCCGACCGGCGCGTCCGCCGTGAGGAGACCGAGGTCGGAGAGCACGACGCGGAGCCGTACGGGGTCGCTCAGTATCTCGCGGCCGTGCTCGGCGTCGACGGTGTTCACGAACTGCTGGACGAGGCGCAACCGCCCCGGCGCCGCCTCCCGCTCGCCCGCGTACGCGATCTCGACGACGGGCTCCATGCGGCCGACACTACCGATCGCCGAACACTGGTTCCACGGGGCGAACCCGGTCTCCGCTGCGGCTACGCGTGCCGGAGGAGGCGGCGGGCGCCGTCATAGTCGCCGCTGTACCAGCCGCCGAGGGACGCGACCGAGACGCGGGTGCCCGTGTGCGGGGCGTGGATGAAGCGGCCCGAGCCGATGTAGATGCCCACGTGGCCCTCGCCGTCGAAGAAGACGAGGTCTCCGGGCTTGAGCCCGCCGCGGGCGACGCGCGTGCCGGCCTCGAACTGGGCGTAGCTCGAGTGAGCGAGGGTGATGCCAAAGTGCTGGTAGACGTAGCGCACGAAGCCCGAGCAGTCGAAGCCGCTACGCGGCGAGCTGCCGCCGTAGACGTAGCGCACGCCGAGGAAGTGCTTCGCATAGCGCACGATCTTGTCGCCGAGCGGCACGTGGAGCGCGCGGTGGAGCACGCCCGCCGGCCTGCGGGCCACGGCAGGCTCGAGGCTCACGGCGGGGAGCGGGGGGACGATCGCATCGGCGTTCGTCGGCGAGGGATCGGGTGGGGCGGTCTGCGGCTCGGTCGCGTCGGCCCGGCTCGGCAGCGGCTTCGCGAGCGCGACGGCGAGCGCAAAGGCGAGCGCGCACAGAACGAGGAGGAGGCGAGTCTTCCGCATGAGGGGGTCCCTTCGGCACGGGGGCGGTCGCGCACGGCGATCCGCATGTCGTTGGGCAAGGCGCATTTGAGCAGGGGTTCACGGCGGCGTCACTCCCCCT
>DATKQO010000200.1:0-3166 GCA_035532715.1 Gaiellaceae bacterium | reverse complement strand
CGTCGCGCGCCACCACACGATCCGCGACGGAGACGCGGTCGAATGCCCGTTCGAGTACCCCGTGTTCGTCAAGCCGGCGCGACTCGGCTCCTCGGTCGGCATCTCGAAGGTGCACGACGCGTCGGAGCTCGCGGCCGCGGTCTCACTCGCGCGCCGTCACGACGAGAAGGTGCTCGTCGAGGAGTTCGTCAGCGGCATGGAGGTCGAGGTGGGCGTCCTCGGCAACCGCGTGCCGCCGCCGGTCGCGTCGCTTCCCGGTCGCATCGACACGCTCGACCACGAGTGGTACGACTTCGCCTCGAAGTACGAATCGGGCGGCATGGAGCTCGTGATCCCGCCCGAGCTGCCGGAGGAGACGATCGCGCTCGTCCAGCAGCGCGCAGTCGACGCGTTCGTCGCCGGCGACTGCGAAGGGCTGGCCCGAGTCGACTTCTTCGTCCGCGACGACGGCGAAGTGATCGTGAACGAGCTGAACACGATGCCCGGCTTCACGGAGACGAGCGTCTACGCCAAGCTCTTCGAGGCCTCGGGGATCGGCTACGTGGAGCTGCTCGACCGGTTGATCGCGCTCGCGCTCGAACGGGCCGAGCGGCGCGCCCGGCTCCAGTACTAGCGGTGTAACCACGAGTACTAGCCGCGCGCCTGCACCTCGTTGACGTGCGCGGTGCGTCCCGGTGGGAGGCTCGTGAGCCAGACGAGGTAGTAGCGGGCGGTCGTGCCGTGCAGCGCGAACGTCGTCGTGCTCGTCACCGTCTGCACCGACGAGTCGTCGCTGAAGGGCCCGGTTGCGGAGTCGCCCGTCTCGATCTTCGCCGTGAACCCCGGCGTGTCGGTGGTCACCGTGAGCGACTGGAGGGAGGTCGCCTTGCCGGCGTCGAGCACGAGGCCCACGCCGGTCTTGAGACCGCCGAAGTCCTGCGTGTTGTAGATGTCCGTGAACCAGTACGTTGCCGGGTTGTGGTCGGTGGCGCGCGGCGCCGCGTCGCTGTGCTCGGTGTGGTCGCTTCCCTGCGGGTCGTACGAGCCGACGCCCTGCACCGGCACGAGCGGCATCACCGAGCCGGCGCCGCTCGGGGGACCCTTCTTCGACCCGGCGAGCTCGAGGACGCCGGCGGCGATCGCAGCCGCCAGGGCGACGAGCGCGAGCAGCAGGAACGCCGTCCGGCGCGGAAAGCTCCGGCGGGGGCGCGCGCGCCGCGGTGCGTTCGTCCGGGGCACGGGTCGCGCGGCGATGAAGGTCTGCTCCGCATCGAACGAGCCCTGCTCGCGCAGGCACCGCCGCAACTCGGCGGCGAACGCGCCCATCGAGGGAAACCGCCGCGCGGGGTCCTTCTCGAGCGCGCGGTCGACCGCCGCCGCGAGCCGGACGGGTACGTCGGCGCGGCGCTCGAGCAGGCTCGGCGGCGTTTCGTTCAGGTGCTTCATCGCCACGGCGACGAAGTTGTCGCCGGGGAACGGCACCTCCGCGGTCAGCAGCTCGTAGAGGACGACGCCGAGCGAGTAGACGTCGGTCGCCGGGGTTACCGGCTTGCCGGCCGCCTGCTCCGGCGACAGATAGTTGCTCGTCCCCATCACCGTTCCGGTCTGGGTCACGCCGTGCTCGACGTCGAGCGAGCGCGCGATCCCGAAGTCGGTGACCTTCGCCTGTCCCTCTCCGTTCACCAGCACGTTCTGCGGCTTGACGTCGCGGTGGACGAGGCCGTGCTCGTGCGCGAAGGCGAGCCCGTCGGCGACACTCGACGTCAGCTCGACCGCGCGACTGACCGGCAGAGGCCCGGTGCGCTGCACGAGCTCTTTGAGATTCTCGCCGTCGATGAGCTCGAAGACGATGAACTGGTGGCCGTCCGCCTCGCCGCGGTCGATGACGGTGACGAGGTTCGGGTGCGAGAGCTGCGCGACCGCGCGCGCCTCGCGCCGGAAGCGCTCGACGTACTCCTCGTCGTCGCCGAAGTGCGGGTGCAGCACCTTCAGTGCGACGTCGCGTTCGAGGAGCCGGTCGTGCGCCTTGTACACGCTCGACATACCGCCCGTTCCCACGAGCCCCGCGAGCTCGTAGCGTCCGGCGATCACGTCACCGATCACGGGACTCCGGGCAGGGGCAGACAGGAAGCGGGACGCCACCCCCGTACAACGCGGGAACCGCCGCTGCGGCTACGCGAGAACCGCGTCGAGCGCGTCTTCCCAGACGCCGAGCGCCTCGTCCAGCTCGGAATCCGTGATCACGAGCGGGCAGAGGACGCGGTTGCAGTTCGAGTAGGTGCCCGCCTTGAGCAGCAGCAGGCCCCTCTTGGCCGCCGCCTCCGCGACGCGGGAGGCGAGCTCCGGCGCCGGCTCCCTCGTCTCGGGATCCCGGACGTACTCGACCGCGAGCATCGCTCCGAGGCCGCGAACATCGCCGATCTGAGGATGGCGCTCCTGCCATTCCAGCATCCTGCCCCGAATCACCTCGCCGATGCGCTCGGCACGTTCCACGAGAGCCTCCTCCTCGAACACGTCGAGCACCGCGAGCGCGGCCGCCTGGGCCACCGGGTTGCCGACGTACGTGCCTCCGACCGCCGAGTCGCCGGGCGCGTCCATGATCTCCGCCTTCCCGAGGACGCCCGAGAGCGGAAGGCCGGCGGCGATCGACTTCGCCACGGTGATCAGGTCGGGCTCGATCTCGTAGTGCTCGATCGCGAACATGCGACCCGTGCGTCCGAAGCCGGTCTGCACCTCGTCGACGATCAGCACGATCCCGTGCCGGTCGCAGATCGCGCGCACGCCGGCGACGAACTCCCGGGGCGCGACGATGAAGCCGCCCTCCCCCTGCACCGGCTCGAGCACGATCGCCGCGACAGTCTCCGCGGCGACCTGGCCGACGAAGGCGCGTTCGAGCGCGGCGAGCGCGTCGGCGGTCGTGATCCCGCGGTAGACGTTCGGGAACGGGACGCGGTAGATCTCCGGTGCGAACGGGCCGAGGCCCGCCTTGTACGGATGCGTCTTCGAGGTCAGGGTCAGCGACAGCAACGTACGGCCGTGGAAGGCGCCCTCGAAGGCGATGACGGCCGGGCGGCGCGTGTACGCGCGCGCAAACTTGACCGCGTTCTCGACCGCCTCGGTGCCTGCGTTGAAGAAGGCCGCTTTCGCCGGGCCGGCGAACGGCGCGAGCGCCAGCAGGCGCTCCGCC
>DATKQO010000199.1:0-10342 GCA_035532715.1 Gaiellaceae bacterium | reverse complement strand
CACGGCCTCCAGAAGGTCGAGGTCTTCGTGAAGGGCCCCGGCTCCGGACGCGAGACGGCGATCCGCTCGCTCCAGGCCGCCGGCCTCGAGATTCTGTCCGTCAAGGACGTCACCCCGCAGGCCCATAACGGCGTGCGCCAGCGAAAGCGGAGGCGCGTCTAATGGCCCGCGATCTCGGTCCCAAGTGCCGCATCTGCCGCCGCGAGGGGATGAAGCTGTTCCTCAAGGGCGAGCGCTGCCTCACCGAGAAGTGCGCGATCGAGCGTCGCTCGTATCCGCCGGGCGAGCACGGGCGCGGCCGCATCAAGCAGAGCGAGTACCTGCTGCAGCTGCGCGAGAAGCAGAAGGCGCGCCGCTACTACGGGCTGCTCGAGCGGCAGTTCCGCGGCTACTACGAGAAGGCGTCCCGCCGCTCCGGCGTCACGGGCGAGGAGCTGCTCCGCATGCTGGAGACGCGGCTCGACAACGTCGTCTACCGGCTCGGCTTCGCGGCGTCGCGCGCGCAGGCGCGCCAGCTCGTCCGCCACGGCCACTTCCACGTGAACGGCCGCCGCGTCAACATCCCGAGTTTCCAGGTTCGTCCCAACGACGTGATCACCGTGCCGCCCAGCTCCGCTGCGCAGCAGACGATCCGGGACGCCACCGACCTCGTCTCAACCGTCGCTCCGTGGCTGCAGGCCGACCACGACGGCCTCACCGGCAAGGTGTTGAAGCAGCCCGAGCGGGGCGAGATCGACACGCCGGTCCAGGAGCAGCTCATCGTCGAGCTCTATTCGAAGTAAGGGAAAGGGATCTCTTTGGCAACTCGCGCAATCGACTTTCAGATTCCGAAGATCGTCCACGAGGACGCGGACGACCATCGCGGAGTCTTCGTCATCGAGCCGCTCGACCGCGGCTTTGGTCACACGTTCGGCAACTCGCTGCGCCGCGTGCTGCTCTCCTCCCTGGAGGGCGCCGCTGTCACCTCGGTGAAGGTCGAGGGGACGGCACACGAGTTCACGACGCTCCCGGGCGTCCGCGAGGACGTGACCGACATCGTGCTCAATCTCAAGAACCTCGTCGCCCGCCTGCACGGCGACTCCCCGGAGGTCGAGGTGCACATCGCGGCCAAGGGCCCGGGCATCGTCACCGCCGGCGACATCGAGGCTCCCGCGGAGCTCGAGATCCTGAACCCGGAGCTCGAGATCGCGAACCTCGCCGACCGCGGCCGGCTCGAGATGACCCTCACGATCGGGCGCGGCCGGGGGTACATGCCGGCCGAGCTCAACCGCGGGCCGCAGCACACGATCGGCGTGATCCCGATCGACTCGATCTTCACGCCGGTCCGGCGTGTCGCCTACCAGGTGGAGTCGGCGCGCGTCGGTCAGCGCACCGACTACGACAAGCTCACGCTGGACATCACGACCGACGGCTCGGTCGAGCCGAAGGAGGCGCTCGGCGAGGCCGCCGAGGTGCTGATCCGCCAGCTCGCGATCTTCACGGACATCGAGAAGATGGAAGGGTTCGGCGAGTCGGCCGCCGTCGCCGGCGAGGGCGCCGGCCCCGAGGCCGCGCTCGCGCACGGGATGGAGAACTTCCCGATCGAGGAGCTCGAGCTCGGCGTCCGCTCGTACAACTGCCTCAAGCGCGTCGGCATCGAGACGATCGGCGATCTCGTCATGAAGACGGAGAACGAGCTCGCTGCGATCCCGAACTTCGGCAAGAAGTCGATCGAAGAGGTCAAGGAGACGCTGCAGCAGCACGGTCTCAACCTCCGCGGCGACAACGGCGGCGGGGGCCTGGAGTAGCGCCTTGCGTCACGCGAAGACCGGAAAGAAGCTCGGCCGCGACTCCGCCCACCGGAAGGCGCTGTACGCGAACCTCGCGTGCTCGCTGATCGAGCATGGGCGGATCAAGACGACCGAGGCCAAGGCCAAGGCCGTCAAGCCGTACGCCGAGAAGATGATCACGCTCGGCCGCCGCGGCGATCTCCACGCCCGGCGGCAGGCGCTCGCCGAGCTCCGCACGCAAGAGATCGTGCACAAGCTGTTCGCCGACGTCGCGCCGCGGATGGCCGACCGCCCGGGTGGCTACACGCGGATCATCAAGATCGGCCACCGGTTGGGCGATGCAGCCGAGATGGTGTATCTCGAGCTCGTCGACTACGACCCGGCGACGCGCGCTTAGATCCCCTGGCGGGGCAAGGGCGGCGGCGCGTCCTCTCGTCAGCCGAGCGCGTTGCCGAGCCCGGCGCTGATCGCCGCGATGATGATGCCCGCGAACGTGACGATGCCGAGAGCGCGCATGAAGCCGTCCTCGAAGAACCTCCAGCGCAGGTAGGCGAGCACGAGCAGCTCGAACCCGACGACGACGACCGCCGTCACGAGGGCGACGTGGTAGGTCGGGATGAGGAACGGCAGCGTGTGCAGGATGCCGCCGAGGAACGTCCCGCCGCCGGTGATGCCGCCGCGTGCGAGCGGATTCCCGCGGCCGGTGAGCTCTCCCGTGTCGGAGAGGCCCTCGGAGAAGCCCATGCTGACTCCTGCGCCGATCGCGGTCACGAGACCGGCGACGAACGCGAAACGCGTGTTGTGCGTGGCGAGCGCGATCCCGAAGATGGGGGCGAGCGTCGACAGGGAGCCGTCGACGAGGCCGACCATGAGCGGCTGGATGCGCTGGAGGAGGATGCGGTGCTCGTTCGACATTCGGGTAGAGTGTATCATTCTGATTGCAAGCGTCTAGATCATAAGGAACTCCTGACAAGAGCCGTCAGGGTGCCCTGACGTGCGTCTCCGCCTCGACGTCTCCTACGACGGCACGCCCTTCCGCGGCTGGGCCGAGCAGCCGGGCCTGCCGACGGTGGAGGGCGCGCTCCGGCAGGCGCTCCGGGCGACGTTCTCGGTCTTCGACCACGTTGCGGTCGCGGGCCGCACGGACGCGGGCGTGCACGCGTGCGGTCAAGTGGTGTCCGTCGACGTCGAGGGCGGGCCGCCTGCGCAGCGCGCCGCGGCGGCCCTCAACACGCATCTCCCGGACGAGATCTGCGTCGTCGCGGCGAAGGCGACGGGGCCGGAGTTCCACGCCCGGCACTCCGCCCGCTCCCGGAGCTACCGCTATCGGATCTTCAACCGGCAGAGCCCGTCGCCGTTCGAGACGCGCCGGAGCTGGTGGATCTCGCGCGCTCTCGACGAGGAGCGACTCGCGCGCGCTGCCTCGCTCCTTCCGGGCGAGCACGATTTTCGAGCCTTCACGCCGACCCAGACGCAGCACCGCGTGTTCGTGCGCACCGTGGAGCGCGCCGAGTGGATCCGTCGCGGCGACCATCTCGACTTCGAGATCACCGCCGACAGCTACCTGAGGCACATGGTGCGCACGCTCGTCGGCAGCATGCTCGAGCTCGGTCCGGAGGAGATCGCGCCGCTCCTGCGCGGAGGAGACCGGATCGAGGCCGGCCAGACCGCACCGCCGTGGGGGCTCTACCTCGTCGCCGTCACGTATTGAGGGACGCGGCGGAGGCCGTCGTTACGATGGCATGTGTGGTGCGGTTCCCGGTCGTTCTCTTCGATCTCGACGGTACCGTCGTCGACTCCGGGTCGATCATCCTCGCGTCGATGCGGCACGCGACCCGCGAGGTGCTCGGGCAGGAGTTCGCCGACGAGGAGCTCCTGCAGGCAGTCGGCGGCCCGGGTCTCGAGGCGCAGCTGGCCGTCTTCGCGCCCGATCAGGTCGACGAGCTCGTGCGCGTCTATCGAGCCCACAACGAGCCGCTACACGACGAGCTCGAGGCGTGCGCCGGCATGGTCGAGGTGCTGCACCGCCTCCACGACGAAGGCAGGCGTCTCGGCGTCGTGACCGCGAAGCGGCGCTCGACCGTCGAGCTCGCGTTCGCGAGCGTTCCGCTCGCGCACCTCTTCGAGACGATCGTCGGCGGCGACGAGACGGAGCGGCACAAGCCGGACCCGGAGCCTCTCCTGCTCGCCGCGAAGCGAATGGGTGCGAACCCGGCCGAGACGGCGTACGTCGGCGACTCTCCGTTCGACGTGATGGCCGCGAAGGCTGCGGGGATGCACGCGATCGCGGTCACGTGGGGTCGCATCCACGACCGTGCACGGCTCGAAGCGGCGAAGCCGGACGCGATCGTCGACGCGCCGGCGGAGCTGCTCGATCATGTCTGACGCGGCGCGGCGCGCGGCGGAGCTTCGCGAGCTGCTGAACCGCGCGCTGATCGCGTACCACGTCGAGGACGCGCCGGTGATGGAGGACGCGGCGTACGACCTCCTCTATGACGAGCTCGCGGCGATCGAGGCGGAGCACCCCGAGCTCGTCACGCTCGACTCTCCGACGCTGCGGGTCGGCGCGCCTTCCTCCGACAAGTTCCAGAAGGTGCGGCACCTCTCCCCGATGGGCTCGCTCGACAAGGTGACGACCGACGAGGCGCTCGTAAAGTGGGCGGAGGACGTGCGCAAGCGTCTCGGGAGCGACGAGCCGGTCGCGTTCGTGCTCGAGCCGAAGATCGACGGCTCCGCGATCAACCTCCTGTACGAGCAGGGACGCTTCGTGCGCGGCGCGACGCGCGGCGACGGCTTGGAGGGCGAGGACGTGACGCAGAACCTGCGCACGATCGGCGCGATCCCGTTGCAGATGTCGGTGCCGGAAGGCGAGGAGCCGCCGCCCCTGCTCGAGGTGCGCGGCGAGGTCTACATGCCCCTCGACGGCTTCCGCGCCGCGAACGAGCGGCTCGTCGCGGAGGGAAAGGTGACCTGGCCGAATCCTCGCAACGCTGCCGCCGGGTCGCTCCGGCAGAAGGATCCGTCGATCACCGCCGGCCGCCCGCTTTCGATCTGGATCTACGGCACCGGTCGCCGCGAGGGCGTCGAGCAGCTGACGACGCACTGGGCGACGCTCCAGTGGCTGCGCGGGCACGGCTTCCGCACGAATCCGTTCGCCGAGCGCGTCGAGTCGATCGAGGAGGTCGCCGAGCGCTGTCGCGCCTGGGAGTTGCGGCGCGCGGAGCTCGACTACGAGATCGACGGCATCGTGATCAAGGTCGACTCCTACGACCAGCAGGCGCGGCTCGGAGCGCTGCACGAGAGGCCGCGCTGGGCGCGCGCGTTCAAGTGGGCGCCCATGACCGCCGTGACCCGCTTGAACGGCATCCTCATCCGCGTCGGGCGCACGGGCGCGCTCAACCCGTGGGCGCTGCTCGAGCCCGTCGAAGTCGGTGGAGTCACGATCTCGCGCGCGACGCTGCACAACGAGGAGGACATCAACCGCAAGGACATCCGCGAGGGCGACGACGTGATCGTGCAGCGCGCGGGCGACGTGATCCCGCAAATCGTCGGGCCCGCGGGCAAGCATCGCCGGGGAACGAAGCCGTTCGCGATGCCGGCCCACTGCCCGCTGTGCGGCGTGGAGGTCGTGAAGCCCGAGGGCGAGGCGATGCATCGCTGCCCGAACCGCGCGTGTCCGTCGCGCGGGCTCGAGTCGCTCAACAACTGGGTGATGGCGGCCGCCGACATCGACGGGGTCGGAGAGCAGACGGTACGGCGGCTCTGGGATCGCGGGATCGTGCGCTCGATCCCCGATCTCTACCGGCTCACCGCGGAGCAGCTCATGAAGCTCGAGGGCTTCGCAGAGATCAGCGCCCGCAACGCGGTCGCTGCGATTCAGGCGTCGAAGGCGGTGCCGTTCTCGCGCGTCCTCTTCGGGCTCAATATTCCCGATGTCGGCTGGGTGACGGCGCAGAATCTCGCCCGCCACTTCGGCGACGTCGACGCACTGACGAATGCGACGCAGGAGGAGCTCGTCGAGGCGGACGGCATCGGGCCCGAGCGCGCCGAGGCGCTCGTCGAGTGGTTTCGCGATGAGGACAACCGCCGTCTCGTCGCGGAGCTGCGCGAGCTCGGCCTGCAGCTCGAGCTCCGCGAAGGCGAGGGCCCGGTCGAGGGCCGGCTGACGGGAAGCGCCTATGTGATCACCGGGACGCTGGAAGGCTTCACGCGCGACGAGGCGAAAGCGGAGCTCGAAGCGCTCGGAGCGAAGGTCACCGACTCCGTCTCCTCGAAGACGGCCGGCGTGATCGTCGGCGACGAGCCGGGCACGTCCAAGCTGGCGAAGGCCCAGAAGGCCGGCGTCCCGCTTCTGACCGAGGACGATCTGGTCGCTCTACTGGGACGCGGCTAGGACCGCCGCGAAGCGGTCCTGGGCCGTCTGGGCCCAGAACCACGAGATCGGGAAGCCGTTCTCGAGCACCGAGAAGACGTAGCGGTCGCCGACGAAGCCCGAGAGCGCCGACGCCTCGTCGGTCGATCCGGTCTTCGCTCGCACGACCCCGGCGGCGGCGGTGTGCAGCATCCGGTGCACGAGCGTGCCACTGCGGCCTGCCACCGGGAGCGACGCGAGGAGCTCGGGGCGGACTCCGGGGTCATTCCACATGACGGTCAGGAGCGCGACGAGCGCGTTCGCCGTGAAGCGGTCCAGCAGCGAGAGCCCGGAGCCGTCCACGAGGCGAACGCCGTCCATCGGGACGCGCGCCTGCGTGAGGAGCCCCGCCACGACGCCGATCCCGGCGGCGGTCGTGCCGGCATCGGCCTGCACGGCGCCGAGCTCCTTCAGAAGCATCTCCGCGTCGAAGTTGTCGCTCTCGCGGTCCATGGAGCGCACGATCGCGGCGAGCGGCGGCGAGTCCACGGACGCGAGCGGCACCGCCGCGTCGTCTGCGACGCCGTGCGTTGCGGCATGCGCGACGCGAACACCGGCACGCGCGAGCGCGCGCTGGAACAGCTCCCCCGCGGCGAGCGCCGGGTCGTGGGAGGTCACGCGTCCGACGAGCCCCCGGTCGACGATAAGCGCGGAGAGCGGCGGCGACTCCTCGATGTAGAACGCGGCCTTCCACCCGGGGGCGGTGCGCCGCGTGTCGAACCACGATTCGTCGGCGAGCACGCGTCCCGTGACGTGCACGATCCCGTCGGCGCGAATGGCGCGTGCGAGCACCGTGAGATCCGACGAGGAGAGCGTCGGGTCGCCGTAGCCCTTCAGCACGAGATCGCCCCGCCAGGTCGAGCCAGACTGCTGCCCTTCGCCGAGGACGTCGGTCTCGATCCGGAACGACGGCCCGAGCGCGGCCAGCGCCCCGTAGGTCACGGCGAGCTTCTCGTTCGACGCGGGCTCGAGGGCGAGCGAGGCGTTGCGGGAGTAGAGGGTCGCACCGGTGGTGAGATCGACGACCGACGCGGCCGACGCGGCCAGGCTGACGTCGGGGACGTGCAGGGCGCGCTCGAGCCGCGGCTGCAGCGCTCCCGGCGCGGCAGCCGCCCCTGCCGGCACTGCGAGGGCGGCGAGGACCGCGGCGGCGAGGGCACGGGCGCGGACGAGCACGACGGAATCCAGTCTTCCCACGGGTGCCCCGGCGGTCAAGGCGCATGGGTCCCGGCGCCCGCAAGATGAGCCGGACGGCCCATACCGGCGGCGCGGCGGCCGCTCGATAATCGAACTCCCGTGTCCCGGGGGCCGACACCGATGCTGGAAGAGATCGAGCAACTCCTCACGGCACCCGCGAGCGGCGACGGCGCGCCGTCGCTCGCCTGCCTGGAGGACACCCTGACGGAAGGCTATGCGCAGGCGCTCGCGCTGGAGGCGGAGCGCTGGCGGCTGGAGCAGCGCCTCGGCGAGGTCGCGCGCACGATCGACGGCCCCGACGTGTCGAGGTCCGCCGACGAGCTGCGTGCGCTTGCGAAGGGCATCACGCACGCCGACGGCGAGTTGCACCAGCTTCGCACGCTGCTCGAGACGCTGCACGAGCGCACCCGCAGGCTACGCATCGCCGCCCGCGCGTCATAGCCCGCGCCGCGGGTATCACTAGACGATTCCGCTGCGGACGGCGTACACGGCCGCCTGAATCCGGTTGTCGATCTGCAGCTTCATCAGGATGTTCGAGATGTGGTTCTTCACCGTCTTCGGGCTGATGTGGAGCTCGGCGGCGATCAGCGCGTTGTCCTTGCCGTTGGCGATCAGCTTCAACACCTCGATCTCGCGGTCGGAGAGCTCCGCCCTGATCGTGTTCGCGATCTCCGGCTGCGTGCTCGTCGCGCGCACGCGCTGCAGCACTTTCGCTGCGATGGTCGGCGAGATCAGCGACTCGCCGTGCGAGGCCGCGCGGATGCCGGCCATCAGATCCTGGATCGAGGAGTCCTTGAGCAGGTAGCCGCACGCGCCGGCGAGGATCGCGTCCATCACGTCGTTGTCCTGATCCGAGATCGTCAGCATCACGACGCGGGTCAGCGGCGCCACCGCGGTGATGTGGCGCGTCGCGTCGACGCCTCCCATTCCCGGCATGTTCAGGTCCATGACGACGACATCCGGCGCGAGCTCACGCACGATGCGCACCGCCTCCGCGCCGCTCGCCGCCTCGCCGATGATCTGCACGCCCTGCTCTTCGAGCAGGTTGCGGAGGCCCGTACGGAACAGGTCGTGGTCGTCGACGATCAGCACGCGGAGCGATTCGGATTGCCGCTCCGCGGCTGGTTGCAGCACTTCGCTCAGCTGCCTACCCCCTTCCTGGCTCCGCGATTCTAGTGGAGCGTGATCGTCACGGTGCGGCGGCCCCACGCGCGGGCCTGGGCGAGCGACGGGAACCAGAGGTCGATCGTCGCGCCGCGGACGGCGCTGCCGGTGTCCGCGGCAACGGCGTCTCCGTACCCCGGGATGGTGAGCCGGGTGCCCAGCGGGATCACCGTGGGATCGACCGCGACGACGCCCCAGCCGACAGGCATCCCGGTCGCCGTGTGCCCCGGCAGCGAATAGCCGGTCGAGCTCACGGTCAGCGTGCGGCCTCCGGGCGACGAAACCGGGGCCGGGGCGGCGATGGGTGCCGGGGGCGGGTCGGCCTGCGGCAGCGCGGCCGCCGAGGCGGCGGCTGCAGACTGGAGCTGCTGCGACTTGATCACGACTCGCTGCGCCGCCGCCTGCAGAGCGGCGATCTGCTGGGCCTTCAGCGCCTGCTGGGCGCGCAGCTGCGCAAGGAACGCGAGTCGCTCCGAGCGGGCGGAGACGAGCGCACCCGCCGTTCGCCGGGCGGCGACGAGCGCGGTACCGAGCTCCGCGCGACGCGCCCCGAGCGTCGCACGCAGGCCCGCAAGCCGGATCTCCGCGGCGTTCGTGACTGCGACGACCCGGCGGCTCTGGTCGGCGACGCGCGTGAGATCGTCGAGCGTCGTGACCGCATCGTCGAGAGACTTCGCGCCGAGCATGACGGCGAGCGCATCGGTCGAGTCACCCTGCTCGTAGAGCGTGCGCAGATTCTCGCTGAGCTGAACGCGCGAGCTCTGCAGCGTCCGGTGCGTCGCCGCGAGTTGTTGCGCCAGCAGTACCTGCTCCGTGCGCAGCCGTGCCGACCGCGCCCGCAGTGCCTGCAGCTGCGCCCGCGCGCTCTGAAGCTGCGTGTCCAGGGCATAGAGATCGAGGAGCGCGCGATGTGCCCGTGCGTCGAGAGCGCCCGTCTGGTTGCGGAGCGTCGACACCCGGTTCGGGCCGGGTCCAGCCGCAGCCGCAGCCGACACGACTGCCAGGACGAGCACCGCAGTGATCCCTGCGAGCCGCGCCGCGGATCTGGTCCTCCGGCCGCTCAAAGCCGCGGGACCCTAGCACACGAAACCCCAGGATTTCAGGACTTTGTGCGAACCGGAGCGGGGGAGATTGCGGCGGGCCCAGGGCCGAATTGCGGCAGTTTTGTGCGCTTGTCGCAGTTGCAGGTGTCCGATACCCCTGGTAGCCTGCCCAACTTGTGACGTACCGGCCCCTCCGGTGCGCCTGCCGCAAGCGAATTACGGGAGTCCGTTATTAGGGTTCTGAAGCGACAGGCGCTGGTGCTCATCGTTGTCGTAGCTGCGGCGTCCGTCGCAGCCGGCGCCGCATCCGGCGACCCCTCGGTCAGCGCAAAACAGGCTCAGGCCGAGCAGGTGATGGGCCAGATCGCCCGGCTCGACTCGAGCCTGCACCGGGCGCAGAACGCGTACGACTCCGCGACCGGGAGGCTGCGCGGAATCGAGCACAGCCTCACGATCAACAAGGTCGGCCTGCGCGCCGCGAAGGCGAATCTGGGACGCGCGCAGGTCGCGCTCGCAGGGCGTCTCGTTGCGATCTACACGACCCGGGATCAGCAATCGACGCTGGCCGTGCTGCTCGGCGCGCAGAGCATCGACGATCTCGTCAGCCGCATCGAGACGGTGCAGGCGGTCTCCTCGCAGGACGTCGCGGTGATGAAGCAGGTGATCTCGTTCAAGCTCGCAGTCGCGAGGCACGAGCGCGCGCTCGTTCATGCGCACGTTCTTCAGAAACGGCTCGTCGCGCAACGTGCTGCCGCGAA
>DATKQO010000198.1:0-19918 GCA_035532715.1 Gaiellaceae bacterium | reverse complement strand
CGTCCTGCCACTCGCGCAGCCGGTCGAGCACGACGGCGAAGCCGAGATGGACGTCCGGGGACGTCGGGTCGACGCCGAGCTTCACGCGGAGCGGCCGCCCCTGCTCGAGCTTGCGCTCGAGCTCGCCCTCGGGAAGGACGTGGATCGCGTGGCGCGTCGGGACGAAGTCCTTCACGCAGGCGAGTCTAGTAATACGGTCGAACGGTGAACCGCGGACGGGCCCCGAGCGAATGACGACGTGACCCGAGAGCTCGCCCATCTCTCCGACGAGGCGCCCGTGTTCAGCGCCCGGGCCTGAGCCCGGCGCGGCGCGACGGTACAATCGCGCCGCTCCGTGCTGCTGCGCAGAAAACGCTCCGAGCCGGCCACCGCGCGTCCGCGCAGGCGCCGGATCCGCAGGCTCCGCCTCCTCGCACTCGTCTGCGTGCTCGGCGTCCTCTCGATGACCGCGTTCGCCTACGGCGCGATCGTCGCGGTGAGCGCGCAGCTGAACGGGCTCGACCCGTTCGGCAAGGCGCAGCGGCAGCAGGTCGACGGCTACATCTACGCGGGTGACGGGCACACGATCCTCGCCGTGCTCCGCGGCACGCAGAGCCGCGTGCTCGTGCCGAGCGCCGACATCGCACCCGTGATGAAGCAGGCGATCGTGGCGACGGAGGACAAGCGCTTCTACGAGCATCGCGGGATCGACATCCGCGGTATGGCCCGCGCGTTCTGGGCAGACGTCACCAACAAGGGTGCCGTCCAGGGTGGCTCGACGATCACGCAGCAGTTCGTCAAGAACCAGCTCACCGGCAACCAGCGCACGATCACGCGGAAGCTGAAGGAGGCGGCGCTCGCCTGGCAGCTCGAGCAGCACTGGTCGAAGGACAAGATCCTGACCGCGTACCTCAACACGATCTACTTCGGGAACGGCGCGTACGGGGTGCAGCGCGCTGCGCTCACCTACTTCGGCCACGGCGCCAGGAAGCTGACCGTCCCGGAGGCCGCGCTGCTCGCCGGCATCCCGGAGGACCCGAGCCTGTACGACCCGGTCGCGCACCCGCAACATGCGAGGGCGAGGCGCGCGACGGTGCTCGCGTTGATGCTCCAGCAGGGCGTGATCTCTCCCGGCGACTACCGGCGCTACCTGCGCGCGCCGATGCCACGACCACAGAACGTCCACCTCTCGGGCGTGATGGGCCAGGCGCCGTACTTCGGCGAGTACGTCAAGCAGCAACTGATCGACGACAAGCAGTTCGGCGCGAAGCGCGTCTTCGGCAGCGGCTATCGCGTGTACACGACGATCGACCTCCAGCTGCAGAAGCTCGCGGCCGAGGCGATCAAGAAGTACCTCCCGAGCCCGACCGGGCCTCAGGCCGCGCTCGTCGCGATCAACCCCAACACGGGTGCGGTGCTCGCGATGGACGGGGGCGCGAACTTCCACCAGAGCCAGTTCAACCTGGCGGTGCAGGGCGAGCGGCAGCCCGGGTCGTCGTTCAAGCCGTTCGTGCTCGCGACGGCGCTGAAGGAGGGGATCTCGCCGCTCACCACGTTTGTCTCGAAGCCGGTCTCGCTCTTCCTCGGCAACAAGTACTGGAACGTGCACAACTACGAGGGCGAGTACCTCGGGCCGATCGACCTCTGGAAGGCGACCTCCGCCTCCGACAACGCGGTGTTCGCGCAGCTCACGCAGCTCGTCGGGCCGCCGAACGTGGTCCGCACCGCACACGAGGTCGGGATCACGAGCCGCCTGGACGGCGTCCTCTCGATCGGGCTCGGCACGCAGATCGTCAATCCGCTCGAGATGGCTCGCGCCTATGCGACGTTCGCGAACGGCGGTTACCGCGTCGACGGGAAGGTGTTCGGCAACGAGCCGCGCGCAGTGACGACGATCGACGACTTCAACGGCAAGACGCTCTATGCGAACGATCCGGTGAGGAAGCAGATCCTCTCGCCCACGCAGGACGAGATACTGACGCAGATGCTCGAGGGCGTCGTGACGTCGGGAACAGGCACCGCCGCCGCATTGCCCGGCCGCTCGGTCGCCGGCAAGACGGGTACGACCGAGAACTACGGCGACGCGTGGTTCGTCGGCTACACGCCGCAGCTCGTCACCGCCGTGTGGGTCGGCTATCCGAACTCGCTGCGGCCGATGCTCACCGAGTTCCACGGCCGCTCGGTCGCGGGAGGCACGTTCCCGGCGCTCATCTGGAAGGCGTTCATGCAGTCCGCGCTGCAGGCGACGCACTCTCCGCCGGAGCCGTTCGCCGCGCCGCCGTACCTCTCCGTCGTCTCGCGCAGCGTGACGTTCCGCGACGGGCGCGTCGAGCTCGACAACGGCCTCTGCAGGAGCACGACGCTCGTCGTCTACTTCACCGGACACGGCCCGCCGACGACCGCGAACTGCCGGCTGAACGAGGTGGACGTGCCGAGCGTCGTCGGGCTCAAGCTCCCGCTCGCCCGCAACCGGCTCGAGGCGCAGCCGCTCACGCCGCAGCTCATCTACCAGCCGGCGGCCGCGGGGCAGCGCGTCGACGTCGTGCTGCGCCAGTATCCGCCGGGCGGGCGCCTCTCCTCCTTCGACAAGGTGACGATCGTGCTCGCGAAGCCCCTGCACGGCGTCGTACCGAGGATCGTCGGTCTTGGCGTGCGCGCGGCGCGTGCGAAGCTCGCGCGGCTCCGGCTCGTGCCGGCCGTGCAGTTCGGCTCGGGCAGGGCCGGGCGGGTGATCTCGCAGGAGCCGGCCGCGGGTGTCGCCGCGGCGCCGGGCATGACGATCCACCTCGTCGTCGCGCACGGCTGACGGGCGCGCGTCTCAGGAGCGCAGCGGCCTGCTGAGAAACGGCGAGCCTGCGAGCGCGTAGCGCCGGCTGAGCTCTGCGGCGCGCGTGATCCCGATGCGCGGGCCCGTCAGGATCGCCGGCGTCTCGCTGCGCGGCAGGAGCTCGAACGGCGGCGCGTCGAGCGGTGCGCCGTCGTGCTCGCGGGAGACGCCGAGCGCCTGGCAGAGCTTGCCCGGGCCCGAGCAGAGCGCGCGCTCGGGCTCGACCGCGCGCCGCACGCGCATCGCGCCGAGGCCGTGCTCGGGCCGGAGTGCACGCACGAGGACGGCCTCCGCGCGGCCCGGCGCGGCGCAGACGAAGTTCAGGCACCAGTGGATCCCGTAGGAGCGGTAGACATATGCGTGCCCGGGCGGACCGAACATCGCCGCGTTCCTCGGCGTCGGCCCGTTGTAGGCGTGGCTCGCCGGATCCTCCCCGCCGTACGCCTCGACCTCGACGATCGGGCCGCCGACGCCGTCGACGAGGAGCGTCACGCCGATGAGCTCGGGAGCGACCTCGTTCACCGGACGCGCGAAGAAGTCGCGGGTCAAAAGAGCGCTTCGGCGTCCGGCGCCCGCGCCGTCCTCTCGAGCACGCGCCGCGCGCGCCGCCCGAGATCGCCGAGGTCGACGCGCCCTTGCTCCACGGCGGTCGCGAGCCGCTCGGCGAGGTCGAGGGCATCGTCGAGCACCGCGCTCGTCCCGCCGTGCTCCCCCATCTCCGCGAGAATCGTCCGCTCGGTGCGAGACGCGACGATCGGATCGGGCACGCCGTCGACCCAGACGCGCGTCCGCTTCCCGTGGCCGCGATCGGGGCCCTCGAGCGGCTCGAGCGCGTAGATGCGGTCGGCCCGGGCCCACTTGCCGAAGCCGAGGAAGATCATCCGCGGCGCGCTGTCCGCCATCGTTGGGACGCTACTCGAAGAAGGTGTCGTCGTGCGAGTACGGCGGCGCGCAGGAGCAGAGGATCCGAAGCTCGCTCGTGCCGTTGTTCTCGAGCGTGTGCCAGGCGCCCGGCGGGATGAGCACCGCGTCGCCCGGACGCAGGAACCGCGTCTCGCCGTCGAGCTCCATCTCCCCCTGACCCTTCAGCACGAAGTAGATCTCCTCGCTCGCGCGGTGGTAATGCCGCTCGGTCGCCTCCCCCGGCTCGAGCTGAGCCTCGGCGAGGCTCTGCGCCCCCGTGTGGTGCAGCTCCCGGATGGTCGATCCGTCCTTCGTCACGAACGGCTCCACGGCGTCGACCGACGAGACGTCCATCAGAGGGCCTCCGCGAGCGCCTCGGCCACACGTTCCTGCGCCTCGCGCTCGAGACCCGTGAAGAACGGGAGGGCGAGCGAACGCGAGCTCACGTCTTCGGAGGCCGGGCAGAGGCCCTCGGCGAAGCCGTAGCGCTCCCGCATGTACGGCTGGAGGTGGATCGACGGCAGATAGCGGTTGTAGCCGATTCCCTCGCGCTCGAAGTGCGCGATCACGCGCTCACGAGTCTCGTTGTCCGGCAGCAGCACGACGTAGACGAACCACGATCGCGCGTGCTCGTCGTCGTCGGCGCACGGCAATTCGACGCCGTCGATCCCGGCGAGGAGCACGCCGTAGCGCTCCGCGACGGCGGAGCGAAGCGCGAGGATCTCAGCGAGCTTCTCGAGCTGGGCGAGCCCGAGCGCCGCCCGGATGTCGTCGATGCGGTAGTTGAACCCGAGCCTGACATGCTCGAGCCACCCTCCCGCATCGCCGCGACCCTGGTTGCGCAGCGAGCGAAGCAGCCGCCACTCGTCCTCCGAGTGCGTCGTCACCATCCCGCCCTCGCCGGTCGTGATCTGCTTGTTCGGATAGAACGCGAAGACCGCTCCCGGCCCGTGCGAGCCGAGCGGCGCGCCCTTGTACTCCGCGCCGAGCGCCTCGCACGAGTCCTGGATGAACGCGAGACCGTGCTTCGCGGCGACAGCCCGCAGCGGGTCGAGCTCGCACGGGTAGCCGTAGATGTCGACGCCGACGATCGCCTTCGTCCGCGGTGTCACCGCCGCCTCGACCGCGGCGGGATCGAGGTTCAGCGTTCGCGGGTCGATGTCGGCGAACACCGGCGCGGCCCCTTCGTAGATGAAGCAGTTCGCCGACGCCGCGAAGGAATAGGGGGACGTGATGACCTCGTCGCCGGGCCCGATGCCGGCCGAGATGCACAGCAGGTGCAGACCGGCGGTGCCCGACGACACGGCGGCGGCATAGGGCGCGCCGACCTTCTCCGCGAACGCCTCCTCGAACCGGTCGATCGTCGGGCCGAGCGAGAGGCGGCCCGAGCGCATGACCTCGAGCACGAGCTCTTCCTCCCGCGCGCCGAGGTACGGCCCCGAGAGCGGGACCGGCCGCACTTCCTGCTTCACGCTTGCGTCTTGGTCGCCGGCGCGTACTCGAGCCAGTGCGACCACCGCTCGCTGCGGCCGTGCACCGTGTCGAGATACGCCTGCTGGATCTCGACGGTCACCGGGCCGGGCGGGCCGACGACGTGGTCGTCGACCTCGCGGATCGGCGTCACCTCCGCGGCCGTGCCGACCATGAACACCTCGTCGGCGAGGTAGAGGTCGGTCCGGATCAGCGGCTTCTCCACGACGCGGTGGCCGAGATCCTGTGCGATCTGGATCACGGTGTCGCGCGTGATGCCGACGAGGATCGACGCGGAGAGGTCCGGCGTGTACAGAACCCCGTCGCGCACGATGAAGATGCTCTCACCGGAGCCGTCCGCGACGTACCCCTCGGCGGTGAGGAGGATCGCCTCGTCGTAGCCGGCGCGGTTCGCTTCGCCGACGGCGAGCATCGAGTTGATGTAGACGCCCGTCGCCTTCGCCGCGTGCGGAATCACGTTCGGGCCGACACGCTGCCAGCTCGACACCTTGACGCGAATGCCGTTGCGCATCCCCTCCTCGCCGAGATACGAGCCCCACGGCCACGCCATGATCGCGACGTCCACCGGGTTGTCACGCGCGGCGACGCCGAGCTGTCCGTACCCGCTGTAGGCAATCGGACGCAGGTAGCAGGAGGGCAGCTCGTTCGCGCCGATGAGATCCCACGTGGCCGCCCTGAGCTCGTCGACCGAGTACGGAATCTCCATGTAGAGGAGCTTCGCCGAGTGGTGCAGGCGCTGCATGTGCTCCGCGAGACGGAAGACCGCGGGTCCACGGTCGGTCTCGTATGCGCGGATCCCTTCGAACACGCCAGACCCGTAGTGGAGGCCGTGTGTGCCGACGTGAACCGTCGCGTCGGCCCAGTCCACGAGCTCGCCGTTCATCCAGATCTTGTTGGTCTCCTGCACGGTCTCTCTCCTCGGTCGTCGGGCGGCGCCCAAATGGTACCCGGCCGCTTCTCCGTCACGACTGCGCGAGATCGGCGGGTACCGCGTTCGCCAGCCGGACGAGGTCGAGCGGAGCCAGGCCCGCCATGTGGCGGGGCGAGCCGGCGCCGATCCAGACCGTCTCCTGCCGCAGCAGCTCGTGCTCCACGAGGACGCGGCTGACATGCGTCACCGGGAACGGCGCGACGGCGCCCGGCCCGAAGCCGGTCGCCGCGAGCACCTCCGCCGGGCCGGCCATCCGGGCGTATCCCGCGTCCACCGCGGCGGCGACCTTCCTCTCGTCCGCCCGGAGATGCCCGGGCACGAGCGCCAGCACGGCGGCCCCGTCGCACACGAAGACGATCGACTTCACGATCTGCGACCGCTCGCAGCCGATCGCCCGTGCCGCTGCCGCGGCCGTCGGCGTCCCCGTGGCGAACTCCTCGAGTTGCGCGTCGACGGCCCGCTCGCGGAGGACCGCTGCCACCCGTTCGACAGGCTCCGGCCAGGCGTCCACAGCGCTGAGCGTAGCGGCGTGCCCGAGGGGACGCGCTGCGCGTTGTCCAGCCGGGAGACGGCTAGGTGACCGGGCCGAGCTCGAGGACGCGCGCGTCGTCGAAGCCCTCGGCCCGGATCCGCTCCACGAGCTCCGGCGGCGGAGGCGAGTCGACCGACAGCACCATCAGCGCCTTCCCGCCGCGGCGGCTCCGAGAGACGGTCATGTTCGCGATGTTCACGCCGGCGTCGCCGAAGAGCGTGCCGACGCGGCCGATCACGCCGGGCACATCGTCGTAGCGGAAGAGCACGAGCAGCGGCGAGAGCTCGATCTCGAGATCGAAGCCGAGCGCGCTCACGAGCCACTGACGGTCGTCGCGGCCGATCAGCGTGCCCGCGACACGAATCTCCTCCTCGCCGGTGCGAATCTCGACGCGTAGGAGGTTCGTGTAGTCGCGCGCCGACTGCGAGCGCTCCTCGCGCACCTCGATCCCGCGCTCGCGCGCGATCAACGGCGCGTTGACGTAGTTCACCGGCCGGTCTGCGCGTCCCTGGAACGCGCCGTTCAACGCGGCGACCGTCAGGAGGCGCGTGTCGTAGTCGGCGAGACCGCCGTACGACGTGAGCACGATCTCGTCGGCCTTGCCCGCCGCGAGCTCCATCGCGAGCCGCCCGAGCTTCGCCGCGAGCGGGAGATACGCGCCGAGCGCCTCCATGTCTTCCGCGCCGATCGCCGGAATGTTGACGGCGTTCGACACGAGACCGCCCTCGAGCGCCGCCACGACCTGCTCGGCCACGATCACCCCCGCCCGGTCCTGCGCCTCGTCCGTCGAGGCGGCGAGGTGCGGCGTGACGACGACGTTGTCGAGCTCGAGCAGCGGTCCCGAGTACGGCTCCGACGAGAAGACGTCGAGTGCCGCGCCGGCCACCTTCCCCGAGCGCAGGGCGTCGAGGAGCGCGTCCTCGTCGACCAGCTCGCCGCGTGCGGCGTTGACGATGCGGACCCCGTCCTGCATGCGCGCGAACGCCTCGGCGTTGATCGAGCGGCGCGTCTCGGGCGTCAAAGGCAGGTGCAGCGTCAAGAACTCGGCGGCGCCGTAGACCTCCTCGGGGGTCTCGAGCCGCTCCACGCCGAGCTCCCGGAAGCGCTCCGCGGCGACGAACGGGTCGTAGGCAACGACGTGCATGCCGAGCCCGAGCGCACGGCGTGCGACCTGCTGGCCGATGCGTCCGAAGCCGAGCACCCCGAGCGTCTTCGCGGCGAGCTCGATGCCGCCGTGCTGCTTGCGCTCCCAGCGCCCCTGCTTCAGCGCCGCGTGCGCCTGAGGGATGTTGCGCGCGAGCGCGACGAGCAAGCCGATCGTGTGCTCGGCGGCGGAGACCACCGTCGACTCCGGGGCATTCGCAACAACGATCCCGCGCCTCGTCGCCGCCTCGACGTCGACGTTGTCGACGCCGACTCCGGCACGGCCGATCACCTTCAGATTCACGGCCCGGTCGATCAGCTCCGCGGTCAGCTTCGTCGCTGAGCGGATGACGATCGCGTCGTACCGATCGATGATCTCCGCGAGGTCGCCGTCCAGGTCGAGGTCGACGTCGAAGCGCGACCGAAGCAGCTCGACGCCGGCGTCCGCGATCGACTCGCGAACGAGGACCCTCATCAGGTGACGGGAGTCGCGTGCTCGTAGGCCTCGAGCGCCGCCGTCACGGCGACCCCGCGCTCGACGTCCGCGCCGAGGCCCGCGAGCACGATCTCGACGGCGGCGAGCGACGACGCGATGTCGAACACGTCGAACCAGCCGATGTGGCCGAGCCGGAAGATCTTTCCCTTCAGGTCGCCCTGCCCGTTCGCGATCGTCATGCCGAAACGGTCGCGGAGACCCGCGACGACGTCGTCGGAACTGATCCCGTCGGGCGCGCGCACCGCCGTGACGACTGCGCTGCGATCCTCGTCGGGTGAGAAGAGCTCGAGCCCCATCGCCTTCGCGCCCGCACGGGCGGCGCGGCCGAGCCGTACGTGGCGGTCGATGACCGCGTCGAGACCTTCCTCGAGCAGCAGGCCGAGCGCGACATCGAGGGCTGCGACAAGCGACACGGGCGGCGTGAAGGCCGCGTCGAATTTCGCCTGTGCCTTGCGCGTTCGTTCCCAGTCGAAGTAGAAGCGTGGCGAGGACCCGGTTGCTGCGAGCGCGGCCTCCGACACGGCGCAGAGCGCGAGGCCGGGCGGCGTCATGAGCGCCTTCTGCGACCCGGAGACGACGACGTCGAGGCCCCAGGCGTCGGTCTCGCAGCGCACCGCGCCGAGGCTCGAAACCGCGTCGACCACGATGAGTGCGCCTGCGTCGCGGGCCGCGGCGGCGAGCGGCTGCAGGTCGCTGACGACGCCGGTCGAGGTCTCGGAGTGCACGACCCAGACCGCCTTGGCCTCGCGCTCGCGCAACCGCGCCCGCACGTCCTCGGGATCGGGCGTCTCGCCCCACGCGTAGCGGAGATGGTCGACGTCGGCGCCGTAGCCGGCCGTCATCGACGCCCAGCGCTCGCCGAAGTTCCCGCAGGAGACGACGAGGTGCGGCTCGCCCGGCGAGACGAGGTTTGCGACGGCGGACTCGAAGCCGCCGGTGCCGGAGGCGGTGAAGAGGAGAACGTCGTGCTCGGTGCGGCTGACCTCACGCAGGCGCGCGAGGCAGCTCTCGTAGACGGGACGGAAGTCGGGGCTGCGGTGGTGGACGACCGGTTCCGCCATTGCCGCGAGCACCTGGGGCGGCACAGGCGTCGGGCCGGGAGTGAAGAGGTACTTCTTGCCGCTCATCCCTCCGAGACTAGCGATGCGAGCCGAACGAGATCGCCTGCTGGAAGGTCGGCCTGTTCGCCCGGCGCATGGTGTCCGCGATGAAGCCGGAGAAGGCGAGCGTGTTGCCCGCGTCGTCGCTGCGAGCCGATAGCGTCGCCTGGATGGACGCGCTCGTCGCCTTCGCCGCCGCCCTGCTTGCGCTGCGCCTCGCCGGCGACCTCGCCCGACGCTGGCGGCGCACGCGACGGGCGGAGCTCGCGTGCTGGGCCTGGTCACTCGCTGCCTACGCCGTCGCCGCCGCCGCCATCGCCTGGGGCGAGGCCGACGGCTGGGACGCCCGGGCCTTCCGGGTCTACTACGCGGCCGGAGCCCTCCTGACGGCGCCCCTGCTCGGGGCCGGCTCCCTCCTCCTGGCCGGCGTCGGCCGGGCGAAGACGGTCGCGCTGCTCACCGCCGGTCTCGGGGTCGGAGTCGCGCTCGCGATGCCCGTGCACGGGGTGTTCGCCGCCCACGGGATCCCACCGGCCCAGGATCACCTCGCGTTCCTGCCCGCCCGGCTGCTCGCGATCGCCGCGAACGTGCTCGGAACGCTCGCCGTCGTCGTCGTCGCGCTCCGCTCGATTCGCGCCCGGCCGCTCGGGAACAGCCTCATCGTGCTCGGGGTCGCCGCGGCCGCGGGCGGCAGCGGCCTCGCCGGCCTCGGTGCCGCCGGGAGCGCACTCGGGATCGCCGCCGGCGCCGCCCTGCTCTATGCGGGCTTCGTCGCCCCCGCCTCGCTTCGGGGCGTGCGCCTGCCTTCCGCCCGCTGAGGCGCGAAACAACTGGCGGTTCGCCGTCTTCACACCGTCTTTACGACCCGATCAGTATGGTGGCGCCCGCAACGCATAGCCGCGCCAGACGGTGTCGTCCTGCCCAGGGACATAGCCCGTTCGGCCTCCGACCTGTGCCAGCGACCTTGGGGGGTGTTACATCTTGCGGCGATGTCTCACAGCCACGGCGGCGTTCCTTGCGCTGGCCACGGCGAGTACGACGGCGTTCGGCGCCGGCAACACGACAGCACAGCAGGAAGTGGGGAAACGGGCGGCGCTCGCCTACTACGGCGCCGAGATCGTGCGCTTCCGGAAGCAGGCGTGGCACTGGCAGCACGTCATGGGCATGCCCCTGACGCAGCCGCCGAGGCGCACGCTCGCCGATCTGACTCCGAGAGCGGCCGAGAACACCGCAGCGCTCTGGCGCCGGCGGTCCGACCGGCTGTACGCGCAGGCGCAGCGGCCGCCGCACCTGCACCAGTTCCTCTGCATCCACCGCTTCGAGGGCAGCTGGACGGACACCGGCGCTCCGTACTGGGGTGGGCTCCAGATGGACCGGAGCTTCCAGGCGAGCTACGGCGGCTGGCTCTACCGGACGAAGGGGACAGCGAACAACTGGTCACCGCTCGAGCAGATCTGGACGGCGGAAAGAGCCCTGCACAGCAGGGGTTATTGGCCCTGGCCGAACACCGCACGCTACTGCGGCCTGCTCTGAGACGCCACGGTGACATCTTTGTGACTTGACAAAGACATCATTGTAATGTCATAGTGCGGTCATGCAGATCGAAGGGTACGTCCAGGCGCTCCGTGACGACCTCGCGCGCGTCGCGGCGGTCGGCGACGAGTCGACCGCACGCGCGGCCGAGTTGCTCGCGGTGGCCCTCGAGTCCGCGCTCGGCCGGCGCCTCCAGGAGGCGCTCGGCGAGGCGGCGCTCGAGCTCTCGAGCCAGCTCGAGAGCGGGCGGATCGAGGTCCGGATCGCCGGCGGCGACCCGGAGCTCGTGCTCGTCCACGACGAGGAGACCGCGCAGCCCGAAGCCGCCGAGGAGGCGTTCACGGCCAGGATCACGCTCCGCCTGCCCGAGAGCCTCAAGGCCCGTCTCGAAGCGGCGGCAGGCCGCCACGGCGTCTCCGTCAACACGCTGCTCGTCCAGGCGCTCCAGCGCCACCTCGAGCCGCGCAGTCCGAGTGGCGGCAGCCGCCGCCGCCTCACCGGCTACGGCCGGAGCTGAAAGGAGTCGGCATGTTCCCGCTTCCCCCCGCGACGAGGACCCACTGGGTCTACGACGACCCGTCCGGCGTGGCCGAGCCGCAGCAGCCCGCGCCGGCACGGCCGGCGACGCGCCGGCGCGCGACGAAGGTGCTGTCCTTCCTTCTCCGCCCTGCCCCGGCGACGCCGAGGGCCACCTGAGATGGCCGAGCACACGTTCCACACCCCCGCGCCGGTCGAGCTTCAGGTTCGGATCCCCACCGGTGAGATCGAGGTCGAGACGATCGACGGCGACGAGTCGTCCGTCTCGGTCAGCGGCAACGAGAAGCTCGTCGAGCAGACGCGCGTCGAGCTCGACGGCAACAAGCTCGTCGTCGAGCTCCGCGGCAGGAAGCCCCTCGGCATCACGATCTCGATCGGCGACTTCAGCTTCGGGAACGGCGGCGGGCTCGTCGTAAAGGCGAGGATTCCTCACGCGAGCGCGGCGCGGCTCGCAACCGCGGCGGCGGACATGAATCTCCGCGGCCGCTACGAGCGCCTCGACGTGAACTCCGCGTCGGGCGACCTGCGCCTCAGCGGCGAGGTCGAGCGGGATGCCGTGCTGAAGACGGTGAGCGGCGACGTCCGCATCGACCGCGTCGGCGGCGACCTCCGCGTCAACAGCGTGTCGGGCGACGTCGCCGTCGCGTCGGTGGGCGGCTCGATCGAGTCGCGGACAGTCTCGGGCGACGTCCGCTTCGACGTGGTACGGGAGGGCACCGTCACCGTGCAGTCCGTCTCGGGCGACATCGAGCTCGGAGTCGCGCCGGGCACGAATCTCGACGTCGACGCCGGCTCCGTCTCGGGCGACCTGAGCTCCGAGGTGCCGCTCGGAAGCGAGCCCCACGGCGCGAACGCCGACGGGCCGACGGTCGTGCTGCGCGGCAAGACCGTCAGCGGCGACGTCAAGGTGTTCCGCGCCGCCTGATGCGCTCGCTGCTCGAGCGCCGCGACATACGCCTGCTCCTCGCCGGCCAGACGCTCTCGATGTTCGGCGACTGGGCGATGATCATCGTGCTCGGGATCTGGGCGAAGGTGTTGACGGGCTCGAACGCGCAGGCCGGGCTCGTCTTCTTCGTCTTCGCCCTCGCAGGGCTCGCTGCGCCCTTCGGCGGCCTCGTCGTCGACCGCGTGCGCAAGCGACCGCTGATGATCGCGACGCACGTCACGCTCGCCGGGGTCGTGTGCCTGCTGCTCCTCGTGCACGCCCGGAGCGACATGTGGCTGCTGTACACCGTGACCGCGCTCTACGGGCTCGGCGGCGACCTCTTCGGCGCGGCCCGGTCGGCCATGCTGAAGGCGCTGGTCCCCGACGAGCTGCTCGGAGACGCGAACGGCGCCTTCCAGTCGGTGCGGGAAGGGCTTCGCCTCGTCGCGCCGCTCGCAGGGGCAGGGATCTACGCCGCATTCGGCGGCGCTGCCGTCGCGCTCGTCGACGCAGCGAGCTTCGTCGCGTCTGCTGCGACGCTCGTCGCGCTGCGCTTCGAGGAACCCGCCCAGGCGGTCAAGGAGCACCACTTCCTCCGCGAGATCTCGATGGGCATCACGCACATCGCGCGCACCCGCGCGCTACGCGAGCTGACGTTCGGCGTCTCCGGAGCGCTCCTCGTCGCCGGTTTCGGCGAGACGCTCATCTTTGCGCTGTCGAGCGCGCTGCACCGCTCGCCGGCGTTCATCGGCGTGATGGGGACGTTCCAGGGAATCGGTGCGGTCGCCGGCGGCTTGACCGCGGCTCTCGTCCTGAAGAAGGTCGGCGAGCTCCGGCTTGCGGGCCTCGGGCTCGCCCTCTTCGGAATCGGCGACGCCTGCTGGCTCGTGCCGAGGCTGGAGGTCGTACTGCCGGCGATGGCCGTCGCCGGCCTCGGCATCGTCTGGGCGATCGTCTCGGTCGCCACCGCGTATCAGCGCCGCAGCCCCTCCGCGGTGCAGGGTCGGGTCGCGGCGGCTGCAAACATGCTCTTCAGCGTGCCGCAGACGATCTCCATCGCCGCAGGCGCCGTGCTCATCACACTCGTCGACTACCGCGTCGAGATCGTCGCGCTCGCCGTCGTATTCGGGCTCTCGTCCGCCTACCTGCTCACGCGTCGCGGCGACGACACGATCGAGGTGGCGCCCGCTACTAGGCCAGCTTCTCGCGTAACAGCTCGTTGACGACCTTCGGGTCGGCCTTGCCGCCGGTCTCCTTCATCACCTGGCCGACGAGGAAGCCGAGCACGCCCTCCTTGCCGCCGCGGTAGGTCTCGACCTGCTGCGGGTTCGCGGCGAGCACGCGGTCGATCGCGGGCCCGAGCTCGGACGCGTCGCTGACTGACGTTTCTTCGATGATCTTCGCGACTGACTCGGGAGCAGAGGCCGTTGCGCTCAAGGCGGCCAGCAGGACCTGACGCGGCAGTCGAGCGCGACGCTTGACAACCTCAGCGAAGGCGCGGCTATCCACTTTCAACGGATCGAGGTCGGCACCCTCGTTGAGCAAGATGTTGGCGGCGGCACGAGGATCGACATCGAAGGCGAGCGAGTCCACCCAGACTCGCTCCCGCCCGGTCATTACGAGCGTATACGCGTCATCGAAACCGAGGTGTTCGCGTATCCGGTTGATGCGCTCGGCGAGGGTCTCGGACGGCAGCTCTGCGCGCAACCGCTCGACGAGCTCGGCCGGCGGCTCGACCGGCACGAGGTCCGGCTCCGGGAAGTAGCGGTAGTCGTCCGCCTCCTCCTTGGAGCGGTGCACGGTCAGCCGGTCGGTGTCGGCGTCGTAGTCGTAGGTCGACTGCTCGATCGTCCCTCCACGCTCGTAGAGCGCGACCTGCTCGCGTACTGCAGCCTCGATACCGCGGCCGATGAACGTGAACGAGTTCATGTTCTTGAGCTCCCAGCGCGGGCGGTACCCCTCCTCCCCGCGCTCGCGCACCGAGACGTTGACGTCGGCGCGCAGCGTGCCCTTCTCCATCTCCGCGTCCGACACGCCGAGCTCGACGATCGTCTGGCGGAGGAGGCGGAGGAAGCGCAGCGCCTCTTCCGCAGAGCGGAGATCGGGCTCGCTCACGATCTCGATCAGGGGCGTGCCGCCGCGGTTGAAATCGACGAGCGAGTAATCCGCGCCGACCGAACGGCCTGTCGACCCGCCTGCGTGCACCGTCTTCGCCGCGTCCTCTTCCAGGTGCGCACGAACGATCCCCACGACCTCGTCCCCGTCGGCGGTCGGCACGACGAAGCGTCCCGGCCCGCAGAGCGGAGCCTCGTACTGGCTGATCTGGTAACCCTTCGGGAGGTCGGGGTAGAAGTAGTTCTTGCGCGCGAAGACGGCGCGGCCGGCGATCTCGCACCCGAGTGCGAGCCCGAGCTTGATCGTGTGCTCGATCGCGCGCTCGTTCGCGACGGGAAGCGCACCCGGGTGCGCAAGGCACACCGGGCACGTGCGCGTGTTCTCGCCGGCGCCGTACTCGAGCTCGCAGCGGCAGAACATCTTCGTGCGCGTCTTCAGATGGGCGTGCACCTCGAGGCCGATCACGGGCTCCCACTCAGACATTCGGAAGCAGCTCCTTGGCCTCTCGCAACGCACGCTCGATGTTGCCCTCGACTTCGACCATCGTCACCCAGTCCTCGAGCGCAGGCGGGAGGACGCGCACGAGCCAGAGCTCACGCTCGCCGGCCTCGAGCGAGAGCTTGATGTCGCCGACGAGCACTGAGCGCGAGCCGTCGAGCACGCGCGGCGTCACGCCGAAGACGCGCTCGACCGCAGGGATGAAATCGGCCGCCGGGTCGTCGAACCGCTTCGTCGTCATGCGAGCCTCGCCGGGACGGGATCGAAGCCGATCGCTTGCTCGAGCGCGTGGCCGAGCCGGAAGAGCGTGTTCTCCGAGAACTGGGGGCCGATCAGCTGCAGCCCGACGGGGAGGCCCTCCGACAGCCCGCACGGGATGTTGAGACCGGGCAGTCCCGCCATGCACGAAGGAATCGTCAGCAGGTCGCTGAGATACATCGCGAGCGGGTTCGCGGTGCGGGCGCCGAGCTCGAACGCGACCGTCGGCGACGTCGGCGAGACGAGCACGTCGAAGCGCTCGAACGCGGCCGCGTGCTCGCGGGCGAGGACGGTGCGCACCTTCTGCGCCTGCCCGTAATACGCGTCGTAGTAGCCGGCCGAAAGCGCGTACGTCCCGACCATGATCCGGCGCTTCGGCTCCTCGCCGAACCCCTCGTCGCGCGTCCGCTCGTACATCTCGAGCCGGTCACGACCGTTCGGCGAGCGATACCCGAAGCGCACCCCGTCGTAGCGCGCGAGATTCGACGACGCCTCGGCCGGCGCGATGAGGTAGTAGCACGGCATCCCATACTCGACCGAGTGCGGTAGAGAGCACTCCCCCACCTCGGCGCCGAGCTCGCGGCAGAGCTCGATCGCGCGCTGCACCGCGTCGCGCACGCCGGGCTCGATCGCCTCGTGCTCGTTGAACTCGCGCGGGACACCGATGCGGAGGCCCCTCAGATCCTCGCCTTCGGGGAAGACGACCGCGTTCGGAAGCTCGACCGTGGTCGAGTCGCGCGCATCGCGGCCGGCGATGATCGAGTAGAGGTACGCGCAGTCGCGCACGTTGCGCGCAACCGGCCCGATCTGGTCGAGGCTCGACGCGAACGCGATCGCGCCGTAACGCGAGACGGTGCCGTACGTCGGGCGCAGGCCGACGTTGCCGCAGAGCGCCGACGGCTGCTTGATCGAACCGCCCGTGTCCGAGCCGAGCGCCCACGGCGCGAGCCCCGCCGAGACCGCTGCCGCCGAGCCGCCGCCGGAGCCGCCGGGCACGCGCGCCGGGTCCCATGGGTTGTGCGTCGGTCCGTAGGCCGAGTTCTCCGTCGAGGAGCCCATCGCGAACTCGTCGGTGTTCGTCTTCCCCAGCACGCGCAGGCCGTGCGCCTTGCAACGCTCGATCACCGTCGCGTCGTACACGGGCACGTAGTGCTCGAGGATCTTCGAGCCGGCCGTCGTCGGGATGCCCTTCGTCCCGATCACGTCCTTGATCGCGATCGGGATCCCCTCGCCGCCTTCGTCGTCGCATACGTGCAGGAAGCAGTGCAGCTCGGGGTCGCGCTCGTCGATCGCGGCGCGGTAGGCGGCGTACAGCTCGGCGCCCGTGAGCTCCTTCTCGCGCAGGAGGCGCGCAGCCTCCTCCGCCGTGAGGCGAAGCGTGTCGATCACGACGAGCCTCCCGGCGGCACCTTGAAGTAGCGGCCCTCCCGCTCGGGCGCGTTCGCGAGCGCCTCCTCGGGCGTGAGGCTCGAGACCGGCTCGTCGGCGCCCCAGACGTTGACGACGTCGAGGGGGTGCGAGGTGGGCGGCACGTCGGAGAGGTCGAGCTCCGAGACCTTCGAGACGGCGGCGAGGATGTCGTTCAGCTGGGCGCCGAGGCGCTCGATCTCCTCGTCGCGCAGCTCGAGGCGCGCGAGGCGGGCGACGTGGAGGAGCTGCTCACGGGAGATCTCGGTCACGGTGAAAATCCTTCCAGAAACGGAAGAGGCCCCTGTCGGGGCCTCTTCACAACGTGGGTCCGACAGTTCTCTAGATGGCCTGAACGTTCGCGGCCTGCGCGCCCTTCGGGCCCTGCACAACCTCGAACGACACGCGCTGGCCCTCGGTCAGCGACTTGTAGCCGTCCATGCCGATCGCCGAGAAGTGCACGAACACATCGTCGCCACCTTCACGCTCGATGAAGCCGTAGCCCTTCTCGTTCGAGAACCACTTAACGGTGCCCTCTGCCAACTTTGGTTCCTCCTAACAGCAACTACGACGGCGCGGGCACCGAAGTCCCTGCCGCCGACCGATGATGAAGCAGGCAGGAGTTTAGCTCAGCTAGCGGGATTCGCAACTATCTGCCCGCGACGGGCAGCCGCGGCGGCGACGGTGTTCCGGAGCACCATGGCGATCGTCATCGGCCCGACCCCTCCGGGAACGGGCGTCATGAAGGCCGCACGCTCCATCGCGCCCGGGTCGACGTCCCCGAAAAGCCCGTCCTCCGTGCGGTTCATGCCGACGTCGATGACGGCCGCGCCCGCCTTCACCATCTCCGCCCCGATCACGTGCAACCGCCCGACGGCGGCCACGAGGATGTCGGCGTCGAGCGTGTGCCGGGCGAGATCGCGGGTGCGGGAATGGCAGATCGTGACCGTCGCGTTCGCCTGGAGCAGCAGGTGCGCCATCGGCTTGCCGACGATGCTCGAGCGTCCGACGACGACTGCCCGGGCCCCCTCGGTCTCGATCCCGTACTCCTCGAGCATGCGCATGATCCCGAGCGGCGTGCCCGGGACGAGCGCCGGCCGTCCGAGGTAGAGGCGTCCCGCGTTCATGGGGTGGAAGCCGTCGACGTCCTTCGCGGGATCGACGGCCTCGATCGCCCTCGCCTCCTCGATGTGCGACGGCAGCGGCAGCTGGACGAGGATCCCGTCGACGGCGTCGTCGGCGTTCAGGTCGGCCAGCAGCTCGAGGAGCTCCCTCTCGGACGTCTCGGCGGGCAGGCGGATGTCGCGCGCGTCGATGCCGACGTCCTGCGCAGCCTTCTGCTTGCCGCGGATGTAGACGTGCGATGCGGGATCGTCGCCGACGAGCACGGTGGCAAGGCCGACACGGCCGAGCGCCGAGACCTCGGCCGCGACTTCCGTGCGGACTTTCGCCGCAAGCGCCTTGCCGTCGATGATGGTCGCCGACATCGCACTGAGGTTAACGCGAGAATGCGCGCATGGCCTCCCGGAAGCGACTTCCACGCAAGAACGACCCGGCGTCGATCGCGGGCCGCCAGGCCGCGCTCGGGCTCGACGGCGCCGTGACCTCCATCGACCTCGAGCCGTATGTGAAGACTGCCGAGTCCGTGACGGGCGCCGCGGTGATCCCGGTGTCGGTCGCCGAGATCGAAGTGTCGCTCGGCGCGTACGAGCTGAGCGAGGCCGGTGACGTCGTCGAGACGGGCCGTTCGACGGAGGAGGTCGTCGTCCCGTTCGCGCACACGGAGGGCGGGCTGACCGCGTCGGTGCAGCGGGGCGCCAAGGCCGTCGCCGAGTCAGGCGGGTTCCGCACGTACGTGCTCTCCGACCGGATCACGCGGGCTTCCTGTTTCGTCTGCCGCGACGCCGCCGACGCGATCGCGCTTTCGCGGTGGATCGAGGAGCAGGTGCCGGCGATGCAAGAGTTTCTGCGCAGCGCCGATATCCCGGAGCTGTCCCGCTTCGCGCTCCTCCGCGAGGCGAAGACGCACGTGGTCGGGCCGATGTGCCACGTGCTCTGGCGCTGGACGACCGGTGACGCGGTCGGGCCGAACATGATGACCCGCAACGCGTACGCGCTGAACATGGCGTTCGTGAAGCCCCATGCGCCGGTCGAGATCGAGCGCGTCGCGCTCGAGGCGAACATGGGCGGCGACAAGAAGCCGTCGCACGAGTTCTTCCAGTCGGGCCACGGCAAGACCGTGATCGCGGAGACGACGCTGACCGACGAGGCGATCCGGCGCGTCCTGCGCACGACGGCCGAGGATCTCGAGGCGCTCGCGTGGATCGGGACGCACGGCGCCGTCGCGTCCGGGATGCAGTCGGTCGCGTTCACGCCGGCGTCGGCGATCGCCGCGATCTTCGCCGCGACGGGCCAGGATCTCGGCATGGTCGGGACGAGCTCGATGGCCCACGGCACGGGCCGCCGTGTCGAGGGTGGGCTGCACGTCGCCGTGCGCTTCCCGGGGCTCGAGGTCGGCACGGTCGGCGGCGGGACGACGCTGCCGACCGCCCGCGAGTGGCTCGCGCTGATGGGCTGCGACGGAGCCGGGAAGGTCTACCGCTTCGCGCAGATCGTCGCGGCTGCAGCGCTCGCGCTCGAGATCAGCGCGTCGGCTGCGATGGCGACGGCGGGCAGCGAGAACTTCTTCCGCGCCCACCATGAGCGCGGCGGCCTCCGCTAGGCCGACAGAGCAGGCCCACAGCAGCCATGCCTCGTGGCTGCCACCGGACGTGGACCAGAGGTCGCGGGCGCTACGAGAAGGGAAGCTGGACGTCCGCGACGTCGAGCCCGAGGCTCTTCGCCAGACGGACGCCGTGGTTCAGCTCCGTCTTGAGCCGCTCGCGGTCGCGCGCCTCCATCAGATGGCCGATCATCTCGCGCGCCTTCGGCCGCCACAGCGCGTGCGCGGCGAACTCGGGGAGCATGCGGTTCGCCGCGTCGATGAGCTTGCCCTTCACCTGCTTCGGCGCGCCGTCGAGCAGGACGCGCTCGTACGCCATGCCGGCGCCGTGGTGAATGCCGTCGTCGATCGCGAGCCTGTTGCACAGATCCTCGAGCAATGTCCCGCGCGAAGAGCGCGCGATCAGCCGGAACCGCGGGATGATCAGCCGCTCGAAGAACACCTGCATGAGGAAGACCTTCTCTTCCAGCGTGTCCGCCTCGAGGAACATGTGGCCGAGCGCGTCGAGGTGCGGGTCGCGC
>DATKQO010000197.1:0-2430 GCA_035532715.1 Gaiellaceae bacterium | reverse complement strand
GACGCGCGCCCGGCCGAGAGCTCCTCGTGTGCGCGCGCGAGCGCTGCGACGAGCTCGTCGAGGTCGAGCAGCTCCTCCACGTCGGTGCGGGTGAGCACGAGCATCGTCGACTCACGGTAGCCGCCTGGCTAGCGGCTGTGCGCCGCGACCGGCGCCTGCGGAAGCGGTTGCGGCGGCGGCTTCGAGTCGACGAGCACCGCGGCGGCGAGGAGCACCGCCATCGCGACGGCGCTCTCGCCGAGCAGGCTCCGCGAGAGCCGCCCGACGGTGCCCTCGCGCTCGATGCGCGGCACCGCGGCGAAGTGGTGCACGGCGCCCCAGCCGAGCGCGAGCGCGACGAGACCGAGCTTCACGAGCAGCACGTGCCCGTACCCGGTCGTCCACAGGGAGTGCACCGCCGGCAGGCGCAGGATGCTGAGGTACGTCCCGGCCACGAGCAGGAGCGCGACGAGCACGGTCGCGAGGCGCGAGAAGCGGAGGAAGGCGGTGCGCCGGAGCGCGGGAGCCGAGGGCCAGACGACGAGGACGAGCTGGACGAGCCCCCCGACCCAGAGCGTCGCCGCGCCGAGGTGCACCCAGTCGGCGAGCTCGGACAGCCACGAGTGCCCCGGACCCGCGGCGGAGTGACCGGAGAGCGACAGCCCGGCCGCGAACGCGAGGCCGAGCAGGAACGCCGGCCACAGGAGCGCCCGCCGCTCCGTGAGCCAGCCGAGATAGAGGAGCGCGGCGACGAGCGCGAAGCCGAGCTCCATCGCGACGAACGCGACGCCGACCCGCGTGCCACCGGAGATCGGCGCGAGGTCGCCGTAGAGGAAGCGTCCGAACGGAAGCTGGAGTGCGTCCTCCGCGCGCAGCAGGAACGCGACGATGCCGAGCTCGAGCACGCCGACGATCCCGATGCCCGTCACCCAGTAGAAGCGCCGCTCGGCGCTCGGCGGAAGCGGACCGCGCACGACGAGCAGCCGGAAGCCGGTGCCGCCGACGGCGAGCGCGAGCGCGAGGAAGTATCCCCAGCGGATCAGATGCTCCGTCCCCGTGGGGCCCTGCGCACCGACCGCGTCGGTGACGAGCGGCGCCGGGTACCGCACGCCGAACGTGTAGACGCCCGACACGACGTGACCGTCGTTCGAGATCGCCTGCCAGCGGATCGTGTACGGCCCGCGGGGCAGGCGCGGGAGCGCAGCGACGACCGAGCGGCCCTCGGCGTGCGCAGGATGAGCAAGATTGCGGCCGTCCGCCGCCAGCACCGCGATCGCGTCCGGCAACACGGTCACCGACTCGTCGAAGTGCAGGACGACGGCGTGTGGCGGCTGAGCGAGCCGTTGCCCGAACGCGGGCGACGCGCTGGTCAGGCTCGCGTGCGCGGACGCCGACCCGGGGACCGCGAGCGCGACGAGCCAGCCGAGTGCGACTGCGCGTCTCACCGATGCGGCGTTCCGGCGAGCTGCGAGAGGTGGCCGAAGATCGGTGCGACGTCGCGATCGCAGAAGAGCATCACCGCGACGACGATGACGGTCATCGCGAATCCGGTCGCAGCGACGAAAGACCGCGGCCGGAACGTCTGCACGAGCGGAAAGACCGCGCCGACGATGACCGTCCACCCGAGCGCGTGGTGCAGAAACGCGGCGCGCGCGAAGAGCCAGTGCTGCTGCTCGTGGGCGAGCAGCGCACCGCCGGAGACGATCATCGCGAGCGCCGTGCAGAGGCGCCAGTACCGCGAGCGCAACTTGCCGTGCACGACGCCGAGCTCTGCCCCGCCGGCGAGCATGAGCGCCTGCGCCCATGAGCCGTGCGCGACCATGTGAATCGTCGAATTGGTGTAGAGGGCCATGACCGGCCACAGCAGCAGGCCCATGAGGAAGACCAAACCCGGCCAGAGGTAGAGGCGCCAGCGCCGGGCTCCCCACACCTGACGACCGACGATCCCTTCCGCGAGCAACACGAGGCCGAGGAGCAGAAAGCCGCTCGCGAACCACCAGTGCACCATCTCGGCGTGCGGCAGCAACGAGCCGGCGATCATGCGTCGCGCTCCAGGTCGTCGGCGAGGCCCGGCGCGAGCAGGAACCGGAAGGCCACGCCGACGAGGACGACGAACAACGGCGGCTCGGAGAGGAGCCACCAGAAGCCCTGGCCGTGCGGATGGAGCAGCGTCAGCCGCCACGGCTGGACGACCGCCCAGACGAGCCCTCCGAACGACGTCAGCGGGCCGAGCGCGAGCACGACCCGCGCACGCAGCGTCCGCGACTCCGTCCGCTCGATCTCCGATTGCAGCTCTGGCGCGATGTTCGCGCTCACGTCTCCTCCTTCGTCGTCGTGTCGGCACGAGCCGCGCGCGGGCGCGCGCGACTAGACCGGCAGCGGTGGAGGACGCGATTCGAACGAGAGACCGAAGCGAGAGCGCGGCGCGTGCACCTGTATGTAGAGCCAGCG
>DATKQO010000196.1:0-9232 GCA_035532715.1 Gaiellaceae bacterium | reverse complement strand
GCTAGGCCTGCGAGCAGATCTGGAGCCCGAGCGCAGCGGCAGCGCGCCGGCTCGTGACGCCCTCCGCCTGGATGGTCGACGCCGCGGCCGACACCCCCGCGAAGTCGTGCCGGAGGCCGGCCTCGCCGAGGTCGTGGAGCGCCTTCGCGATGCGGCCGTCGGCGGCGAGCCAGTCGCGCACCGCCGCCGCGTCTGCCGCCGGGGGCTTCAACGCGGCGAGCTTGAGGCGCGCGGCTGCGTAGAGGGGCAGCGTCTTGTTGACGTAGGCGACGACCGCGGCGTAGTCGCGCGGCCGCGCGATCGGCACGGTCGTCGCCCGGAAGGCCGCGCAGACGGCGTCGGCGCGCTTCACGAAGTCGCCGTGCGAGAGCGGGCCGCCGCTGCACCCTGCGGCGGTCGCGACGACGGTCAATCCGAGCAGGGCGGCGCGGAGCGCGGGCACGCCCGGAGAGTGGCAGATGTGCGCGACGGACGTATAGTCGGACGATGGCGGTGACGCCGGAGGCACGGAACTGGCAGGAGCGCTTCGCAGCGCGCACCCGTGGCGGCGTCGGCGAGGGCATCGCGGAGGTGCTCGGTTTCCTCGGCCTCCCGGACATCATCTCCTTCGCAGGCGGCTTTCCCGATCCGGTGACCTTCCCGCGGGAGCGCGCCGCGGCGCTGCTGCAGGAGTTCGCCGCGACGGCCGAGGTGAGCGCGTTCCAGTACGCGCCGACGCGCGGGCTCGCCGGGACCCGCGACGCGTTCGCGGGCCGGATCGAGACGCTCCAGGGCGTTCGCCCGGCCGACGACGAGCTGCTCGTCACGAGCGGCGGCATCGAGGCGCTCGACCTCGTCGGAACGTCGTTTCTCGACCGGGGCGACTGTGTCGTCGTCGAGGGCCCGACGTATCTCGGCGCGATCATGTCGTTCCGCGCCTTCGAGGCGGAGGTCGTCGCCGTGCCGATGGACGATCGCGGCCTGGAGGTCGACGAGCTCGAGCGGCGCCTCGGCGACGGGCTGCGCCCGAAGCTCCTCTACACGATTCCGGACCATCAGAACCCGGCCGGGGTGAGCCTTCCGGCTGCGCGCCGCGACGCACTCGTCGAGCTCGCGCGCCGCTACGGCTTCCTGATCGTCGAGGACGTCGCCTACCGGGAGCTTGGCTTCGAGGGGGGCGCGCTGCCGAGCCTCTGGAGCCTCGGCCCCGACGTCGTCGTGCAGGCGGGGACGACGTCGAAGACGCTCTTCCCGGGCGTGCGGCTCGGCTGGGCCCTCGGCCCCGCGGAGGTGTGCACGCAGCTCGCCTCCGCGAAGCAGACGACCGACCAGTGCGCGGCCGCGCTCGGGCAGCGCCTGTTCGAGGAGTACGTGCGCCGCGGCTGGATCGAGGAGCAGCTCGCGGCCTCGCGCTCGCTCTACCGGCGCAAGTGCGAGCGGATGCTCGCGGCGCTCGAGCGGTCGATGCCGGAAAGCGTCCGGTGGACGGTTCCGAACGGCGGCTTCTTCTCGTGGCTGACGCTGCCCGACGGGGGCGACGCGGTCGATCTCGCGCGGCGCGCGGTCGAGCTCGGCGTCGGCGTCGTCCCCGGCACGCTCTTCTATCCGGACGGCCGCGGCGGCGACAACCTGCGCCTCTCGTTCAGCCTCGTCGACGAGCTGCAGATCGACGACGGCATCGAGCGGCTCGCGTCGCTCGTGCCCCGCTAGAAGGCGACGGGATGCGGGACGTACGGCTCCTCGAGCCGTGCGAGCGCATCGGCGCCGAGCGTCAGCTGCTCGGCCGCGACCGCGTCGTCGAGGTGCGCGAGCCTCGTCGCGCCGACGATCGGCGCGGTGACGCCCGGCTTCTGGAGCAGCCAGGCGAGCGCGACCTGCGCCGGCGGCACGCCGGCCGACGCGGCGACCTCGGCCAGCCGGTCGACGACCGCGGCATCGAGCTCGGGCGTGTAGAGCCGGTCCGCGAACGCGTCCGTTCTCGCGCGCGTCGTCAACTTGTCGCCGGATACGCTCCGGTTGCCGGCGAGCAGGCCGCGGGCGAGCGGGCTCCACGGCAGCACCGCGACGCCCTGGTCGATGCACTGCGGGATCATCTCGCGCTCTTCTTCGCGGTAGATGAGGTTGTAGTGGTTCTGCATCGAGACGAAAGGCGTCTTCGCCACCGACTGCGCCTTCGCGAACTGCCAGGCATACATGCTGCTCGCGCCGATGTACCGCGCCTTGCCGGCCTTCACCACGTCGTGGAGCGCCTCCATCGTCTCGGCGATGGGCGTCTGTTCGTCCCACCGGTGGATCTGGTAGAGGTCGACGTACTCGAGGCCGAGCCGCTGCAGCGACGCGTCGATCGACGCGAGCACGTGCTTGCGCGACAGGCCCTGGCCGTTCACGCCGGGCATCGTCCGTCCACGCACCTTCGTCGCGACGACGTACTCCTCGCGCGTGCCGAAGAGCCGCTTCAGCAACCGCCCGGTCAACACCTCGCTCTCGCCGCCGTTGTAGACGTCGGCGGTGTCGAAGAACGTGATTCCACCCTCGACGGCGCGGCGGACGATCGGCTCGGCGGCCGCCTCGTCGAGCGTCCACTCGCGCTCGGCGTGCTTGCCGAAGCTCATCATCCCGAGGCAGACGCGTGAGACGCGGAGCCCGGTGTCGCCGAGGTTGACGTAGTCCACTTCGCCGCAATGGTGCCTGATCGCGCGGCGGCGTGCGCTCAGGCGAGCGGAAGCTCGATGCGGAAGGTCGCGCCGCCGCTTCCGCTCTCGGCCACCGCGCGGCCGCCGTGCGCGTCGGCGATCGCCGCGACGATCGCGAGGCCGAGGCCCGCGCCGCCGCTCGCGCGCGACCGCGCGTCGTCGGCCCGGTAGAAGCGCTCGAAGACGTGCGCGGCCTGCTCGGGTGAGAGCCCCGGCCCGGAGTCGCTCACGACGATCTGCGCGGTGTCGCCGTTGCGCGCGAGCGCGACCCGGACCAGGCTGCCGGCGGGTGTGTGCGCGCGCACGTTCGCGAGCAGGTTGTCGACCGCCTGCCGCAGGCGAATCGCGTCGCCGCGGATCGCCACCGGAACGACGTCGAGGTCGATCGGCCGCCCGGGCTCGACCGCCCGCGCTGTCTCGACGGCCTCGGCGAGCAGCTCGTCGAGCTCGACGCGGTCGGTTGCGAGCGGGCGCCCTTCGTCGAGATGCGCGAGCAGCAGGAGATCGTCGACGAGGACGCTCATGCGCTCCGACTCGCGCGTGATCCCCTGCATCGAACGCGCGAGGTCGTCGGGTCGCGTCGCAGCGCCGCGCGTGAAGAGCTCTGCGTACGCCCGGACGGCGGCGAGCGGCGTCCGCAGCTCGTGCGACGCGTCCGCGACGAACCGGCGGAGCTTCCGCTCGGACGCCTCGAGCGCGCGCAGCGACGCGTCGCGCGCCTCGGCTGCGGCCTCGATGCGGCCGAGCATCGCGTTGAGCGCGATGCCGAGGCGCCCGATCTCGGTCTGGCTCTCGGCGCGTGAGACGCGCTGCGAGAGATCGCCGCCGGCGATCTTCTCCGCGGTCGTCGCGATGGCGGCAAGTGGACGCAGCCCGAGTCGCACGACCCAGAGGCCGAGCAGGGCGATGCCGGTGACCACGATGCCGGTGACGAGCAGCTCGATCAACAGCAAGCGGTGCAGCGTGCCGTCGACTCCGCCGAGCGGCGTCGCGATGATGAGGATCTTGTTCGGCGCCTGCGGCTCGATCGACGCGCGAACGCGGTAGCGGCCGCCGCCGCTTCGTGCCGGCGCCGTGAAGTAGCGCACCCGGTCGACTCCAGCCGGTGCGCCCGGCACCGAGATGCGCTTGGGCAGCACGGGCGGCGACGGTGTCGCGCCTCCCTGGAACTGCGCCTCGAGACCCGACTGGAGCACGACGCCGTCCAGGCGGCGCACCTCGACGTAGTCGCCGCGCGCCGCAGCCGGCCCGGTTCCTTCGGTGGGCGAGTGGTCGCCGGCCTTGCCGCCGGTGCCGGGAGCGGCGGGTGCCGGCGTCTTCCGGAAGACGACGTCCTCCACCGACTGGTGGGCGGTGTCGAGCGACCTGTCGGTCTGAGCGATGAGGAAATCGCCGAGCGACGAGTACGTCGCGACGTCCGCGGCGACGAGGCCGGCCGCGACGAGGGCGATGACCCCGAGGATGAGCCGGCCGCGCAGCGACACTCGCTGCCGCATCGCTAGGACCTTTCGACGTCGAGCATGTAGCCGGCCTGCCGCACCGTCTTGATCACCGAAGGGCCGAGCGCGTCGAGCTTCTTGCGCAGGTAGCTGACGTATGTCTCGACGACGTTGGAGTTGCCGCCGAAGTCGTACTTCCACACGTGCCGGAGGATCTGGCTCTTGGAGAGGACGCGGCGCGGATTCGACATGAAGTAGTGCAGGAGATTGAACTCGGTCGCGGTCAGCTCGATCTTCGTCGAGCCGCGGAAGACCTCGTGGCGCGCCGTGTCGAGCACGATGTCGCCGTAGCGAAGCACCTCCGGCGCGGCCTCGCCGCCCGTGCGGCGGAGAATCGCCTCCGTGCGGGCGACAATCTCCGCGAGGCTGAACGGCTTCGTCACGTAGTCGTCGCCGCCGGCGCCGAGCGCCTCGACCTTCGACTCGACCGCGTCCTTCGCCGTGAGGAAGAGGATCGCGCTCGTGAAGCCTCGGTCGCGGATTCGCCTCCCGACCTCGATGCCTTCGATGTCGGGGAGCATCCAGTCGAGCACGATCAGATCGGGCTCGAAGCGCGCGACGGTCGCGAGCGCGTCGCGGCCGGTGTACGCCTCCTCGACCTCGTAGCCCTCATACCGAAGCGCCGTCGCGACGGCGTCGACGATCGACGGCTCGTCGTCGACCACGAGGATCTTCCCTGCCATCGGCAGCATCTTGCCGTACGCGCTCATGCCTGCCTCGGCTGCGAGTGGAGACCGCGAGGACCCGTCGGCAGGCCCTCGCGGCCGAAGTCTCCGGCCGCTACGCCGCGCGCCGGAGATCGTGACGCTGCGCCGAGGCCGCAGCCGGCGGGGCCGGCCGGTGGAGGCGGAACGGGATCCGCATCACGAGGGCCAGCACGACGAGGATGGCGGCGTCGAGGACGATGTTCAAGACGATGGCGTTGGTGAGGGTCATGGTTCTCCTTGGGTGTCGCGGGTGTGTGCTTCAAGGAGACCAGCCGGCGCTGGGATCGCCGTGGGAGACGCCTGTGAGAGAGCTGTGAGCACGAAGCTCGGCTGCCGGCTCGTACACGGCGCCGACCGGCGGTCTTACTTGCGCGTGACGTGCTCGAGGACTCGGGCGACGCCGAGCGCGCCTCGAGTCACCGACGCATAGATCAGGACTGTCACGCAGAGGAGGTTCACGAGGTGCGTCACCGCCGTACCTCGTCCAATGAGCCGCAGGATGGCGTCATAGGTCGATTATCGAGGCTTCTCGGCCGCTTCATCTATCGCTGGGGCGGTGGTTCACAGCGCCGATTCACAACGGTCGCGGCCCCGCTCCGGGCCGGCGCCCGGCCCACGTCGAGGCGGCGCCTGCGCACGCGAGCGCTGCTCCCACAACGAGGATGGCGGCGCCCGCGCGAGCGACAGCGGCGCTTCCCGTGAGCGCGCCGAGGGCGAGGAGCTCGACTCCCACGGCGAAAGCCGCAGCTTCTGCGAGCCAGATGCGGCGGGGATAGATCGTGGCTTGCTTGGGTCGTGGCCCCGGCGGCCACCAGACCCAGAGGGAGAGCGAGAGCAGCTTGCCGAGGTGGCCGAGGGTGATGCCGGCGGCCCAGCCGAGGAGCAGGAGGATGACGTAGGCGGTGAGGCCGGTGCGAGTCGAGACGATGCCGAGGAGGATCGTCATGCCGAGCGCGGCCGCCTGGAGCAGGAAGAGGATGCCGGCGATCAGGTGGGCAAGCGGCGCTTCGAGCTCGAACCTTCGCGAGCGGGCGACGCCGACGAGTTGACGGGCGAACGACGCGAGCGAGAGCAGGACAAGGCAGGCGCCGGCAAGGGCGGCCGGGGTCGACGCGGCTGCCAGTCCGGCGAGCAGCATCCAGAGGCCGATGCTCAGCGCGAGCTCCTCGGTCGGCAGGCGCCGTGCGGGCGCTGCGGGCGAACGGGCGAGCATGGGTGCGAGCGTGCGGCCGACGGTGACGATGAGGAGGGTCAGCCAGCCGAGCACGGCGAGGTGGAGGTGGACGAGCAACCAGCGATCGTGGTCGACCCCGGCGAACGGTGCGTTGCCGTGGGAGAAGACGACGGCTCCGAGGACCAATGCCGCGCAGACGTGGAGGCTGACGAGCGCGACACCCGTCCGGCTGGCGACGAGCGTGCGTCCCCGCGGCGCATGCCAGAGGAGGCCGAGCAACTCGGAGAGCACGAGCAGCATCCCGGCCGCGACGAGCGCGACACCGGGCCAGAGGATCGACGCCTTGCCGAAGGCGACGCCGGGCGCGACAAGGAAGCCGCCGGCGAGCAGCGGCAGGGCGAGCTGCAGGCGCCGCGGGTGACGGACATCGTTGCGCAGCATCACCGGCAGGAGGTGGAACGACGCTCCGGTCACCGCGAACGGCAGCACCCCGAGTGCCACCAGATGGACCGCGAGCACCGGCCCGGATGCCGTCGGGTTCTGCGCCGCGAGCCTCGGTGCGACGACGAGCAGAGTGACCGAAGCCGCGACCCACCCGGCCAGCGCGAGCGCGAAGTAGGAAGCGAGAAGAGTGAGCGCGATCGGGCCACCGACCGCCCGGCCGTCTGCGAGCGGAAGCGCCTTCGTTCCGGGGCGACCGTGGAGCATCCTGCGTTCCGGCGAGCTGCTCAACGCGTCAACGCTAGCGAGGCGAGCGCCGCCACGGGTTCGCTAGATCGTCTTGAACTGCTCGAACGGCTGCCGGCAGCTCTCGCAGTAGCGAAGCGACCGGCACGGCGTCGGGCCGAAGATGTTCTCGAGCGATGTCTTCGTCGAGTTGCAGTACGGGCAGCGGAAGGCCTTCGCCTGCAGCTGCACGAGCTTCGGCGCCGAGGCCTCGCGGGGCGCGGGGGGCGCGAAGCCGGCGGCACGCAGCTTCTCGCGGCCGGCCGGCGTGATCTTGTCGGTCGACCACGAGTCGTCGGAGATCACCTGTACGTCCGCGGCCGCGCCGAGCGCGGCGACCGACTGCACGAGCGCCCGCTTCATCGCCTCGAGCGCCGGGCAGCCGAGGAAGGTCGGCGTGAGCTCAACGCGGACACGTCCGTCGGACACGTCGACCGAGCGGATGACGCCGAGCTCGACGAGCGAGACGACCGGGATCTCAGGGTCGGGGATCTCCGCGAACGCGTCCCAGACCTGCTCGGCGGTCACCATTGCGCGCCCGCGGGCTCCGAGCGGCGCACCAGCGTCATCTCGTTCCACAGCTCCGCGAGCTCGCCCGTGTGCATGTCGCGCTCGATCGCGTCGACCTGCGCGCGGCCGGTGCGCGCGGCAAACGCCTCCCGGTGCGGAGGAGGCAGCACCCCGAGCGCATACGGCCAGAGCTCCTCCACCGCGGCCTGGAACTGCGGCACGCCCGCGAGGCGCTCGCGCCACATCTCCGCGTGCATGCGGTGGTACGCCTCCTCGCGGTCGATCTTCGCCGCGAGCCCTGCGACGCGCGCGTCGGCGTCTTCCATCAACGCGGCGATGCGGATCTCGTCCGCGACCTCGTAGAGCCAGCGTCGCGCGATCGTCCGCGCCCAGTCGAGCAGGCGCAGCTCGACGAGCGGGGCGCAGCGGTACTCGTCGAGCGGCCGGTCGAAGGCGAGCGCGTCGGCGTCGTCGGTCAGCAGCTCGTAGACCGCGCGCGCGTGGCCGATCTCGTTCTGCGCGATCGACGAGAACGCGACGTCCTCCTCCAGCACCGGCGCGATGCCCGTCCACTCCGAGTCGCGCCAGCCGATGAGGAGCTCGTCGTCAGCGAGCCCGAGCAGCAGCTCGTTCACGGGCCTCCTTCAAGCGCGCCTTGATCGAGTAGCCGTCGACGCGCCGATATTTCAGCTCGAACTCGTCGGCCCAGTCGTCGACGATGTGGATCGCATCGCGCGGCACGAGCCACAGCGCCGCCGACTCGCCGCGCCGGCCGTACTGCTCGCGCGCCCACGACTCCGCGAACGCCGCGTCGGGCGCTGCGATCGAGCCGGCGTGCTCGAACGGCTGGCCCTTCCGTTCGCGCCGGAAGATCTCCCAGATCACGTCGCGAGCACGAGCTCGCGCACCCACCGCTCCTGCTCGAGGAAGCGGCGGCGGAACGCGAGCCGTTCCTCCGTCTTCGGGCCGTGCCCGGTGACGACGCGCTTCAGCTCGTCCCAGTCCGGCTCGGTGTACTCCCAGACGCCGTCGTCCGAGCGGCGCAGCTTCGGGTCCGGCACCTCCAGCCCGAGCTCGAGGATCTGCGGCACGTACCCCTCGAGGAACTGCTGCCGCGCCTCCTCGTTGCCCTGCGACTTGATCCGCCACCGGAACATCGGATCCTCGTCGGCCGGGATCGGGTTTCCGTGGAACTGCATGAGCGGGCCCCACCAGCGGTCGACCGCCTCCTGCACGAGCTCGAACTGCGTCGGGGTGCCCGTGACCATCGCGAGGATCACGTCCCGGCCGTGGAGGATGTGGAACGACTCCTCCCAGCAGATCTTCTTCATGATCCGCGCGTACGGCGCGTACGAGCACTTGAGGAGCGCCTTCTGGCTGATGATCGCCGCCGCGTCGACGAGCCACGCGATCACCCCGACGTCGCCCCACGTCTTCGTCGGGTAGTGGAAGACGTTGTGGAACTTCGACTTCCCGGAGACGAGATCGGCGAGACACTGCTCGCGCGGCTTGCCGAGATCCTCGACGACGCGGTAGATCAGCTGCGCGTGCCCGACCTCGTCCTGCACCTTCGCCGTGAGCGCGAGCTTGCGCTGGAGCGTCGGCGCGCGCAGGATCCACTCCCGCTCGGGCAGGACGCCCATCAGCTCGGAGTTGCCGTGCATCTCGATGAACTTGACGAGCTTCGCCCGGTAGTCGTCGGGCAGCCAATCGGTCGTCTCGACCTGGCCGCCGGCCTGGACGTACTCGAGAAATGCCTGCTCATCGTGGGGAATCTCGACGGCCGCCATCGGCGCTCCTTCCGAACGATCGTTAGGCTCGGAGTGTAGACGCCCGCTTCGGCGCGGCCACGCCTCCCGGGCCTCCTCGCTTGCGCCGCGGCCGCCCGGACGGGCATCGTGGCTTCGTGCAGGCAGCCGTCCTCGTCGTCAACCCGTTCGCGAC
>DATKQO010000195.1:0-14980 GCA_035532715.1 Gaiellaceae bacterium | reverse complement strand
GGATCGCACGCACAGACGCCGAGAGACAGGTAGCCAGTGATGCACAGTCACCTGAGCCTGTCCTTGGTTCGCCGACGCGGGCGACGAAGGAATGGGTGCGATTGCCTGTCGATGCCCGCGCACATAGCATCGCGCCCATGCGTGAGCTGCGCCCCGGTGTCTGGCATTGGCAGTCGCCGCATCCCGACTGGGACGAGGAGCAGTGGTGGCCCGAGCTCGTTTCGTCGTACGGGATCGAGCTCGGCGACGACTTGCTGTTGTTCGACCCGCTCTCCGTTCCCGACGAGCTTCGCGAGCGCGTGACCGCCGTCGTCCTGACCGCGCCGTACCACGAGCGCGACGCCCGTCGGCTTAGCCTCCCGGTGCACACGCCGCCCGCAGACACCTGGCAGGACTGGGTCGAGAAGTTCGGCGTCGACCTCGACCGCGTGCGCGGCATGGAGAGTGAGGACCTCGCCTGGCTGCGCGCGGGCGAAGGCGAAGGACACTTCCACGGTCCCGGAGCGTGGCCGTTCGGCATCAACGCGTACGCGGGCCGCGAGGACAACGATCTCATCCTCTGGCTGCCGTCGATCAACGCGATCGTTACCGGCGACTCGCTCTCCGACTTCGGCTCCGGACTGGACATCCAGCTCGGCGGTCGCAAGCACGTGACGCGCGACGATGTCGTCCGACGGCTCCGTCCGCTGCTCGACCTGCCGGTCGAGCTCGTGCTGCCCGCGCACGGCGAGCCGACGGATCGCGCGGCGCTCGAGCGCGTGCTTTCCTGAGCTGCACCGGCGGGACTGTTGCGGGCGATTCCTGCAGCTCAGGGACTCGCGTCGGCGAGCGTCCTGTCATCTGAAGAGCAGTAGACGCAGAACTCGCAGGTTCAGAACCCGCACCCGCTACTCGAAACGCCCTGCGAACAGGGGGATTCCCGTTCTGAGTCGACTCAGATGGCCGGGCCGCGCGAGTCGTTCTGCCCGCCGACGACGAACCAGATCGCCTGGACAGAAGGCTCGTTGAGGAGTACCGACACGCTCGTGGTGTGTCGAGCAGTGTCCTAGCTCGGAGGCGTCGCGAGCGCACGCTCGAGAGCCGCTCTATCGGCCGGCGCTCCGTGCGTGAGAAGGACGATCTCGACGGGTAGCGCGAGCAGTGGCTGCATGCCCTCGAGGATCTGCTCCGCGGCGACGCCCCGCTCCGCGGGAACGTTGTTCGCCAAGTCGCCAAGGAACTGCAGGCCGTTGCCGCGGTCTTGGAGCGTGTCGCCGGCGACGAGCGCACGGTGGCTCTCGACCCAGAGCACGAGGTCGTTCGGCTCCATCCCCGGGAACGCCTCGACGCCGACCGGCAGCCGGTCGCCTTCTCTGAAGACGGTGCCGTCGACCGGGCTCGGGTCGCCCTCGTCCGGCGGCGGCACGTACAGCGGCGCGCCGTAGCGGTGCGCGAGGGCCTCGGCGCCGCGCCTGTGCCAGGGGCAGGTCAGGACGATCGCCGTCTCGCGCTCCTCCGCGAGCTGCTCGATCTCGGCCGGCGGCGCGAGCGGATCGAAGAGCAACAGGCGCGCGCCGTCGTCGATCGCGTACGACGAGACCAGCGGCCCCCACCATTGCCGCTCGTTCCACTCCGGGTGTCGCGCCTCCCAGTGCCAGACGCCGGTTCGAACCTCGCGCACGGCCCGATGCTACGCAACGGAACAGCGGAGCCCGACGAGTAAACGACACGGCGGTGTGCGCAATGTCAGCTATGGGCGGAACCAGACATTGCGCAAACCGCACCGTCCTTCTTGGCGCACCGGCGCTCCGCGTCTGAACAACCGACACCGCTGGTCTCGACGGCATCTCCGTGGCACATCTGTGGTATAAACATGGCATGGCACGCGTACGAGTCAGCACGACAGTCGACCAGCAGTTGCTCGCCACGGCACGACGGACGCGTGCGGGGTTGGCGGACTCCGCGCTCATCGATGAGGCGCTTGTCGCCCTTCTGGCCCGCAACCGGGCGGTCGAGGTCGACGCCTCCTACGCGGCCTACGACCGGGTCCCGCTCGACGCGAGCGACGCGTGGGGCGACCTCGCCTCGTTCCGGACGGCTGCCGGCGCGTCGTGACGACACTTCCCGTGCGGGGCGAGGTCTGGTGGTGCGAGCTTGCCGAGGTCGGGCGTCGGCCCGTCGTGGTGTTGTCTCGAGATGCGGCGATTCCACGGCTTCGGCGCACGCTGATCGGGCCGTGCACGACCACAATCCGCGGTATCCCGAGTGAGGTGCTGCTCGAGCCAGGTGATGACCCCGTGCCGCAGACCTCGGTCGTCAACCTCGACTCGGTCGAGAGCGTCTCGCTCGGGACGCTCGTCGAGCGCCTCGGCCGACTCAGCGACGAGCGGATGCGTCAGATTTGCACGGCCCTCGAGATCGCCGTCGCCTGCGAAAGCTGACCCCGCGTCGGCCCCAGCCGCGCGGTTTGCGCAACGCCAAGTTCAGTGGGCGCGGCTGGGATCGAACCAGCGACCCCTCGCGTGTGAAGCGAGTGCTCTCCCGCTGAGCTACGCGCCCGAAGCCGCCACTTTAGCTGGATACAACGCCAGCGCCCCGTCTCCGGCGCGGCGTCTCAGGGGTGTGATCACTCGTTCAGTCATTCTCCAGCTCCAGATCCACACCGGCCTGCCCGTCTGCGTCTACGAGCGGATCAAGAGCCAGACGTCCCCCTGAGCGGGGGGTGATCCCGCGTGAATCTGCCAGCAGCCGACCTGGGTGAAGATGAAGCCGGCGCCCCACTCGTTGCCAGGACGATTCCAATTGGAACCGCTATGGGGGTCGGGACCCCACGCGGGCGGTACTCGGTTGCCGTCGGGTGCGACGGCGTAGAAGTTCGCCGGTACGCCACTCGTCATTCGGAAGATGATCTTTGTTGTCTTGCCGATTGCACCATCGAGAGCAGCGGAATCCCCGTCTGGCGTGGTTGCGCCGAGCGCCCAGAGCTGCGCGCCGACAGCGGTGCCGAATACCTCCGACTGGGCGAGAGGACCTGTGCTGTCCTGGTTGCGCGGCGACGCCGGGCTGCAGCCCGCGGCACCGAGTGGCCCGAAACCGGCGGGGGCAACGGCGGGCACGCTGAGCAGCCCGTGGCCGGTGACGAAGTTCCCGCGGCTACAGCAGGCGGTGGGTACGTAGACCTTGGCCGCGAGCTGCGGGAGCGGGAACGTAAGACGCGCCCGACCGCGCCGGTCGGGAACGACAGCGCCGATCGCCAACGGCCGAGAGGTCGTCACCGGGTACTCGCGCAGGTAGAGCCGCAGCCGCCGTCCGGGGACGGCGCCTGAGACGTGGACGATGACCGTGTCACCGGGCGAGACGACGCCGCCGGCGACCGACACCAACGGCTTACCGGTTGCGCCTGCCGCGCCGGCGGCGACGACGGCCGCCAGCCCCAGCACCGCGAGCATCTTCATTGCAGAGGCGATTATGGCATCACGACCAGGGGCTCGCCCCGGGCGAATGTCCTGTCACCGGAGTCGTGGCCTCCAGGAGGGAAGAAGCACGTCCACCTCGGGAGCGAGCTTCGCGACGCGCCCGGACGGTCGAAGCTCAGCGGGCCCGCGGGCCGCGGCTACGCTCCGCCCGGTGCAGCGCTTCGAGGGTCGTCATGTCGTCGTCACGGGTGCAGGACGCGGGATCGGTAAGGCGATCGCGCTCCGGCTCGCGCACGAGGGTGCGCGTCTCAGCCTGCTCGCCCGCGGCGTCGACGCGCTGCACGCGACGGCGGAGGAGCTCGGCGGCGCATTCGTCGCGCAGCTCGACATCCGCGACGCGGCGCAGGTGGAGCGCGTGTTCGCCGAAGCGGCGGACGCGAACGGCCCGCTGCACGCACTCGTCGCCAACAGCGGTATCGGCGGCCCGAACGAGGCCGGCCCCGAGGACCGCTTCTACGACCTCGTCGCGACGAACCTCGTCGGCACGTACCAGTGCGCCCGCGCTGCGCAGCGGCGCTTCGCCGACCCGACCGGCAGGCGCGACATCGTCGTCATCTCGTCGATCCTCGCGCGCATCGCCGTTCCCGGCTACACGGGGTACAGCGCGTCGAAGGCCGGCCTCCTCGGGCTCGTACGCTCGCTCGCGGCCGAGCTCGCGGCCGACAACGTGCAGGTGAACGCGATCTGCCCCGGGTGGGTCGACACCGACATGGCGTGGGAGGGCCTCGACCTGCTCGCCGAGGCGATCGGCGGCACGCGCGACCAGGCCTACGAGCAGGCGATGAGCGAGGTGCCGCTGCGGCGGATGAGCAAGCCGGAGGACATCGCCGGCACCGTCGCCTGGCTACTCTCGCCCGACGCCCGCGGGGTCACGGGGCAGGCGATCGACCAGAACGGCGGCGCCTTCGTCCTGTGACGCGGGCCGGGTCACGGCGAGCGTGACGGCACAGAGCGCGGCCGCGAGCAGGAACGGAAACCAGTCGCCCGTCGCGCCCGCGATCGCACCGGCCGCCGCCGGGCCGACGAACGCGCCGAGCGCCCAGGCGGCGCTCATGAAGCCGAACGCCATCCCCTGCGGCAGACCCGCCGCTTCCGCCCCGTCCGCGATCAGGGCGAACGCCGGTGTGAAGAGGATGCCGAACGCGGCGGCGGCGAGCACGACGAGCGGCGCGTAGAGCAGCGGGCGCGGTCCCGCCGCGAGGCCGAGCGAGACGAGCGTGCCGAGCACGAGCGACATCCGCACGGGGAGGAGCCGTCCGCGCGCGTCGACGAGTCGGCCCGCGAGCGGCGAGCCGACCGTCTCGAGCGCCGCGCCCGCGAGCCATGTCCCGCCGATCGCCGCCGCGCCCCAGCCCGCCGCCGCGAGGCGAAGCGGCCCGAGCACCGAGAGGATCCCGAAGAGCAGCGACGGCAGCGACATCAGCGCGAGACCCGCGCCGAAGCGGTAGTTGCGGAAGGCGCGGCCGATCGCGGCCACAGACGGGTGTTCGCTCGCAGTCGGCTCGAGCCGCAGGGTGAACATTGCGAGCACCAACGCGAGGCCGGCGAGCGCGGAGAAGATCGCGGCGCGGCCGGCGAGCGCGGCAGCGGCCCCGATCACCGGCCCGAACAGCGCACCGAAGACTGCGGCGCCCATCGCGGTGCCGAGCAGCTGCCCCCGCCGCTCGCGCGGCGCCGCCGCGATGAGCCAGGCGAACGCGCCCGCCCACGTGAACGCGCTTCCCGCGCCCTGCACGAACCGGGCGGCGAAGAGCGTCCAGAAGCTCCCTGCGAAGGCGAAGCCGAGGCTCGCGGCGCCCATCCCCGCCAGGCCGGCGAGCACTGCGCGCCGAGGCCCGAGCCGCGCCGCGGCCGCCCCTCCCGGCAGGCCGCCGGCGAGCGCGCCCGCCGCGTACGCGGCGACGAGGGCGCCTGCCCCGACCTTCGAGAGCCCGAACGTGTGCGCGAAGTGCGGCAGGAGCGGCGTCAGCGCCGCGAAGAGCATCGTGTCGACGAAGACGAGAGCGGCGACGAGGAGCAGCAACCGGCGCATCGGCGCCACGCTACCTCCCTCGCCTCGTCCGGGGGATCAGCTCGGGCGCGCAGCTGCCGAAGTCCCTTGCACGGTGTCTGCGGCACTCCGGTTCGCGCTTCTGCTCGCGCTGATCGCGCTCGCCTCGGCGGCTCTCGCCGTGCGGGAACGGCCCGCGCATGCGGGCCTGCGCGGCGTCGCACCGAGCGCTCTACGCTGACGATGTGACGATCCGCCCCCGCGGCGCCGTAGGTGACGGCGTGAACGCGGTTTCGACGACGCTCGACGCGCGCCCCGCCGCCGGCCCCCGGCCGGGCTTCGCAGAGATCGCGGCCGAGCAGCTCGACGCGGTCTACCGTTACCTCGTCTTCCTGACCGGCGACCGCTCGGCGGCCGAGGACCTCGCCGCCGAGACGTTCGAGAAGGCGTTCCGCAGCTGGCGGCGCTTCGACCCGCGGCGCGGCTCGCCCCGCACGTGGCTCTGCAGCATCGCGCGCACGGTCGCGATCGACTGGTTCCGGGCCGAGACGCGCCGCCGCCGGCGCGAGGAGACGTACGTACGCGATCTCGCGCAGTCCGCCGACCTGATGGACGGCCTGCCCGGGCCGCTCGAGCAGGCAGTGCGGGAGCTCTCGCCGGCGGAGCGCGAGGTTGTCGCGTTGCGCGTCCTGCTCGAGCTCGACGGCCCGAGCGCCGCACGCGTGCTCGGGATCAGCCAGACCGCGTGCTCGACCCGGCTGAGCCGTGCGCTGAAGAACCTGGAGGAGAGGATCGAGGATGTCGGCGATTGACGTTCGCCTCGAAGCGCTGCTCGCCGGCGCCGAGCCGCGGGATGCAGACGAGATGCGGCGAGCCGCGCTGATCGGTGAGCTGCGCGGCGCGACGCTGCGCGCGCCGGAGGCGCTCCGTGCGCGCGTCGCCGCTTCGGCGCCTGCGCCCCGGTGGAGCCTCGTGCGCCGTCCCTCGCGGCGATTCGTTCTGGCTGCCGTTCCGGCGGCGCTCGGGATCGCGGTCGCGGCAGCACTCGTGCACGGGCTCACCGGGTCGCCGGGCGAGCAGCCGGTCAGCGCGATCGCGCACGCTCCGAGCGTCGTGCGGGCGAAGGCGCCGTCGGCCCTCAAGTCGTTCGCCGCGCCCGCAGCAGGGTCCGGGGGCGGCTCCGTGGGCGTGCCGAGCGCGCTCGGCACGCCGCAGTCCGTGCTTGCGCCGACGGTCGGCACGCCCGGACGCCTCCAGCACACCGACGCGTCGCTGCAGGTGCGCGTCGCCGACGTCGCCCGGCTCTCGGCGGCGACGAGCGCCGCCACGCGCATCGTGACCTTGCTCGGCGGCTACGCGCAGTCGGTCGACTACCGCACGCCGCAGCACGGCGACGGCGCCGCATATCTCGAGCTGCGCGTGCCGGCGCAGAACGTCCGGACGGCGCTCTCCAGGCTCGCCGCACTCGGCACGCTCGTCTCGCAACAGGTCTCCGTGCAGGACCTCCAACACGCGCTCGAGGTCGAGTCCGCGCAGATCGCGCAGCTTCGCCGCACGGTCGTTGCGCTCGAGCAGGCGCTGCGGAATCCCGCGCTGCCCGACGCGCAGCGGGTGCTGCTCCAGATCAAGCTCGCGGAGTCGAAGCGTGCGCTCTCGCAGCGGCAGAATGCGCGGACGGGCACGGTCACGGCAGGGACGACGGCGCGGATCTCGCTCGTCATCGGCACGGCGAAGTCGGCTGCCGTCCCGGTGGCGCACGGTCGCGGCCGGCTCGGGCGGCTGCTCCACTCGGCGCTCGGCTTCCTCGGCCTCGAGGCGACGATCGCGCTCTACGCACTGATCGTGACCGGCCCGTTCGCCGCCCTCGCCGCGCTCGCCTGGTTCCTGGCGCGGCTGCGCCGGCGCCGCGACGCGCAGCGGCTCCTCGCCGCCTGACGCGATCTGATGAAATAGGGCCGTGCTGCTCGCAGGGCTCTCCACCGGACACATGATCGGCCTCGCGGTCGTCGGCGGCACCTTCATCGCGTTCGCGCTCCTGGCGTCGTTCGTTGCGCCGCGCCGCTGGCCGCAGTTCCCTGGAGAGCACGGCCTGCCGGTGTTCGTGATCGCGAGCGTCGTCCTCTTCGCCTCGATGCTCACCGCGGTCATCGTCTTCGGCGTCGAGAGCGAGGCCGCGAAGGGCGCGGGTGCGACGTCCGCCGGGCTCACGATCCACGTGCAGGAGAAGGAGTTCAAGATCGTCCTGCCGGCGCTGAAGTCGATCCCTGCCGGCAAGGTCACGTTCTCCGTCAAGAACACCGGCAAGATCCAGCACGATCTCGCGCTTTCCGGGCCGAAAGTCACCGGGCCGAAGAAGACCGCGCTGATCGCGGCCGGCGGTACCGCGACGCTCGTCGTCACGCTCGGCAAGGGCACCTACACGCTCTACTGCGCCGTGCCCGGGCACCGGCAGCTCGGCATGAAGGCGACGCTCAAAGTTCGGTAGAACGCACGCGACCGGCGTAAGCCGGTCGCGTACTGCAGCGGAGAGGGCGGGATTTGAACCCGCGAGGCACCTTTCAGCACCTACGCGATTTCCAGTCGCGCTCCTTAGACCGCTCGGACACCTCTCCGGGTCGAACGACGGCCCAGATTACCCGCGCCGGCGGCGGCTCACGCGTCGAGCACGAGCCGGTCGCCGGCCTCGATCGTGGCGGCGGCTCCCGAGGCGAGCTCGATCACGACCTTTGCACCCTTCGCCGCCGCGACTTTCCACGGCTGAACGTCGCGCGCAACCTTCAGCACGCGTAGCTCTCGGTCGCAGAACACCGCATCGATCGCGAAGCGCATGAAGAGCATGTGGATCGAGCCGGCGGGGCGGAAAAGCATCCCCTCGTCCGGCGCGAGCGACGCGCGACCGAGCAAACCGCGCATGCGCGTCAGCGGCGAATCTGCGATCGCGCACCGCTCGCAGACCATTGTTCCGTCGTCTTTCTTCAGCTTTGCGACACGCACGATTGCTCTGCCCCTTTCGAGTGATTTTCGCGGAACGCGAGAAAGAGAACGCGCTTCCGGCTGCTCTTAGCCTCATCAACGCAATGCATCACACACCGCACATCAATGGTTCACGTGTCGAAGGGAGGTGTAACTCAATCATCTCGCGCGGTCGGCGCTCGGCGAAGTTCGCTCTCGCCGGGTGCGAGGCGGGACAGACCATGACCGAGTACGCGTTCATCCTCGTCCTCGTCGCAGTCGTCTCCGTCACCGCGTTCACGGCGTTCGGGCAGGCGGTCGTGAAGCTCCTCCTGCCGGTCGTGAAAGCCGTTGCGCCGTAAGCCGCTCTCGAATTTCGCTGCACGCCGGGCCCACCGCAAGGGCTCGGGAAACGCCAACACCGTCAAATCAAGCATCGAGGGGGATCAACACATGTTCGCATTCGCAATCGTCGCGCTCGAGTGGGCCAAGTCGAACCTGAAGAGGGACGAGGGCCAGGCAATGGCCGAGTACGGGATCATCCTCGCGGTGGTCGCCGTCGTCTGCGTCGCCGCGTTCGCTCTTCTCGCGACGGGCATCGGCACCACGATCAAGAACGTCGTCTCGAGCCTGTAGCCGCGACTGATCCTGGAGAGGTGGCGGGCTCTGCGGCCCCGCCACCTACCGACAGCATGAAACGCCGCAACCACACCCATTCCGTTCGCTCCGAGCAGGGCCAGACGGCCGTGGAGTTCGCGCTCGTCGCCCCGTTCCTCGTGATGCTCCTGCTTGCGATCCTGCAACTCGGCATCACCTTCAACCACTATGTCACCGTCACCGACGCGGCGCGCGCCGGTGCCCGCAGGGCCATCGTCGCGCGCGTCGCCGGCCTCACGCCCGCCGACATCGAAGCGTCCGTCCGCGCCGCGGCGTCCGATCTCGACCAGTCGCAGTTGAAGGTTCTCGTCGACGACGCGACGTGGAACGTCTCCGGCAGCAACGTGATCGTGACGGTGACCTACCCGTACGCGATCAACGTGCTCGGGGTCGTCGTCGCGTCGGGCAGCCTCACGAGCACGATGACGGACAGGCTCGAATGAGCGTCCGCGTTCGTCTTCGCAGCGAGAGCGGCCAGGCGATGCTCGTCTCCGTTCTCTTTCTCGTCGCGGTCATCGGCGCGGTCGCCCTCACGGTCGACGTCGGCGCGTGGTATCGCGAGCAGCGCCAGGCACAGGCGACCGCCGACGCCGCCGCGCTCGCCGGCGCGCAGGCGCTGCCCACAGACCCGTCGCAGGCGCTGACGCTCGCGCAGGAGTACGGAGCGGCGAACGGAGGCGAGATCGCGCCCGGTGGGATCACCTTCCGCAGCGACTACGAGCCGAACGACACGGTTGTGGTCAAGGTCGCCCGGACGAGCCCAGGCTTCTTCGCCAGGCTCTTCTCGATCAACTCGGTGACGACGCACGCGACCGCGTCCGCGCGCGCGGGCGTGCCCTACGAGGTGAACGGTGCCGCGCCGATCGTCGTCAACAAGCTCCACCCGCTTCTCTCGGGGCCGGGTTGCCCGTGCTTCCACGTCGAGACGACGCTGCCGCTCGGCAAGGACGGCGCGCCCGGCGCGTTCGGGATCGCCAACCTCGATCCGAGCCTGGACAACGGTATCCCTCCTCTCGCGACCTGGATCCAGTTCGGTTTCAACGGCTATCTCGGGCTTGGCGGGTACCTCTCCGATCCGGGCGCGAAGTTCGACTCGAGCGGCCTGCGAGCCGCGCTCACGGCGCGGCTCGGCACCGAGCTGCTCTTCCCCGTCTACGACACGCTCACCGGCGGCGGCACGACCGCGCAGTACGACGTGATCGGATGGGTCGCCTTCCATCTCGACTCGTACGGCGACGGGCATGGCAACGCGAACTCGCTGACCGGCTACTTCACGCGCGTCATCTGGGACGGCCTCCAGAGCGCCTCCAACAAGCATCTCCCCGACTTCGGCGTTTACAGCGTCTCCCTCGTCAACTGAAGGACTGCCAATGACGTATCGCATCCGCAATGTCTTCATCGCCGTCGGCCTCGCGCTCGTGGCGATGCTGCTCACCCTCTTCTACGTCACCAATTACAAGCGCTCGGTCCAGCACGACTCGGCGAGCGTCGCCGTCTACGTCGCCGCGCGTGACATCAAGGCAGGCTCGAGCGGGGCGGACATGCTCAAGGAGCATGCGCTGCGCCTCGAAAGCGCGAGGCGACAGGACGTCGTTCCCGGCGCGATCTCGAGCCCCGAGCAGATCCAGAACCTCGTGCTGTCGGGCCCGCTCTTCGCGGGCGAGCAGGTGACGCTCCGCCGTTTCGCAGACGTCGCGGCGCAGGGGATCCGGGCTCAGCTGAAGGGAACGCTGCGCGCGGTGCAGATCGCCGGGGATCCCAACCAGCTGCTCGCAGGAACGCTGCAGACCGGCGACCACGTCGATCTCGTCGCGAACCTGCGGCTCGGCGCGAACTCGACCGCCACGGCGACCCGCATCGTGCTGCGTGACCTGACGGTTCTCACCGGGCCCACCGACGCCGCGCTCCCGAAGGTCTCCTCGCCGGGCGGCTCGTCGTCGGTCATCCTGGCCGTCACCGACACACAGGTGCAGCGGCTGCTCTTCGTCATCAAGAACGCGGACTGGACGCTCGAGCTTCGGCCCGTCGCCGACGCCGTGGACAGCGCCGAGCGCGTCGAGACGATCGACTCGGTCCTCAAGGAGGGAACACGATGAGCGACGCTATCCGCATCTACTTCACGGGCGAGTGCGACGGATTCGACGCGCTGAAGGCCGCGCTGGCGGAGAACGCCGAGATCGGCGTGGTCGGCGCGAGCGCGCAGGTCGCCGACGCCGTGGCACCGCTCGCGGGCGGCCACCTCGATTGCGTCGTCCACGCGACGCGGTCGGCGACATTCCCGGGAGCGGAGGTCGCGGCGATCCGCGAGCACACGCGCGCTCCCGTGATCCTCGTCGCATCGGGTAGCGAGGCGGCCTCGATGCTCGAGCAGGCGCTCGAGCTGGACGTCGCCGATGTGCTGCTTCTGCCGCAGCTCACGCACAACGTCGTGTTCGCGATCCGCAAGGCGGCCCACGTTCGCCGCCAGCTCCAGACGACGGCGCATCGCGGCCGGGTGATCACCGTGTTCTCGCCCAAGGGCGGAACGGGGAAGACGGTCGTCGCGACGAACCTCGCGACCCTGCTCGCGAAGCGCGACGGGACGCGCACGCTGCTGCTCGATCTCGATCTCCAGTTCGGAGATGCGGCGATCGCGCTCGGTCTCGAGCCCGAGAAGACGATCTACGACCTCGTCGTCGCGCCAGGCGAGCTGGACTCCGAGAAGCTGGCCGGCTACGTGTGCAAGCACCGCTGCGGGCTCGACATCCTCGCGGCGCCGTTGCGGCCCGAGGACGCGGAGCTCGTGATCGAGAGCAAGGTCATCGCGCTGCTGGAAGTCGCCCGGGCCTCGTACGACGCGATCGTCGTCGATACGTCGCCGTTCTTCCACGGTCCGATGCTCGCGACGCTCGATCGCACGGACGAGCTGCTCGTGCTCTGTGGCCTCGACGTGCCGACGCTGAAGAACGTGCGCCTCGCGCTGCAGACGCTCGAGATGCTGTCGTTCCCGGCGAGCCGGATCCGCTACATCATGAACCGGGCCAACGCGAACGTCGGCCTCAGCACGCGTGAGGTCGAGGCCGGGCTGAAGGTGAAGGTCGGCTCCGAGCTGCCGATGGAACGCGCCGTGCAGGTGTGCGTCAACCGCGGCGAGGCCGTGGTGCTGTCCGAGCCGCGCTCGGACTTCGCGAAGGCGATCGCCGCACTCGCGAAGCAGGTGGCGCCGCCGCAGGCTCCACTCAAGAAGAAGGTCGAGCGCAAGCGGATGCTCTCCTTCGCGAGGGCGTGACGTGGGACTCCACGACCGTCTCTCCCGCACCACGGAGGGCATTCACGCCGTCGCGGACGCGACCGACGAGCACCTCGTCGTCGATCCGTACGCCGAACTGAAGGCCAAGGTCCACCACGCGTGCATCGCGAAGCTCGGCCCGGAGCTCTTCAAGGAGGATCCCGCCGACCTCGGCGAGCGTGTCTACCGGGCCGCGACCGAGGAGCTGGCGCTCACGGGCACCCCGCTGACCCGCGAGGAGCGGCGCGAGCTCGTGCGCCAGCTCACCGACGACATCCTCGGCTACGGGCCTCTCGAACGGCTGCTCGACGACGACACCGTCACCGAGGTGATGGTCAACGGCGCTCAGCACGTCTTCGTCGAGCGCGGCGGCAAGATCGAGCGCGCCGACGCCCGGTTCGTGGACGACGCGCATCTGATGCGCATCATCGACAAGATCGTCTCGCAGGTCGGCAGGCGTGTCGACGAGTCGTCGCCCATGGTGGATGCACGCCTTCCCGACGGGAGCCGCGTCAACGCGATCATCCCGCCGCTCGCCTTGACGGGGCCGACGCTGACGATTCGAAAGTTCTCGCGCGATCCCTACACGATCAACGACCTGATCGCGTTCGGCACGGTGTCGGCGCGCGCCGCGCAGTTCCTCGGCGCCTGCGTGAAGGGGAAGCTGAACGTCCTCATCTCCGGCGGAACCGGCACCGGCAAGACGACGACGCTGAACGCGATCTCCGCGTACATCCCGGGGGACGAGCGGATCGTGACGATCGAGGACGCGGCGGAGCTCCAGCTGCAGCAGGAGCACGTGATCACGCTCGAGTCGCGGCCCCCGAACATCGAGGGCTCGGGCGAGGTGAAGATCCGTGAGCTCGTGCGGAACGCCTTGCGCATGCGTCCCGACCGGATCATCGTCGGCGAGGTTCGCGGCGCCGAGACGCTCGACATGCTCCAGGCGATGAACACGGGCCATGAGGGCTCGCTCACGACGATCCACGCGAACACTCCGCGTGACGCGCTCGCCCGTCTCGAGACGCTCGTCCTCACAGCCGGGGTCGAGCTGCCGCATCGCGCCATTCGCGAGCAGATCGCGAGCGCCTTCGACGTGCTGGTGCAGATCCAGCGCCTCGTCGACGGGTCGCGGCGCATCAGCCACATCGCCGAGGTCGTCGGGATGGAGTCCGACATCATCACGCTGCAGGAGATCTTTGTCGCGTCGGCGCCGACGGAGGAAGAGGCCGCGCGCGCACGGCGACTCCTGACGCCGCTGCGCGCGACGGGGCTCAAGCCGCACTTCCTCGAGAAGCTCGCGGCGAACAACGTCGTCCTGCCGCCCGGCTTCTTCGCCGGTGACGAAGTGGACGTCCGAGCGGCGTTCGCGGTCAACGGCTTCGGGAGCGCCTCGTGAGGCGCGGCGCTCTCGTTGCCGTGATCGCGGGCGCGCTCGTCTCGGTGGGAGCGGCGTCGGCCGGGGTGCGGATCAGCGGCGTCGACACGAGCGGCTACCCGGAGGTGCGCGTCACGGTCGTCGCGCCGATCGGGAGCAACGCTCCGACGCTGCTCGAAGACGGCGTTCCCGTGACGGGTCTCCAGGCCGCGAACCTCGCCGGGGCGAAGAGCGTCGTGCTCGCGGTCGACCGGTCACAGTCGATGGCGGGCACGTCGCTCGCCGACGCGACGGCTGCCGCGCGCGCCTTCGTCGCAGCCAAGTCCCCCGCGGACCAGGTGCAGGTGATCGGGTTCGGCCACCAGGCGCTCCCGCTGACCCACTTCTCGAGCTCGGCGACCGACGCGATCGCGGCGCTGCAGCAGCTCACCGTCGATCCCGTGTCGGGAACTGCTCTCTGGGATGCGATCGCGCTCGCCGCGAACGGCCTGCGCTACGACGACCGGCCCGGCCACGTGATCGTCGTCGTCACGGACGGGCAGGACGTATCGAGCTCGACCTCCTTCGAGCAGGCCGTCGCGGCGGCGCATCGTGCGCGCGCCGCGGTGTATGCGATCGGGATCGCGGGGCCCGGCTTCACCCCCGGCCCCTTGCGCGCGCTCGCTGCGCAGACGGGGGGCTCATACCGGCAGGCGTCGTCGACGGCGAAGCTCTCCGCCCTCTACGCGTCGATCGAGCATGCGCTGGCCGGCACGTGGCAGCTGCACTACGCGACCGCGGCGCGCCCCGGGGACGTGCTTCGCCTCACCGCGACCGTGAACGGCGCCGGAAGCACGGGCCGTGCGATCCGGTTGACCGACGTCGGCGCCGCGGCGTCGCCCGCGCTCGCACCGCCGAGCGTGCTGCCGCGCTCGGCGTGGGACTCGAGGCTCGCTCCGCTCGCGGTCTCCGCTCTCGTCGGTCTGCTCGCGCTGCTCGCCGCCGGCTTCCTGTTCACGTCGCGTACCGGGGGCCGGCTGAGCGCGCGGCTCGCGCCCCACCTCGGCCCCGCCGAACGCCGCGGACGAAGGCGCCGGAGCAGCGGGGGCCGCACGATGCTGCGCAGCCTCTTCACCGCCACCGAGCAGGCGTTCGCGAACGTGCGGCAGTTCCGCGCGTTGCAGGGCCTGCTCACCCGGGCCGACCTGCCGCTCCTCGCGGCGGAGTTGCTGTACATCTGCCTCGGCGTCGCGGTCGCGATCGGACTGGTCACCGGAATCGCAGGCGCGCCGCCGGTGCTC
>DATKQO010000194.1:0-4846 GCA_035532715.1 Gaiellaceae bacterium | reverse complement strand
GCCGCGCAGGTGGTGGAGCGGGACGGGGAGCGGCGCTCCTTCTTCGGGGGCTGCTTCGGGATCTTCGGCCACGGCAACCTCGCCGGCGTCGGCCAGGCGCTCTTCGAGCGGCCCGACCTGCTGACCTACTTCCCTGCTCGCAACGAGCAGGCGATGGTGCACGCTGCGGTCGGATACGCCCGTCAGCTGAACCGGCTCGGTGCATTCGCCTGCACGAGCTCGATCGGGCCGGGCGCCACGAACATGGTCACCGGGGCGGCGCTCGCAACCGTCAACCGGCTGCCGGTGCTGCTCATCCCAGGCGACATCTTCGCCTCCCGGCTGCCCGATCCGGTGCTGCAGCAGCTCGAGACGGGAGCGCGCGGCGACGTGTCGGTCAACGACTGCTTCATCCCGGTGTCGCGCTACTTCGACCGGATCGAACGGCCGGAGCAGATGATCCCGGCCGCGCTCGCGGCGATGCGCGTGCTGACGAGCCCCGCGGAGACGGGCGCCGTCACGCTCGCCTTCCCGCAGGACGTTCAGGCGGAGGCCTTCGACGTACCGGAGGAGTTCCTCGCCGAGCGCATCTGGCACGTGCCGCGCGCGCTGCCCGACGAGGCGGCGCTTGCTGCGGCGGCAGCAGCGGTGCGCGCGGCGCGACGGCCGCTGATCGTCGCGGGCGGCGGCGTCATCTACTCCGAGGCGACGGATGCGCTGCGCCGCTTCTGCGAGCAGACGGGCATCCCGGTTGGGGAAACGCAGGCGGGCAAGGGCTCGCTGCCCTTCGACCATCCCTCGTGCCTCGGCGGCATCGGGGCGACCGGCACGTCGGCGGCGAACCGGATCGCCGCCGAAGCCGACCTCGTGCTCGGGATCGGGACACGCTACAGCGACTTCACGACCGCGTCGAAGACCGCCTTCCGGGACGCCGGCGTCCGTTTCGTCAACATCAACGTCGCGGAGCATGACTCCGTCAAGCAGGGCGGCATTCCGCTCGTCGGCGACGCGCGCGCGACGCTCGAGCATCTGACGGAGCTGCTTGCCGGTCACGCCGTCGACGGCGCGTACCGCGCGCACGCCGTTCGGCTCGCGCGCGAGTGGGACGACGAAGTGACCCGTCTCTATGCGGTCGAGCAAGACCCGCCGGCGCAGAGCACGGTCATCGGAGCCGTCAACGCGGCGGCCGCGCCGGCGGACGTCGTCGTCTGCGCCGCAGGCTCCATGCCCGGCGACCTGCACAAGCTGTGGCGGACGCGCGACCCGAAGGGCTACCACGTCGAGTACGGCTACTCGTGCATGGGGTACGAGATCCCCGGCGGCCTCGGAGTGAAGCTCGCCGCGCCGGAGCGCGAGGTGTTCGTGCTCGTCGGCGACGGCTCATATCTCATGCTCCCCGGCGAGCTCGTGACCGCCGTGCAGGAGAACGTGAAGCTCACGATCGTCCTCGTCGACAACCGCGGCTACGCGTCGATCGGCGCACTGTCGCGCTCACTCGGCACCGAGGGCTTCGGCACCGAGCTGACCGTCGACGTCGACCTGGCCGCGAACGCCGAGTCCCTCGGGGCGCGCGTCATCCGCGCCGAGACGATCCCGGAGCTGCGCGACGCGCTCGAAGACGCGAAGGCGGAGACGCGCACGACCGTCATCGTGGTGCCTGCTGACCGGTACGCCGGGGTCCCGTCGTACGAGAGCTGGTGGGACGTTCCAGTCGCCGAAGTGTCCGAGCTGGAGTCGGTGCGGGCCGCACGCGAGGAGTACGAGCAGGCCCGCACGGCTGAGAGGAGGTTCCTGTGAAGCTTGCGAGCGCACCCGTCAGCTGGGGCGTGTGGGAACGAACGGCCGGACGTGACGACCTCGTGCCTTCCGAGCTGCTGCTCGAGACCGTCCGCGGTCTCGGCTACGAGGCGGTCGAGCTCGGCCCGCCTGGCTACCTGACTCCGGCTGCGCTCGATGCGCACGGGCTCACGCTCGCCGGCGGCTTCGCGCCGCTCCGATTCGAGGATGCGGCGGCCTACACGGAGGACGTCGCGGTCTGGCTCGACCCGATCGCCGACATGCTGGTCGCGACCGGCGCGCGCGGGCCGGTTGTCCTCGCGGGGGGCGACGGCCGCGCCGCGCTCTCCGGCCCGTATTTCGACCGTGTGAACGAGGCGGCGGAGCGCTGCCGGGCGCGCGGTCTCGGCGTCGTTTTTCACCACCACATGGGGACGCCGGTCGAGACGCCGGAGGAGATTGAGGCGCTGCTCGCGCACACCGACGTCGGTATCTGCTTCGACACCGGTCACGCCGTCGTCGGGGGCGGTGATCCTCTCGAAGTGGCCCGCATGTGCGACGGCCGCATCGAGCACCTCCACCTGAAGGACGTCGACCCGCGGCTCAATGCCCGTGTGCAGGCGGGCGAGCTCGCTCTCGCTCAGGCGTGGGCGGACGGCATCTTCTGCCCGTTCGGCGAAGGCGTCGTCGATTTCGGCGCGGTCCTGGCGTACTTCCTCGACTTCGAGGGGTGGGTCGTGCTCGAGCAGGACCGCGTTGCGGTGACCCTCGATGACCTGCCCGGTGTCGCGGCGGTCGAGGCACGCAACCTGGCGTTCGTCCGATGAGCGTTCGCCCCACCATCGTCGACGTCGCGGTGCGCAGCGGCGTGTCGAAGTCGACAGTTTCGAATGTCATCCGCGGCGGCGCCCACGTCTCGGCTGACAGGCAACAGCGTGTGCTGGCGGCGGTCGAGGAGCTCCGGTACCGGCCGAACGCGCTTGCGCGTCACCTGGTGTTGCGGCGGACGAGCACGATCGGCGTCGTCGTCGGCGACCTTGCGAATCCGTTCTACGGAGAGCTCGTCAAGCAACTCGAGCGGCACGCGCACGAGGTCGGCTACGCGACGACGGTCTCGAACACCGACGGGCATCCGGAGCGGGAGGCGGCGCGCATCGACGCACTGCTCGAGCAGCGCGTCGCCGGGATCGCGCTGCTGCAGTTCAGCGGCGACGGGGCCGTCCTCGACGAGGTGATCGCCGACGGCACGCCGGTTGCCGGCGTCAGCTCGGCCGACCCGCGCGTCGACAGCGTCGGCGTCGACGAGCGACGCGGCCTGGCGCTCGCAGTCCAGCACCTTGCCGAGCTCGGCCACGGCCGGATCGCCTACGTCACGAGCCCGCTCGTCGAGGAGCCCACGAATACGGCGCGCTACGAGAGCTTCGCATGTGCCTGTCGCGAAGCGGGCTGCGTCGAGGCGAGTGTCGACGATGCGACGGGTGTTGCCGCCGCGAACGACATTCTCGCGATCGAGCTCATCGACGAGCTCGAGCGTGGTGGGCGGCACGTCCCCGGCGACGTCTCGGTCGTCGGTTTCGACGGGATCGCCATCGGCGCGCTCGCGCGCATCGGGCTGACGACGGTCGCGCAGCCGCACGAGGAGCTCGCCGCCTCTGGAGTCCGCCTCCTGCTCGACCGCATCGAGTGCGGTGCGGACGGTCCGCCGCGCCGAGTACTGCTCGACCCGCACCTCGTCGTCCGCACGACGACCGCACGAAAGGAACGTTGATGGCGATGACGCGCGCAGACATCAAGAGCCCGCTGCACGAGACCGTCACGACGACGGCCACCGACTACTGGAACGACTCGTGCTCGCTCGACGAGTTGACCTATGCGATCGAGCACGGCGCGGTCGGCGCGACGTCGAACCCCACGATCGTCGGCGAGGTGCTGCAGAAGGAGTGGCTGGTGTGGGCGGACAGGATCCGCGAGCTCGTCGCGGACAGCCCCGTCACGACCGAGGACGAGGTCGCGTGGCAATTGATCGAGGAGATGGCGGTGAAGGCCGCGGCGCTGCTGCTGCCCGTCTTCGAGCGCGAGCACGGGAGGTGCGGGCGGCTATCGATCCAGACAAGCCCGAAGCTCTATCGCGACGCCGAGCGGCTCGTCGAGCAGGGCCTCCGCTTCGCAGCGCTCGCGCCGAACATGCAAGTGAAGGTGCCGGCTACGCGGGCAGGCATCGCGGCGGTCGAGGAACTGACGGCGCAAGGCGTGAGCATCAACGCGACCGTCTGCTTCACCGTGCCGCAGTCGCTTGCGGTCGCCGAAGCGGTGGAGCGCGGCCTCGAGCGGCGCGGCAGCTCCGAGGGCATGGGCCCCGTCTGCACGATCATGGTCGGCCGTCTCGACGACTGGCTCGAGATCGCCGCCGCCAAGGCTGGGACGCTGCTGACGCCCGGCGTCGTCAACTGGGCCGGGATCGCCTGCGTCAAGCGTGCATACGGCATCTACCGTGAGCGCGGCTACCGTACGCGGCTGCTCGCCGCGGCGTACCGCAACCACCTGCACTGGTCGCAGCTGATCGGCGGCGACATCGTGTTGACGATTCCGCACAAGTGGCAGAAGCTCTTCAACGCGTCGGACATCGAGGTCGTGCCGCGCTTCGACGATCCTGTGCCCGCCTGCGCCCTCGACGAGCTGAGGACGAGGGTGGCGGACTTCGTGCGAGCATATGAGCCGGACGGGATGACGATCGACGAGTTCGACGGCTACGGCGCCACGCGGCGGACACTCCGCGGCTTCATTGCGTCGTACCAGGATCTCGTCGCCGTCATCCGCGATGTGATGCTTCCGAATCCGGACGTCTAACGCGAACGACCTTGCGGACCGCGGTCTGTTTCGGGTACGAGAAACGCAAGCGCAGCGCGTGCGTCAGCCGTAGCTTCGCGTCACGAAGTTCCAGAACTGGGGCGTCCTCGCGACGGTGAACGAGAGCATGGGAAGGCGGTCGAACGCGAACTTCGCTCCCCACGACACGCGCATGAGGGGAGCGAGGCGCGCAGCGAGCTCGCGCGTGTAGCCGGTGAAGCAGTCGAGCTCGCCTGCGAGGATC
>DATKQO010000193.1:0-5169 GCA_035532715.1 Gaiellaceae bacterium | reverse complement strand
GTCCGCGGGTTGCAGTAGACGTGCACGTCGAGCCCGAGGGCGACGAGCTCGCGTATGAGCAGGAACGCGTCGCGCTCGAGACTTCCGGAGAGGTTGACGTCGCGCTGGACGACCGCGACGCGCTCGACCGCGCTCATCGCTGCGCTCTCCGCCGCGGGCCGGCGGCGCTGAGCCGGTCGCGGCCCTCCGTGACGAGCCGTCGCGGCGCCGCCCAGACCTTCCGGCGCGGCGCGGCCACCGTGTGGTGGTCGAATGCGTCGACGCGACGCAGCACCAGGTCGAGCGACTCGCCGGGAGTGACGGCGAGCGGGCGCGACACCGCGCCCGCCTGCGCCCGCGCGATGAGCAGCTCCAGCTCGGGCGCAGCGTGTGTCGAGGGCAGCTCGACCGAGACCGTCTCGACCCCCGGCGGCACGTCGACGGTGAAACGCCTGGCGTACGGTCGGAGCCGCAGCGTGTCGCCGTCGCGTCGCCGGGCGACGTTCGCGCGCGCGATCTCGCCGAGCGGCAGCCAGCGCGGCTGAGCGATCGCATCGATCTCTGCGGCCGCCTCGGCGAGCACCTCGAGCCCATCCGCCAGGTCTCGTTGGTGGAAGCCGAGGATCAGCGGCTGGTCGAGGTACGCGCGCAGGACGAGCTCCCCGCGCGGCGACCGGAGAGGTCGCCGCGGCAGGACCGGGAGCCCCGGCCCACGCAGGTCGGCGGGCTCCCAGTCCGCGCGCGGCCGGCCGGCCGCGCGGGCGCCGAACCCGTAGCAGAGCGCCTCGAGCTCGCTGCGCAGGATCGTCTCCGCCATCGGGTCGCTGCAGGTCTCGTGCGGCGCGACCATGACGCGCGCCACGCGCAGCCCGGTCCGGCGTTCGAGCGACTCGATCCGTCGCAGCGCCTGCGAGACGAGCGCCTCGCGCGCCTGTGCGGCGAGCGGCAGGCCGAGCTCGCCGTGCAGATGATCGTTTCCGTGGACGGCGAGCGAGAGGTCCGCCGTGTCGCGGAACGCGTCGGCCGCGCGGTCGCTCACGAGCCACTGGTCGGCGGGCACGGTCGCGACGGTGACGTGATAGCCGTGGCGCCGCGCGTGCGCCGCGAGCTCGTGGAAGTCGGCGTGCCCGTAGCGCGGCCGGTGCAGGTTCGGGTCGTCGAGCACGAAGCAGGCGCGTGGCGGCGGCGGCGTCCAGCCCCCGCCGCCGGTAACAGCGCGTAGCAGCTCGACGAGCGTCAGGAGCGCGAGGAAGCGGCCGTCGAGAAACTGGTCGCGGACCGACTCTTCGGCCCCGAGCTCGTCCGGGGCGACGGCCGAGCGGCGTGCCAGTCCGTCCGGTCCGGCTGTCCAGACGGCGGAACCGGCGCAGGATGCGAGCACGACGTCTCCCGGTTCGACGGGAAGCGGCGGCCCGAGCGCGCGTCCGTCGGCGAGCGTGTGGCCGCGCAGCCGGGCGTCGAGCGAGGGAACGTCGTGGAGCGCGACGTCACCTTGGAGTCGCGTCGCTGCGGGCGCGAACCGGACGGACGGGGGGCCCGGCGGCGCCTCGACGCCGAACGCGACGGTCGCCGCGTCGCCGGCGGCGGCGCCTACCTCGAAGTGGACGCCGAAGGACGCGGCGAGCGCGTCAAACAGCCGTCGGCGCGCAGCGAGCTCCTGCGCCGGTACGACGCCGACGCGCGGTAGGCCGACGGGCGCGCGTCCGTCGGGTCGCCGCTGCTGCAGCGCGTTCGCCACGAGGCGAGTGTCGCTCCACCGAAGGCGGCAGCTACCCCCCGGGGGCGCGGTGCCCTCTGGCCGGAAGGTTAGTGCGCCGGGCCCGGCCGGATTGGAGCATGGCGCCATGAGCGCACACCCAGCAAACCCGCATGCAGTTCCTGTCCCTCAGGCCCCGTCGAGCTGGAAGGCGCGGGTCGCGAACGTCGGCCGTCGAAGCCTCATCGGCCTCCTGGGCCTCATGGCCCTCGTCGCGGCGTGCGCGCTCGCCGCCGCGCCCGCACGGGCAGCGTCGTCGGGCCCTGTGCTCGTCGTCGTCGCGCACCCCGACGACGAGGCGCTCGGCTTCGCCGGAGTGATCGAGAGAGCGATCACGGACGGCCGGCCCGTCGACGTCGCCATCGTCACCAACGGTGCAGCCGTCTCGAATCCGAACAGTGCATCCGTGTGCGGCGCGGCCGACGGCGTCGCCGCAGGTTTTGCCGCCAAGGCGCTCGAGCGCGACCGCGAGACCGAAGCGGCGATGGCCGTGCTCGGCGGGACAAGCTTGCTGTGGACGCAGTCGCTCGCGACGTCGCACGTCTTCTTCCTCGGCTATCCCGACGGCGGGCTCCCGACGATCGTCGCGGGCCAGACGTTCGTCGACCCGTCCGGCCTGAACCGGACGTTCGCCGACAGCGGCGGCGACACCACGTGCAACGGCGACTACCACTTCCTCCGGACACTCGGCGCCGCGCACGCGACGCTCACTGCGGCGAGCCTGGCCGGTGATCTCGACGCGCTGCTCGCGCAGGTCCAGCCGACCGACGTCTACACGCACGGTGTCTTCGACGGTCACCCGGATCATGCGGCGGTGGCTCGGCAGGTGATCGCCGCGCTCGAGCGCTCGACCCTGAGCGTGGACCTGCACAGCACGTTGATCCACGAGACAGGGGACGCGGCGTGCCAGGCGGCGAGCGCGTCCTGGTGGCCGAACCCCGACTCGACGTCCGATCCGGTACAGCGCTCGACGCCGGCGCTGCCGTTCGCCGCCCCCCCGGTCTTCGCGACCAACGACCCGGCGCTGAACGACACCGGCTTCGCGTCCTGCCCGGACGGGAACCCGCCGGTCGGGCACGACTGGGGGCCGCTCGGCCGGCCGACGGACGAGCTGACCGTCCCGGCCGACATGCAGACGGCCGACCTGAGTGCGAACAAGAAATGGCTGTCGCTCGCGCAGTACACGACGCAGCTCGGCTGCCCGTCGGACGCGTCGTGCGGCTACATGCACGGCTTCATCAAGAGCGACGAGATCCTCTGGACGCAGCCGGTGTCGGCCGCGGGCGCGCCGGTGCCGCTCGACTGGCCGCGGCTCTCGGGCTCGACTATCGGCAGTGAGCTCACGCTCACGGTGAGATGGCCGACGACCGCCGCCGCGGCGTTCGCCGGCACGACGACCGGCTTCACGTACCAGTGGCTGCGCTGCGCGGCCGACAATCGATTCGACTGCACGCCGATCGGTTCCGCGACGAACGCGCCGACGAGCTACACCGCTGTTGCGGCGGACGTCGGCTTCTCGCTGCGCGTCCAAGTCGTTGCCCGCAACTCCGCCGGCGCCGCGCCCGCGGTCTACTCCGGCTCCACCGATCCGATCCACGGCGCGCCCGCCAATACCGTGCCGCCGTCGATCGCAGGCGTGGCGGTCGTCGGGCAGGCGCTCACCGCCTCGCCGGGGACGTGGAGCGGCGCGCCGGCCCCTTCTTTCGCCTACCAGTGGCAACGGTCTGCAAACAACAGCAGCGGCTGGTCGTCCATCGCCGGCCAGACCGCTGCGACGTACACCGTCGTCACCGCCGACGCAGGCTCCTATCTCCGCGTTCAGGTCACCGCGACAAACGACGGCGGCTCTGACCTCGCGAGCTCGGACGCGACCGTCCGCGTGGCCACAGCTCCGGCGATGACGGCGGCGCCGACGCTTGCAGGCTCGGCGGTGGAGGGCCAGACGCTGACGGCCTCTTCCGGCACGTGGGCAGGAGATCCCGTTCCGTCGGTCGCCTACCAGTGGCAGACCTCGGCGACGGGTACGAGCGGCTGGGCTCCGATCGCCGGAGCGACCGGCTCGACCTACGTCGTGCGCACGGCCGATGTCGGCGCCTTCCTCCGCGTGCTCGTGACGGCAAGTAGCAGCGCCGGCACGGCGTCGGGCGGATCGGTGCCGACCGCACAGGTCACGGCGGCGCCCAGCAGCGGCGGCAGGGGCGGCACCTCCTCCGGCGGCGGCGGCAGCTCCTCCGGCGGCGGCGGAGGCGGTACGGGCGCGGCCGATCTGCGCCTGGACGGCACGGCCGAGCCGCTGCAGGCGGCGGTCGGCGACACGATCGTCTATCGGGTGAACGTGAACGACTACAACACCGGCCCGGCGACCGGGGTCTGGGTGGACATCCAGCTGCCGGCGGGCGTGTCGCTCGTCTCGACCTACGCCGACCGTGGCAAGGGTTGCACCCTCGTCGAGCCCGGCCGGCTGCACTGCGATCTCGACTGGCTCGCCGACACCGCGCAGTTCGGTCACGTGATCGTGACCGTGACCGTGACCGCGACCGGCGACCACGTCCTGATCGCGACCACCGGGTACTCGCATGCAGATCCGGTTCCCACCGACAACAGCGTCACGCTCACCGTGTCGACGCCTTCCGTCACGCCGCCGCCGGTCACCCCCGTGGTCCCGGCGGCGCCCAAGCCCGCGATCGGGATCCTCACCGCGAGGGCGGCCGCGAACGGCAAGGTCACCGTGCGGGTGAAGATCGCCGGCTGGACGGTCAATACGAAGCAGGTCAAGAACGCCAGGGCCACTTCCGGCTACTGGGTGATCTACGTCGACGGCAAGCGCAACGCCGTCTCTCGCCGGCCCGGCAGCGGCGTCACCGGAAAGCTGGCCCCCGGCCGGCACACGCTGCGCGTCGAGCTCGTCCGCGAGAACGGCAGGCTCGTCAGTCCGCGCGTCCTCTCCAGACCGGTTGTTGTCCGTGTCCCCGCGCGCAAGCCCAGCCGACATGTCAACGGAGCGTAAGGAGGCGAACGTGACGCGCCGGCGCATCGGCTCGACTGCGCGTGGGCTGTCCCGAGGCGCGGGGCGCGCGAACGACGACGTCCTCGATCCGGACGATCACACGGTCCTGCGCGTCGTCATCGCCGACGACAGCCGGCTGATCGTGGCCGGTATTCGTCGGGCGCTCGAGGGCGAGGAGATCGAGGTGGTGGGGGAGGCGACGACGGGTGCGGAGGTGCTGTCGCTGGTGGGGCGCACCGATCCCGACGTCGTGTTGCTGGACTTCAAGACCGACGGGTTTGCGACGCTGGAGCAGCTGCGGGTGCGGTATCCGCGGGTGAAGGTCGTGATGTTGTCGGTGTTCGCGGATCCGGAGCACATTCAGATGGCGCTCTCGCGTGGTGCGTCGGGGTACATCGTGAAGACGATCAACCCGCGCGATCTGCCG
>DATKQO010000192.1:0-5401 GCA_035532715.1 Gaiellaceae bacterium | reverse complement strand
GTTCGCGCTGCCGCTTCTCGCTACTGCGTGCGGTGGGAGCAAGAGCAACTCGCAGGCGCCGACCTCGCAGGATCCCGCGGTCGCCGTCAAGAGCGCGGCGCAGAAGACCGCCGCAGCGGGCAGCGAGCACATCGAGCTGGTCGGCCGCGTCGTGTCCGCCGGCCAGACCGTCCAGATCAGCGGCAGCGGCGGGTTCGACACGAAGGCGCACCTCGGCTCGCTCCACGCGACCTTGAGCGCCGGCGGCCTCAACGGCTCGCTCGACGAGGTGTCGAGCGGCACGACGATCTACGTGAAGTCGGACCTCCTCTCGGCCGTCATCCCCTCGGGCAAGCCGTGGGTCAAGTTCGATCTCACCAAGCTCGCCAAGTCGCAGGGTCTCGAGGCCTCGGCGCTCCTCTCGGAGGATCCGTCGCAGGCGCTGACTCAGCTGCAGAGCCTGAGCGGCGTGACGAAGGTCGGCACGGAGCAGCTCGGCGGCGTCGCGACGACGCACTATCGTGCGGCCGTCGACATCTCGAAGCTGCCGGGCGGGCTGCAGACGGGCACCGGGCGGTACGACGTGTGGGTCGGCGGCGACGGCTACGTCCACCGCGTGCGCATGACGATCGCGAGCTCGGGGTCGAGGGCGACGGTCACGACGGACTTCTCCGGCTACGGCGACAAGATCACGGTCGTCGTTCCGCCGGCGTCGCAGACATTCGACGGAAGCGGCATGAAGATTCCAGGACTGGGAGGCTGAGCCGGTGCAGGTTGCCCTGAAGATCTGGCGGTTCGAGGCGAAGACAGGTGAGCGCGCGCTGAAGGAGTACGAGCTCGACGCACCCGACGAGGCGACGCTCCTCGACTGCCTCGACATCGTCAAGGAGAAGCAGGACGGGTCGCTCGCATACCGCAAGAGCTGCCGCATGATGATCTGTGGCTCCTGCGGCATGCGCATGGACGGGGCCGCGGTGCTCGCGTGCAAGACGCGGATGTACGACATCGCGCAGGCCGGTCACGTACCGACGATCTCGGCGATGGGCAACCTGCCGGTCGTAAAGGATCTCGTCGTCGACATGGACCCCTTCTGGAAGAAGTTCAAGGCGATGAAGCCGTATCTGCAGCCGGGCTACGAACGGCCGGAGGACGGCAAGGAGTACCGCATCTCCCAGGAGCGGATGAACGTGATCCACAAGGAAGCGCTCTGCATCAACTGCGGCTGCTGCGTCTCCGAGTGCAACGCGATGGAATCCGATCCGGAGTTCCTCGGCCCTCAGGCGCTCGCCAAGGGCATGCGCTTCGTCGGCGACCCGCGCGAGGGCAACGTCGTTGAACGGCTCGAGGAGTACAGCGGCCAGCACGGGATCTGGGAGTGCACGCGCTGCTTCTTCTGCAACGAGCGCTGTCCGAAGGGAGTCGACCCGCGCGACGCGATCGCAAAGCTCGGCGCCGAGGCGATCAAGGAAGGCATCGATCGCGACATGGGTGCGAAGCACGCGAAGTGGTTCGTCCGCTCGACGGAGACGACCGGCTGGCTGCGCGAGACGGAGCTCGTTCCGAAGACGCAGGGCGTCGTCTCGAGCGTCAAGCAGATGAAGTTCGCGATGAAGCTGATCACGCACAACAAGGCCGGGCTTTCGTTCCCGCCGCACGTGGCGAAGGACGTCGGCGAGGCGCGCGCGCTGCACAAGCTCGTGCGCGAACAGGACCGCCTCGGCGCGCTCGGCCACGTGCAGGGAGAGCACGCGCTCGAGAAGCTCGCGCACGGGTATCAGCCTGGTCGCGATCCGTACGGGCCGGGGTCGTTCCCGAAGCCGTACTTGCCGGGCGACGAAGACGAGAAATCGGAGGGTGGAGCGTGAGCACGGTCGAAGGCATGAAACGGGTCGCGTACTACAAGGGCTGTCTTGCGTCGATGTCGGCGAAGGAGCTCGACACGTCGACGCAGGCGCTCGCGCCGCGCGTCGGGCTCGAGCTTGTCGAGCTCGAGTCGGTGACGTGCTGCGGCGCAGGCGACATCCACGAGGCGGAGCCCGACTACTACCTCCACCTGAACGCGCGCATCCTCGCCTACGCGGAGGCCGCGGAGTGCGACACGCTCCTCACCGTCTGCAATGTCTGCACGCTCAACCTGCGCCAGGCGAACTTCATGCTCAAGGGCGACGACAAGCTGCGCGCACGGATCAACAAGAACCTCGAGTCCGTCGGCGTGCCGCCCTACAGCGGCGAGGTCGACGTGCGCCATCTCCTCTGGGAGATCGCGGAGGGCGAGGGCTACGAGAAGCTCAAGGTCGCGGCGCACAAGGGGTTGAAGGGCCTCAAGGTGGCGCCGTTCTACGGATGCCAGATCCTGCGTCCGTCGAAGATCATGGGCTTCGAGGATCCTGACCGCCCGTGGTCGCTCGAGCGCATCATCGAGGCGTGCGGCGGCGAGGCGATCGACTATCCCGCGAAGATCAAGTGCTGCGGATTCCCGATCATCCAGGCGCGCGAGGAGACGGCGCTCGGTGAGCTGATCCAGCCCGTCGAGCAGGCGATGGAGGCCGGTGCCGACGTGATGGTGACGCCGTGCCCGCTCTGCCATCTCTCGCTCGACGCCTGGCAGCAGAAGCTCGAGGCGGCGACCGGCCGGACGTTCGCGATGCCGATTCTCCACCTCTCCCAGCTCGTCGGCGTCGCCGCGGGCCTCGAGGACTCCGAGCTGAAGTTCAAGCGGCACATCGTCGACCCGCGGCCGGCGCTGCAGAAGCTCGAAGCCTGAGCGGCGCGCAAGTTTGCCGCCGGTGCGGCGTCGTATGAGTGCAGGGGTGGACTCCGGCGCGGCAGCCTTCGGGCGCCGCGCCGGGGTCGTTCTCGGCGGGGTTGCGGCGGCCGGGCTCGGCTGGGGCTGGTTCGAGGCCGGATGGGTGCGGCTGCGCGAGCTCGAGCTGGAGCTGCCCGGCCTGCCGCGGGAGCTCGATGGACTGCGCATCGCGCATCTGTCCGACTTCCATCTCGGCGTCCGCTCGCGCGGCGTGCACGCGGTCGAGCGCGCGGTCGAGTGGACGGCCGAGCGACGGCCGGATCTCGTCGCGATCACCGGCGATCTCCTGACGCATCCGCGCGGGGAGGAGCGGCTGCGCGGCCTCGTCGGACGGCTGCCGCTGCCTGCGTTCGCGGTGCTCGGGAACCACGACGTGGCGATCTCCCGTGACCCGCAAGCCCGTGCGTCGAACCTGCGCGAGCTCGAGCCGGCGACGCTGCTGCGCGACGACGGCGTGCGCGTCGAGCTGCGCGGCCGCAGCATCTGGATCGCCGGCACGCATCCGCGGCTGATCGTTCGCGGCAAGCAGAAGCTCGACCCGAGCTCACTCGCGCGCGACGCGGATCTCCGGATCCTGCTCTGCCACTATCCGCGAGTGTTCGACCGGCTCGAGCCCGACCGCTTCGATCTGGTGCTCGCCGGCCACATGCACGACGGGCAGATCGCAGTGCCGTATCCCGGCGGCAAGATTCGCCTCGCGCACCTGTCCGCCCGCTACCAGCGCGGCGTGTACCGGAGCGACGCCGGGACGATGCACGTGTCGCCGGGCCTCGGCACGACCTTCGTGCCGTTCCGGTTCGCGGCGAGACCCGAGGCGACCGAGCTGGTGCTACGTTCGGTGTAGATGGGCCAGGCCTCGATCTCGGCCGACATCCTCGCACGCTACGCGGCCGACGCGGCGCAGGAGGTCGTCGGCGTGCGCGGCGTGACGGCGAGCCCGCTGCCCGGCCGCCGCGGCGTTCGCGTGGCGGACGAGGACGGAGCCGTGCGCGTCGAGCTGCATCTCACGCTCGACTGGGGCGCGTCGATCCCGGAGGTCGGCCGCGACGTGCAGGCGCGTGTGCGCGAGTATCTCCTGCGGATGGCGGACGTGGAGCCGGCGTCGGTCGACGTGATCGTCGACGAGATCGGGCCGAGGACATGACGCGCATCGCGGGCCTCACCGGCGCGACGTTGCCGACGGCGCCGGCCGTGTGCCACGAGTGCGTCTGGTGGCAGTCCCGCACCGGCCGACGGGCCGACAAGCGCAAGTGGATCCTCGGCACCGAGGAGGAATGGGGTGCGTGGGGGACGGTGTACTACGACGACGACGGGCGCGTGCTCGGCTCGATGCAGTACGGCCCATCCGGCCTGTTCCCACGCGCGGCCGAGCTTCCGGCGGGACCGCCGAGCGACGACGCGGTGCTCGTCACGTGCGCGTACCTGACGGATGCGTCGAAGCCGTGGGTCATGCAGTCGCTGTTCCTCACCGCGATCGGCGAGGCCCGCGACCGCGGCGCCCGTGCGCTCGAAGCGTTCGCGTACCGCTACAGCGAGGGGACGGCGGCGGACGAGCGGTTCCTGCACAAGACGATCTTTCCGCGAGCCTTCCTCTCGGACTTCGGCTTCCGGACGCTCCGGGTGGACGGCCGCGTCGAGCTTGCACGGCTCGATCTCGGCGGCTTGCAGCCGGTACTGGAGGGCACGCGGGAGAAGGTCCTGCGTGTAGTCAGGGAGGCATTCGTCCCGGCTCCGGCGCCGCAGCGTCCCTAGCCGACGAGGCCGTCGCGAAGCGCGACGGCGACCGCCTGCGTGCGCGTCCGCGCACCGAGCTTCGTCATCGCATGTTGTGCGTGCGCGCGAATCGTGTCGGGCGAGAGGAAGAGCGTCGAGCCGATCTCCGCGTACGAGCTGCCCTCGGAGAGCAGGCGCAGCACTTCGCGCTCGCGCTCGGAGAGGGCCTTCTGCGTGCCGGCGCTCCGGCTCGATGCGAGTGCGGCGGCGAGCACCGGGTCGATGTAGATGCTGCCCGAGGCGACCGTGTCGATCGCGCGCCCGAGGTCGTCCAGCGGAGCGTCCTTCAGGGCGAAGCCGCGAGCGCCCGCGTCGAGCGCGTCGGAGACGAGACCCCGGTCGGAGACGCCCGAGTAGAGCAGCACGGCCGTGTCCGGTGCGAGCTTCGCGAGCTCGCGTGAGAGCTCGAGGCCGTCGATCTTCGGCATCCGCACGTCGGCGATGCACACGACCGGGCGAAGAAGGTCGACCGCGGCGAGCGCCCTGGCACCATCCGAAGCGGTGCCGAGCACCTGGAAGCCGGCGCCCGTGAGATAGCGCGTCACGCTGTCGAGGATCGGCGGATGGTCGTCGGCGACGACGCACGTCGTGCCGGCGCGATCGGGGAGGGCTCGGCTCGTGACCGTCACGCCCACCTGCTTCCAGTCGCGGTGCCGGCGGCCTTGCGCTCTTGCCGCCCGAGCTCGGAGAGCCGGCGTGTGAGCTTCGTCGCGCGGTCGGCGGCGCTCGAGATCTCGTCGGCGTCGGCGAGCTGTTGCGGCGACTGGAGCGTCTCGCGGAGGATCGACGTGTAGCCCCTGATCGCGAGGAGCGCATTGTTCAGGTCATGCGTCGTGTCGCCGA
>DATKQO010000191.1:0-4325 GCA_035532715.1 Gaiellaceae bacterium | reverse complement strand
CACGAGGTACCGGATCGGCGTCGTCTCGTACCGGAGCTCGCGCTCCTCGAAGCCCGGGAGCTCGAGTTTGGACTCCGTCGTCACGAGGGCATATTCTCTCGGTGATGAGTGCTTTGACGGGACGGGTCGAATGATGCCCGTCGGAACGACAAGCGAGGGTCAGGATCAGCCCGTCTGAGCGCTCGGCGCCGGCGGGCTTTTCCATACCCGAAGGAAGGAGCCGCATGGGGAATCACCTCACGCCCGAGGAGCTGTCGAAGGAGCTCGGCATCGAACAACAGGAGGTGATCCGCGTCTGCATGCAGGAAGGGGTCCCGATCTACCAGGGGAAGATCGACAAGTACCTCTTCCAGGTCCAGCTCCAGGCGCTCGGCGCGCTGCCGCAGCACCACTAGCCAGGGCCGAGGCCCGGGAACCTCAGGCGCTCTTACGCGCCGGAGCGCGACGTGAGCGAGAGCCATCCTCCGACGGGGTGGCTTTCGTCTTCTTGGAGGCCTTCGCGGCCGAGTTGCCGCTCTTGCGCTCCTGCACCTCGGCGACGCTGCGACGCAGCGCCTCCATCAGATCGATCACCGGCGTCTCGGGCTGCGGCTCCGGCCGCACGAGCGTCTCGCCCGCGAGCTTCCGCTCGAGCATCGCCTTCAGGTCGCGGCGGTACTCGTTCTCGAAGTCCGCCGGATTCCATTCCCCGGCGAGGCTCTCGATCACCTGTCCGGCGAGCGCCAACTCCTGCTCGCGCACCTCCGTCGCCTCGACCGCCTCCTCGATCTCGTCCTTCGCGCGGACGTCGTCGTGGAAGAAGAGCGTCTCGAGCGCGAGCGCCTCACCCTGCGCGCGGACGAGGCAGAGGTTCTCCTTGCCCCAGAGCACGAACTTGCCGACCGCGGCCATGCCCGTCTCCTGCATCGCGCGGAGCAGGAGGACGTACGGGCGGCGCGCCGCGTCCGCCGTGGCGGGCGAGAGGTAGTACGTCCGGTCGAAGAAGACGGGATCGACATCGGCGAGCTTGACGAAGCGCAGGATCTCGATCGACTGCGAGCGCTGGAGAGCGACAGCCTCGAGGTCCGACTCCTCGACGATCACGAACTCGCCCTTCGCGACCTCCCATCCCTTCACGAGCTCGTCGGGCTCGACATCACGCTCGTGGAAGGGGCACCACCGCTTCTGCTTGATCGGCGTCCCGCACTCCCGGTGCAACGTCCGGAAGGCCACGTCGTTCCGCTGGGTCGCGAGCGCGAGCCCGATCGGAATGTTGACGAGGCCGAAGCTGATGGATCCGTTCCAGATTGTCCGCATTTGCACAGGGAATAGTAGAGGGACCAGCGAGTTTCGCCTCCCACCCCACTTCCCCTTCCCTCAAATACGATGCATGCGTGACGACGGCGTCTCTCTCCGCTCCGGCGGCCGACTCGCCGCTCCCGGCACGGACGGGCCCGGCCCTCTGGCGTTCCGTGCTCGGCCGGCGCGCGAGCACCCCCGCCTACCTCGAGGAGGTCGGGGACGGCTGGCGCGAGGTCTCCTGGCAGGAGGCGTCCGGGCGGGTCGACGCGCTCGCGAACGGGCTCCTCGCCCGCGGCGCCGGGCACGGCGACGCCGTCGCGGTGATCGCGCGCACGCGCCTCGAGTGGGTGCTGCTCGACTGGGCGGCGATGCGGATCGGAGCGGTCGTCGTCGGCATCTACCCGACGAGCACGGCGAAGGAGTGTGCGTACATCCTCGGCCACTCCGAGTCGGTGCTCGCGTTCGCCGAGAACGAAGAGCAGCGCGCAAAGCTCGCGTCGGTGCACGACGAGACGCCGGCGCTACGCGAGATCGTGCGCTTCGACGAGCTGCCGGCGCTCGAGGAGGAAGGCCGCGCGTACGCGACCGAGCACCCCGGTGCGCTCGACGCGGCCGAGCGCGGCGTCCAGGAGGACGACCTCGGCACGCTGATCTACACGTCGGGCACGACGGGGCCGCCGAAGGCGTGCATGCTCACGCACAAGAACCTCGTCACGGCGGCGACCCGCATGGAGTCGAACCTCCAGGGCCCGAGCGACCTCGTCCTCCTCTTCCTGCCGCTTGCGCACACGTTCGGGCGGCTCGCGCACCAGGCGGCCGCGTACCGCGGCACGACCGTGGCCTTCTGTGCGGAGGCGACGCGCGTCGGCGAGGCCATGGCTGCGGTCCACCCGACGGTGCTGCCTGCCGTCCCGCGCATCTACGAGAAGATCCACACCGGCGTGCTCGACCAGATCGACCGCTCCGGCGGCGCGAAGCGCGCAATCGGGCACTGGGCACTCGGCGTCGGAGCGCGGGCGAGCCGGCTTCGCCGCGCAGGCCGGCGCGTGGCGCCGCTGCTGCGCCTCCAGGAGATCCTCGCCGACCGGCTCGTGTTCGCGAAGGTGAAGGAGCGACTCGGCGGCCGGCTCCGCCTCGGCATCTCCGGCGCGGCTCCGCTCGGTCTCGATGTGCTCGAGTTCTTCCACTCGCTCGGGCTGCTCGTGATCGAGGGCTACGGCCTCACCGAGACGGGCAGCTCGCTCAGCGTCAACGATCCCGAGGACTACCGCTTCGGCACCGTCGGCCGCGCCGTCGAGGGCTGCGAGGTACGACTCGACGAGGACGGTGAGATCCTCACCCGCAGCGAGACGGTGTTCGCCGGCTACTACAAGGATCCCGAGGCGACCGCCGTGGCGTTCACCGAGGACGGATTCTTCCGCACCGGCGACGTCGGTGAGATCGACGCCGACGGCTTCCTGAAGATCACCGACCGCAAGAAGGATCTGATCATCACCGCCGGCGGCAAGAACGTCGCGCCGCAGAACCTCGAGAATGCGCTGAAGGCGTCGCGCTACGTGTCTCAGGCGATCGTCGTCGGCGACCGGCGCCCGTACATCACCGCCCTGATCACGCTCGACCGGGCCGAGATCGACGCATCGGGACGCGCCGCAGAGGTGCTCGTGCAGGAGATCGTCGACGGCGTGAACCGCGATCGCGTGCGCGTCGAGCAGATCAAGCGCTTCGCCATCCTGCCCCGCGACTTCACGCAGGAGAACGGCGAGGTCACGCCAACGCTCAAGTTGCGGCGCAAGATCGTGTACGAACACTTCTCCCACGAGATCGACGAGCTGTACCGCGCGTGACCGCGGGCTTCCTCATCGCGTCCGCATTCCTCGCGAGCGCCGTCGAGTTCGTCGAGGCGCTGACGATCGTGCTCGCCGCGGGCGTGTCGCGGGGCTGGCGTTCGGCGCTCGCCGGCCTCGGGGCCGCGACGCTCGCGCTCACGGTGATCGTCGCAGCGCTCGGCCCCGCGCTGACGCGGATCCCGATCTCGGCGCTCCGGCTCGTCGTCGGCGCGCTGTTGCTCGCGTTCGGCCTTCAGTGGCTCCGCAAGGCGATCCTGCGCGCGAGCGGCTTCAAGGCACTGCACGACGAGGAGGCGATCTTCGCGCAGGAGCTCGCCGAGGCACGGGCAGCCGGGAAGGAGGAGCGCGCGGGGCTCGACTGGTACGGCTTCACGCTCGCGTTCAAGGGCGTCCTGCTCGAAGGCCTCGAGGTTGCGTTCATCGTGATCACGTTCGGAAGCGCCCAGGGACGCATCGATCTCGCGGCGCTCGGAGCCGGCGCTGCACTCGTGCTCGTCGCGGTCGTCGGCGTGGCCGTCCGCGCGCCGCTTGCGCGCGTGCCGGAGAACACGATGAAGTTCGCCGTCGGCACGATGCTCACGACCTTCGGGATCTTCTGGTCGACCGAGGGCGCCGGCGCCCACTGGCCCGGCTCGGACGCGGCCCTCCCTGCGATCGTCGCGTTCGTGCTCCTTCTCTCCTTCGGCGCCGTGACGCTCCTGCGCCGCCGGCGCCTCTCGTTCAGCGCCGCATGAGACGGCTCGCGCAGTTCGGTCACTTCTGGTGGGACTTCGTCGTCGGCGACGACTGGCGCGCCGCAGCGGGCATCGCGCTTGCGATCGGCATCACGGCCGCAATCGCGGCCGAAGGCATCGCTGCATGGTGGTTCATGCCGGTCGCCGTCGCCGCGGTGCTCTGGCTCTCGCTCCGCCGCGCGGCCGACAACGAATACACCCGGCCGTAAGTTCGGCGCGGCCCTGGCGTTACGGCCGGTACTAGCCGATGATGCGCCGCGCGCCGACGTACGTGTCGGCGTACCAGCCGGACAGGCTGGAGATCTGGACGACCGTGCCGGTATGGGGCGCGTGGATGAACTCGTCGCCCCCGATGTAGAGACCGACGTGGCCGAGCCCGTCGAAGAAGACGAGGTCGCCGGGTTGAAGGTCGCTGCGCGCGACCGGGACGCCGACGTTCCACTGGGCGCCCGTGTAGTGCGGC
>DATKQO010000190.1:0-10253 GCA_035532715.1 Gaiellaceae bacterium | reverse complement strand
GCCGCGCGCCGACGTGCTCGCCGCCTGCTACGACGCGCTCGTCGGCGACCGTCTCGCGGTGGATCGCCTGCGCGGCTTCGAGAACCCGATGCAACCCACGAACATGGGCAACGAGCTCGACGACGAGATCGTCGAGGCGATGATGACGGCCACCGAGGAGGCCCACGGGATCGGCCGAAGGTGGTTCGGAGCCAAGGCGCGCCTGCTCGGTCTCGACCGGCTCGAGCTGGCCGACCAGTACGCACCGATCGGCGAGGCGCGCGCGTTCTCGTGGCCGGAGGCGGTCGAGGTGGTCGAGACGGCGTTCGGGCGCTTCTCGCCGCGGCTCTCGGAGATCTTCAAAGGGTGCCTCGACGCAGGGCACGTCGACGTCGGCCCGCGCCCGGGCAAGGCTGCCGGCGCGTACTGCAGCGCCGTGTCGAAGGACATCCTCCCGTACGTGCTCATGAACTTCATGGAGCGCGTGCGCGACGTCAGCACGCTCGCGCACGAGTTCGGCCACGCGACCCACAACGTGCTCGCGCTCGAGAAGCAGAGCTGGCGGTCGCACCGCTGCGGCATCCCGATGGCCGAGGTGCCCTCGACTTTCGCGCAGGCGCTCGCGGACGACTATCTGCTCGGGAACGAGTCCGACCCGGGGACGCGCGCCTCGCTCGCCGCGGACCGGCTCGAGAATTCGTTCGCCGCGATCTACCGCCAGACCGTGCTCGCCCGCTTCGAGCAGCGCGCGTACGCGGTGCGCATGGAGGGGCTGTCGCTCGGCGTCGAGCGGCTGAACGAGCTTTGGCTGGAGGAGAACGTGAAGTACTACGGCGACTCCCTGACGCTCCCGGAGGGGTACGCGTACGGGTGGTCCTACGTCCCGCACTTCATCCACGTTCGCTTCTACACCTACGCCTACTCGTTCGCGCAACTCGTCGCCTTGCTGCTCTACCGTCGCTACCGCGAGGATCCTGAGGCGTTCGCGCCGAAGTACCTCGACCTGCTCGCCGCGGGCGGGTCAGCCTCGCCCGCCGACCTCGTCGCGCCCTTCGGACTCGATCTGCGCTCGACCGACACGTGGCGCGAGGCGTTCGCCGAGCTCGACGCGATGCGTGCCAACGCAGAAGCGCTCTCCGGCGCGTAGAACCCGCGAAGTTCACGTCACACTCGCGTCGCTAGCGTCGTGGCGTGCTCGACCTGCTTCTGCCGCAGCGTTGTCTCGTCTGCGGGGCGGCGGGGGCGCAGCTCTGCACGCGCTGCCGCGACAGGTTGCCCGTGCTCGAGCCGCCGCTGTGCGCGCGCTGCGGCGCGCCGACGGCCTGGCCCGTGCGCCGCTGCCGGGAGTGCGCGGGACGGCGGCTCGCGTTCGCGTCGGCGCGCTCGGCCGTCGCCTACGACGACGCGGTGCGGCGGCTCGTCGCCGGCTGGAAGGAGCGCGGCCTGCGGCGACTCGGCGACGACGCGGCCGCGATCGTCGCCGAGTGTCTCCTGCGCCCCGACGTGACGGTCGTCACGTTCGTCCCCGCCGACGGGAACAGGCGGCTCGAGCGCGGCTACCACCCGGCCGAGCGGCTCGCGGCCGCGCTCGCCGCACGCTGGCAGCTTCCCGGCGCGTCGCTGCTTGCGCGGGCGGGCCCCTCACGGCGCCAGCGCGGGCTCACGCTCGTCGAGCGGCGGCGGAACGTCGCGGGCGCGTTCCGGGCGGTCGCGCCCGTGACGGGAGCGGTGCTCCTCGTGGACGACGTGTACACGAGCGGCGCGACCGTCCACGCCGCCGCCTCCGCGCTGCGGGCTGCCGGAGCGCAGTCCGTCGGCGTCGTGACGTTCGCCCGCGCGATTCGGAATTCGCGAGTAGGGTTAGAACGAGCGCAACGGCCGACCTAGCGGACGAGAGGAGGCGAGATGCAGCTTCACGTCAAGGGCAAGAACCTCGAGGTGAGCGACTCGATCCGGAGCTACGCGGAACGCAAGCTCGCGAAGCTCGACCGGCAGGTGCACGACCTGACACGCGTCGAGATCGAGCTCGCGGTCGAGAAGAATCCGTCCGTCGCCGAGAACCAGGTGGCGGAGGCGACGATCTGGATGAAGGGCCACACGCTCCGCGCGCGCGAGGCGACGCATGACATGAAGACGTCGATCGACGAGCTGACAGAGAAGCTGTTGCGCCAGGTGCGCGAAGAGCGCGACAAGAAAGCCGCGAAGCGCCGGAGCGCGGACAAGCATCAAGACGGCGACACGCCTTCAGCGGAGTGAGCCTCTTCCGGCGGCGCGAGCCGCTCCACGAGCGCTTGGCCCGGGAGGGAGGCCTCGGCGCTCCCGCCGCGGTCGATCCGCGCTCGGGCTGGCAGGAGATCGGGATCCACGGCATCCAGCGCCCGCGCGAATGGGATGTGACGCTCACCGCCGACGCACCCGGCATCGAGGGCGACGGCGTGCGCTTCGTCGCGCTGCCGGACGGCGCGCTGCTCGTCGAGGAAGGCCCCGAAGACTCGCTCGAGCCGCTCGCCGCCGCCGTCGAGCAGGAGCTCTCGCTGCCGTACCGCGCCCGCGGCGCGCGCCAGGGACCGAGCCTCTGGGCGGTGCAGGCGCGACGGATCGAGGTGCTCGAGATCCCGGACTCGCCGGCCGGCGACACGATCGATCTCACGCACACCGCCGACGGCACGACGGTCGCCGTGGACGACGCCCGCATCTTCGGGTCCATCCCGGCGTTGGAGGAACGCGGCGCGCACGCGGGAACGGAATACACAGTGCACGCCGAACGCCTCGACGGAGATCTCTGGGAAGTGCGCGCCGCGGCGCTCTAGCATGGGGATCTTCCGCCGCCGAGACGACGAGACGCTGAACGAGCAGATGCTGCGCGAGGCAGGGCTCGGCGACGCGCACGAGCAGGAGATGGAGGCGGCGCCCGTCGACCCGTATCCGGCCGACGACGTCCTCGGCATCTGGCGCCGGGCCCTGGCGCGGCCGGGTGAGTACGACGCGGTGTTCACGACCCGCGCAGCCGGCATTCCGGGCGACGCCGTCGAGTTCGCGACCCTGCCCGCCGGCGACCTGATCGTCGACACCGAGCAGGGCGACGCGGACCTGTCGCCGCTCGCCGACGAGGTCGAGCGGCATGTGCACGCGCCCTATCGCGTCCTCGCCCGCCGCAGCGGAGAGGATCTCTGGTCGGTGGCCGCGCGCCGGATCGACGTCCTCGAGCTCGACTTCGACGACGGCGACGAGATCGAGCTCGCGTCGCAGGGCGGCGAGATCGACCTCCGCGTCGACGGCGAGCCGTGGAGCGGGCGGATTCTCGCGCTCGAGCAGGCGGGCGAGGCGGCCGAGGGAGCGGACTACGTCGTGCAGGCCGAGCGTCTCGACGGCAGCCTCTGGGAGGTCAGGGCGTCGCCGCTGTAGTCGGCGGTACCCTGTCCGTAGATGGCTCAGCAGCTCGGCTCTTTCGAGAAGGTGCTCCGCGTCGGCGAAGGCCGGCGCCTCAAGCGGCTCGCCGAGCAGGCGGCGTTCATCGGCACGCTCGAGCCGGAGTTCGAGCAGCTCTCCGCCGCCGAGCTCGCGGCGAAGACCGTCGAGTTCCGGGAGCGGGTCGCCAAGGAGGAGAGCCTCGACGATCTCCTCTTCGAGGCGTTCGCCGCCGTGCGCGAGGCGTTCAAGCGCACGATGGGCGTCAGGCTCTTCGACGTGCAGCTGATGGGCGGCATCGTCCTGCACGAGGGCGACATCGCCGAGATGAAGACCGGCGAAGGAAAGACGTTCGTCGCGACGCAGGCGATGTACCTCAACGCGCTCGCCGGCAAGGGCGTGCACCTCGTGACGACGAACGACTACCTCGCCCAGCGCGACCAGGCGTGGACCGAGCCGGTCTTCAACGCGCTCGGCATGCGCACTGCCTACATCGAGAACATGATGCCGTTCCAGCCGCGGCGCGACGCCTACCAGGCCGACGTCACGTACGGGACGAACTCGGAGTTCGGTTTCGACTACCTGCGCGACAACATGTCGGTCTCGCTCGACGGCATCGTGCAGCGCGGCCACTCGTACGCGATCGTGGACGAGGTCGACTCGATCCTCGTCGACGAGGCACGCACGCCGCTGATCATCTCGGGCGAGCCCGAGACCGCCGCGCAGCTCTACTACGATTTCGCGCGCGTCGCCCCGCAGCTCGTGCCGCACGAGTCGCACCCGGGCGATCCGAAAGGCGCCGCGGAGGCCGCCGGCGCCGACTACGAGTACGACGAGAAGCACAAGACGGTCGCCGTCACCGAGCAGGGCGTGAAGAAGGTCGAGCGTGCGCTGCGGATTGAGAATCTCTACGCGCCGCAGAGCTCGCAGCTCGTGAACCACCTGCACCAGGCGCTCAAGGCCCAATCCCTCTACCAGCGCGACGTCGACTACGTGATCCAGGACGACGAGGTGAAGATCGTCGACGAGTTCACGGGCCGCGTCATGGAAGGCCGCCGCTGGAGCGAGGGCCTGCACCAGGCGATCGAGGCGAAGGAGGGCGTCCGCATCCAGGAAGAGCACCTGACGATGGCGACGATCACGCTCCAGAACTACTTCCGCCTCTACGAGAAGCTCGGCGGCATGACCGGCACCGCGAAGACGGAGGAGAAGGAGTTCGTCGAGATCTACAACCTCAACGTCGTCGAGATCCCGACGAACGTGTCGGTCGCGCGCCTCGACAAGCAGGATCTCGTCTTCAAGACGAAGGAGGGTAAGTTCTCCGCCGTCGCGCGCGACATCAAGGAGCGCGCGGAGAAGGGGCAGCCGGTGCTCGTCGGCACGATCGCCGTGGAGACGTCGGAGTATCTCTCGCAGCTCCTGACGCGGCAGGGCATCAGGCACAACGTGCTGAACGCGAAGGAGCACGCGCGCGAGGCCGAGATCATCACGGACGCGGGCCAGCCGGGGGCCGTCACGATCGCGACGAACATGGCGGGCCGCGGCGTCGACATCAAGCTCGGCGAGGGCGTGCGCGAGGTCGGCGGCCTCTACGTCGTCGGCACCGAGCGGCACGAGTCGCGCCGGATCGACAACCAGCTGCGCGGCCGCTCGGGCCGCCAGGGCGACCCCGGCGAGACGCGTTTCTACCTCTCGGGCGAGGACGACCTCGTGCGCCTGTTCGCGGGCGACCGGATCAAGGGGATCATGGAGCGCTTCAAGATCCCGGACGACCAGCCGATGGAGGCGAAGATCCTCAGCCGCCAGATCGAAGGTGCGCAGAAGAAGGTCGAGGAGCAGAACTTCGTCATGCGCAAGAACGTCCTCAAGTACGACGACGTGCTCAACCGGCACCGCGGCCGCATCTACGAGCAGCGCCGCCAGGTGCTCGACGGCGACGACATGTCGGAGCAGGTGAAGCTGTGGATCGACGAGATCGTCGAGGACACGGTCGCCCAGTTCACCGAGGGGGCGTACTCGGAAGAGTGGGACCTCGAGGCCCTGACGAACGCGATGGCGCAGCTGTACGGCTCCGAGATCAGCGCCCAGGAGCTGCGCGAGGATCTCGGCGAGGAGATCTCACGCGACACGCTCGTCGAGGAGTTCCAGACCGACGCGCGCGACACGTACGACGCGAAAGAGGAGCAGTTCGGCGCCACCGAAGACGACACGCCGTTGATGCGCGAGCTCGAGCGCTTCGTGATCCTCCAGGTCGTCGACGTCCGCTGGCGCGAGCACCTCGAGAACATGGACTACCTGCGCGAGGGCGTGCACCTCCGGTCGATGGCGCAGAAGGATCCGCTCGTCGAGTACACCTCCGAAGGCGAGCGCATGTTCACCGAGCTCGGGCGCGCGATCCGCGGCGAGGTGGTGTTGCACCTCTTCCACGCCGAGCTCGCACCCGTCGACGCCGAGGAGCTCGTGCAGCAGCAGCGCCGGCAGAACGGCGGCGATCTCCGCTACGAGCACGAGACGACCGCCGGGGCGCAGGCGATCGCGCAGGCCGGGGGAGTCGAGGTGGCGCCCGTCGGCCTCCAGACCGTCGTCGCCTCGCCGACCGAGAAGATCGGCCGCAACGATCCGTGCTGGTGCGGGAGCGGTAAGAAGTTCAAGAAGTGCCACGGCGCCTGACCGCCGCCTGCGCCGCGTACCGGCGCGACCCCGCGAGGAATCGAGCCTCGCCGGTACCATCTGCCTCGCGATGGCGGATCAACCAGAGCTTTCACTCGAAGATCAGCTGAAGGAGATTGGGGCCCAGCTCGACTGGGTCCGTGGTTACCTTTGACCCCGCTTCGCTGACGACGCGGATCGCCGAGCTCGAGCACGAGCTCGGGCAGCCCGGTTTCTGGGACGAGCCGGAGCACGCTGCGAAGGTCTCGGCCGAGCACGCGCGGCTCGCCAAGCGGCTGGAACGCTACGAGCGCTTGACCCGTGAGTACGACGACGCGCGTGAGCTGCTGGAGATGGACGAGAGCCTCGCCGACGAGGTCGCAAGATCGATCGTGCCGCTGCGCGGGGAGCTCGAGCGGCTTCAGGAGGACGCCCTCTTCGGCGGCGAGTACGACGGAGGCGACGCGGTCGTCACGATCCAGTCCGACGCGGGCGGCACCGACGCGCAGGACTGGGCCGAGATCCTGCTGCGCATGTACCTGCGTTGGGCCGCCGACCGCGGCTTCAAGACCGAGATGCTCGACACGAGCCCGGGAGAGGAGTACGGCATCAAGTCGGCGACCTTCACGGTCGCGGGCGACAACGCGTACGGAATCATGAAGGCCGAGCGGGGCAAGCACCGCCTCGTGCGCCAGAGCCCGTTCGACTCGGCGCATCGCAGGCACACGAGCTTCGCGCAGGTGATTGTCGCGCCGCTGCTCGAGGACACGGCGGCGATCGAGATCGACGACGACGACATCCGCATCGATACGTTCCGCTCGTCGGGCGCCGGTGGCCAGCACGTCAACAAGACCGACTCCGCCGTTCGCATCACGCACCTTCCGTCGAACATCGTCGTCTCGGTCCAGAACGAGCGCAGCCAGACGGCCAACAAGGAGACCGCGCTGAAGATCCTCCGCTCGCGTCTCGCCGAGAAGGCCGAGGAGGAGCGCGAGGCCGAGCTCGCGAAGGAGCGCGGCGGCGTCAACATGGGCTTCGGCGGCAACGCCGTGCGCAGCTATGTCCTCCACCCCTACCAGCTCGTCAAGGACCACCGCACCGACTTCGAGATGGGAAACGCGCAGGGCGTCCTCGACGGCGACCTCGACGGTTTCATCCGGGCATATCTCCTGCACGCGGCAGGAAACGGAGGCTAGGGCGCCGAAGGGTCAGCTAGACTTGTCCTCTCCATCTGACCGGCGCGGGTACGGAGCCCGCCGATGCTCGGCCCCGGTTACCGGATCGTGACAGACCTCCAGACAGAGCCTCAGCCAGCGGTCGAAGACCGCCCGCTCACGTCCGTACCGCCTGCGCCAGGGTCGGCGGGGGCGATGATCGTCTTCGAGAGCGTGACGAAGGTCTACGAGCCCGACGTCGCCGCGCTGAAGGACGTGTCGTTCGTGATCGAGAAGGGCGAGTTCGTGTTTATCGTCGGTGCATCCGGCTCGGGCAAGTCGACCCTGGTCAAGCTGCTTCTGAAGGAGATCGACCCGACGAACGGGAGGATCGTCGTCGGCGGCCGCGACCTGACGCGCCTCAAGCACAGCAAGGTGCCGCTCCTGCGCCGCAACGTCGGCTGCGTCTTCCAGGACTTCAAGCTGCTGCCGAGCCGCACCGCCGCGGACAACGTCGCGTACGCGCTCAAGGTGCAGGGAGAGAGCCGCGCGTCGATCCGCCGCAAGGTTCCCGAGGTGCTGAACATGGTCGGGCTCGCGCACAAGATGGGCTCGATGCCCGATGAGCTCTCGGGCGGCGAGCAGCAGCGCGTGTCGATCGCGCGCGCCGTCGTCAACCATCCGCCGCTTCTCGTCTGCGACGAGCCGACCGGGAACCTCGACCCCGACACGTCGGTCGGGATCATGCAGCTGCTCTATCGCATCAACCGTGCCGGCACGACGATCCTCATGGTCACCCACGACCGCGAGATGGTCGACAAGATGCGCAAGCGCGTGATCGCGCTCGAGGAAGGGCGCCTCGCGCGCGACGAGCGCCGCGGCGGGTACGCATCGGAATGAGCCGCGCACGCCTGCTCTTCTCCGAGGCATGGTCCTCGATCAGCCAGAACATCTCGACGACGTTCGCGGCGACGATGACCGTCCTGATCGGCATGTTCCTGCTCGGCCTCTTCATCGCGCTCGGCACGTGGGTGCTCTCGTGGAGCAATCACGTGAAGGGCGAGCTGCAGGTGAAGGTCTTCTTCGCGTCGGACGCGACGCAGTCGCAGGAGTGGGCCGTGCGGCAGAAGCTCGTCAAGGACCCGCGCGTCAAGACCGTCGTCTTCATCTCGAAGGAGCAGGCGCAGAAGACGATGGCGAAGAAGTACCCGGCGCTCTATGCGACGCCGCTCCCCTCGAACCCGCTGCCGGACACGTGGAACGTTACGCCGAAGAAGGCGGAGTACACGCCGCAGCTCGGGAAGGAGATCCTGGCGGCGCACTGGGCCGGCGTCGACGACGTGAACTGGGGCAACAAGACGGCGCACCGGGTGCTGACGATCGCCGAGGTGATCTGGATCGTGTTCCTCGTCGCGGTGGTCCTGCTCGTGACCGCCTCGACGCTGCTGATCGCGAACACGATCCGCCTGTCGATCTTCGCGCGGCGCCGTGAGATCGAGGTGATGAAGCTCGTCGGGGCGACCAACTGGTTCATCCGCGGCCCGTTCATGCTCGAAGGGCTGCTCTGCGGCCTCGGCGGCTCGATCCTCGCGGTCGTGCTGCTCATCGTCGGCAAGGAAGTCGCGCTGCCCTCGATCCTGCCGCATATCGGCGGCGGCACAGGCGTGCACGCGCTGCCGTTCACGCTCAACGCGCTCGCGTTGATGGGTGCGGGCCTGCTGCTCGGCGCCGCCGGCTCCGGGCTTACGCTGCGCCGCTTCCTCCAGGTCTAGGCATCCGGCCTGGCCGACGGCGCCCGTGCGGTCTATGCTCGCGCGGTCCACATGCGGCGTCCTCTCGTCCTGCTCGGTCTGGCGCTCGTGCTCGCCGGGCCCTTCGCGCTCGGATACCGGCTCTCGCAGGGCAACCGCGCCACGGCGCCCGTCGCCATCCCGAGCGTCGTCGACCAGGTGCGCGAGGCCCTGGCGCAGCGCTACTACCGGCCCGTACCGAGCTCGGTGCTCCAGCTCCGCTCGGTCGACGCAATCCTGGGCGCGCTCCGCGACCCGTACACCGCGTACCTCGGGCCGACCGACTACCGCCTGCTTCGCCAGTCGACGGCGTCGCGGTATTCCGGCATCGGTGTGAGCGTCCTTCCCTCTCGCAGAGGCCTCGTCGTCGTGTCGCTGCAGCCCGGCCCGGCCGAGCGGGCCGGGATCGAGCCGGGCGACACGATCGTGCGTATCGGCGGGACGCCGACGCGTACGCTCGGCCTTCCGGCGGCGTTCGGCCGGATCCTCGGGCCGCCGGGGACGAGCGTCCGACTCGAGCTCTTGCGCGGCGGCCGCCGCCTCGATCTTCGCGTCCGGCGCGCGACGATCAGCGCTCCGGTTGTCGACTCGAAGCTCCTCTCGTACGCGGGCGGGCGGTGGGGCGTGCTGCGGCTCAGCGCGTTCAGGGTCGGGGCGGCGGTCGTGCTCCGCCGCGAGATCGCCCTTCTCGCGCGTGAGGGCGCCGACGGGTTCGTGCTCGACCTGCGCGAGAATCCGGGCGGGCTCTTCAACCAGGCGATCGCGGTCTCGTCGCTCTTCCTCGACCGCGGCGTCGTCGTCTCGCTCACCGGGGCCCACCACCCGCGCCGGGTCTACCGCGCCTTTCCGGGAGCGGTCACGCACCTGCCGCTCGTCGTTCTCGTCGACCGCCTGACCGCGAGCTCGGCGGAGATCGTGGCGGCGGCGCTGGGGGAGAACCAGCGGGCGACGATCGTCGGTGAGCCCACGTTCGGCAAGGCGCTCGTCCAGTCGATCGACCCGCTCGACAACGGAGCCGCGCTCGAGCTGACGGTCGCGCGCTACTACACGCCGGCGGGCAAGGACATCTCGAGCGTCGGCGTCACGCCGCAGATCCATGCGGTCGACGATCCGCGTACGCCGCGGGACGAGGCGCTCGACGCCGCGTTACGGGTGCTTGCGCGCCCGACGAGTTAGGCAGCCCGATACCGTGGCCCCATGGCGGGGGGGCGCAACCAGCGGCAGAAGCGGCCGAGCCGGAGCGAGCGCCACCGGCGGCGGCAGCCGGCGCGGA
>DATKQO010000189.1:0-2471 GCA_035532715.1 Gaiellaceae bacterium | reverse complement strand
CCGCGCGGGACGTAGCGCTCGCGCGCCTGGAGGACGCTCGCCGTGGACGTCTTCTGCTCGTCGAGGCGCATCGGCGATCGATTATCGCACTAACGCAATGCGAGGCAAATGGCGGTGTTTGGCTGCGCATTGCGCAGCCGGTTTAGGCTGGCGGCGTGCGTTCGCTCTCGCCGCAGTTCACCCCGTACGGCTGGGCCCTCTCGACGGCGGAGATCGCCTCGCTCGCAGGGATCCGCCCGGAGGACGTGCTCCGCTTCGACGGCAATACGCCGCCGGACCCACCGGCGAGCGCGAGCCACGCGGCGATCGCAAGCGCGCTCGAGCGGATCAACGCCTACCGGCACGGCGGCTTTCCGGAGCTGCTCGCGGCGATCGCCGCGTACAACGGGGTCGAGCCGGAGCAGGTCGTGCTCGGTGCGGGCGCGGACGACCTCCTCATGCTGTGCGCCCGCGCGTACGCGGGCCCGGGCGACCGGGTCGCGGTCGCGTACGAGCCGTCGTACCCGCTCTACCGCGTCGCCGCCTGGGTGGCGGGCGCCGACGTCGGCGACGACGACCCGGTGCTCACGTTCGTCTGCCGGCCGCACAACCCGACCGGCGCGCTCGTCGACCTGCCGGCGGCACGGCCGCTCGTCGTCGACGAGGCGTACTTCGAGTACGCAGGGGAGACGGCGGTGCCGCTGCTCGACGACGGCGTGATCGTCGTGCGGACCTTCTCGAAGGCGTTCGGGCTCGCGTCCGCCCGGGTCGGGTACGCGCTCGCGGCCGCCGGCGCCGCGGCGGAGCTGAACGCCCGCCAGGAGCCGGCGCCCGTGTCGACGCTCTCGGCTGCGCTCGCCCTCGCGGGCCTCGAGGCGGGGTCGCCGGACGTGTCGGGGACGATCGCCGAGCGCGAGCGGCTCGCGGCCGGCCTGCGCTCCCTCGGGCTCCAGCCGCTGCCCTCGTGGACGAACTTCGTGCTCGTGCCGGACGCGCGCGCCGCCGATCTCGCCGACGGCCTGCTGCGCGCCGGCCTTCCTGTCCGCTCTTCGCCCGGCGCCATCCGGATCACCGTGCACCGCCCCGCGGCGAACGACCGGCTGCTCGAAGCGCTCGGCCGCCTCCTCGCCCGCTGAAGGCGCAGGCGCCGCGCCCGGCGTCGACGGTGTCTCCGTGGCGGCGGGCGACACGAAGGAACGCCGGGCGCGGCGCTCTTGCTCCTACGCCGCGCCCCGGCGATCGGTTCACGTCTTGACTAGCCGCCGTTCGGCCCGGCGCCGAGCGACGCAGGACAGTGCCAGTAGTCGTACGTGCCCGTCACGCCGACGTTCCGGCAGCTGTCGCGCGAGAGATCCGGACGTCCGGCGAGCTTCCCGGCGCGGCACGCTTCGAGCTGCGTCCCGTCCGTGTACGTCTGCGCGACGCTGCAGGAACCCGTCAGGCCCACGTCCCGTAGGACGCGGCCGTCCTTGACGACGACCATGAGCGCCAGAATGAGCGCTCCGATCACGGCGATCCTCTTGAGCATGCGGCCTCCTCCCGAAGCCGCAGGTCGGTCTACCCTTGCGCCGATCATCGGCAGCCGGCGCCTCGAGGCTCAATCACCCGTTTCAGGCGTAACCCCGGGGCGGGATCGCGGCTCGGCGCGCCACACGTTCTCGAACGTCCCGAACCGCAGCTCCTGCTCGTAGAGGTAGCGGGTGTCGTCGACGCGCCGTATGTACTCGTCACGGTGGGCGGCCGAGAATGCGTTGTACGCCTCGGCCGATCGCCAGCGGTCGACGACGAGGTAGCGGGTCGGATGCTCGACGTCGCGGAGGATCTCGGTGCCGACGTAGCCGTCGCCCTGCGCGAAGAACTGCGCCCATTCGCCGTCGGCGCCGTAGGCGCTCTCGAACGCCTCGGCGTCGCGGACCTCGTAGCTGAAGACGAGCGCGATCACCGGGGGATTCTAGGTGCGGCCGCGCTAAGGTCCCGCCCGTGAGCGCCGAGCCCGTCGTGGAGGAGGAGGGAGCCGCCGACGGCCGGGCCGCCTACGCGGGCGTCCTGCGCTTCTACACGCTCGCGAAGCACCAGGAATGGATGGTGCGCGACCTGCCCTGGGGCGACATCCCGCCGGTTCCGGAGGGCAAGGGATCCCCGGAGCGCAGGGCGCGACGCCAGGACGTCTGGCGCTCCGTCGTGATGCAGCAGCTGCAGGCGGACGTCCTCGCCGTCGAGATGGCCGCGCAGCTCCTGAACGCCGCGCCGGACCCCGAGGCGAGGCTCTATTACTCGACGATGGTCCAGGACGAGGCGCGGCACACCGAGGCCTGGTTGAAGCTGATCGCGCAGATCGGCGGGGAGGGGGAGCGCGACCCGCACCTCGACGCGCTCGGCCACATGTTCCTCGAGGCGGACACGCTGGAAGAGAAGGTCTTCCTCATGCAGGTGTTCTTCGAGCGGCTGATCATCCCGCGGTTCCGGCTGATCGCGCGCTCTTCGCGCGGGAC
>DATKQO010000188.1:0-5570 GCA_035532715.1 Gaiellaceae bacterium | reverse complement strand
AGCCGAATCGGGACCGTTCGCGGCACGAGCATGACGTAGTGGATCGTCTTCGTCTGCGGGCCCGCGACGTTGCCGCCGATGCGCGATCCCCTCTGCGTCAGCAGCAGCTGCGTTCCCGCCGAGTCGAGCACGCTGAAATAGAGCGCCGCCTGCTCATCGCAGCTGAGAGTGGCCAAGACGTAGATCGCCTTGCCGTCGCTTGCGAGGGTCGACTGAGGCGGCGCCGCGTTCTCTCCGGGCGGCGCCGCATGGAGACCGGGAGGGCCCGCGTGGTTGTGATTCGGATCGCCGAACCCGTAGCCGGGCCGATACTGATCGCCGCCCGCGCTGATTGCGCCGATGATCATCGGCGTCTGGCGCGTACGTGTGACCAGGACCGTGCGCGCAACGCGCGCAACGTCGCGTGCCGCGTTCGCGGCGAAGGAGACACCACCGACCAACGAGAGCCCCGCCGCGAGCGCAACGGTGAGAGCGACGGCGAGCGCGAGCCCGCCGAGCGGCCGCGGCCGGCGTACGGGCTTCGGCTGCAGTCGCCGCGCGGGGCGCGGCCCGGCGGGGTCGGCCGCGTTGATGGCCGCCACGAGCTCTGCGGGCGCCTTCGGGCGCTCGCTTCTGAGGCGTTCCTCGAGTTCGTGCTCTGGGCTGCGGCGCTCCAGAACGTCCCCCTTCTACTCGGCTTGCTTACCGTAAAATACCGCTTTGAGCGGGTATTTCCTTACACGGAGCCCGCGGCGGCGACCTGAAGCCTGCTGAGCACCCGGCGAAGCGCGGCCTCGACGTGCTCGACATCGAGCTCGAGCAGCGCTCCGATCTCGGCAACGGAGAGGTCGGCGCCGTAGCGAAGCGCGACCAGTTCATGGTCGTGCTCGTCGAGCAAACGAGGCGCCGCACCGCTACCCGGCGTTGTGTCGCCCTTCACGAAGTCGCGCTTCTTCAGGTCGTGCTCGTGGAGCACGCCGTGCGCGATCTCGATCAGCCGGTAGACCTCGTCTCCCTGCCGGGCAGCGAAGGCGGCACGGTGGCGCAGAGCCCGCTCGAACGTGGTTGCCGTGATCGCTTCGGCGTCGGAGCCGTCGCCGATGCGGTAGGCGACGTAGGCGTAGACGCGCTGAACGAGCGGCTCGAGATCGGCGAGCGGATCGCGCCTGATCATCGGCTCACCTTAGTCCCGGTCATCCTGACGGGCCACCCACCGTGATCTCCGTCTCGGCCCGCAACTCGCTTCTCAACTCGGCGATCTCGGGACTGAGCGGATCGAGCGCGGCCGCCTGCGCGAGCGCCGTGCGTTGCTGCGATCCGAGCGTCGCGCGGGCAAGGTCGAACCACAGGTTCCAGTCGCGCGGGCTCTTCGCGATCGCACGGTCGAAGCTCGTGACGGCTGCTTGTCGTTCTCCAAGCCCGAGCTGTGCTTCACCGAGCAGGCGCCACGGCTCGGACGACCACGGCATCCACGTGCGTGCACGCTTCGCGTCGCGCGCGGATGCCGCCCAGTTGCCGGCGCCGGCGGCGCTCGACGCGCGCGCGAGCGACAGGTTGCCGACCAGCACCACGAAGGCGCCCGCGACCGCACAAACGGTGGCGCCTAGGAGAACGCGGCGCACGCGGGGCGCCAGCGGCCGGCTCTCGTCGTCGTGCGCCGCCACGAGGATGCCCGCGCCGCAGAAGAGGCCCGTGACCGCGACCGCGGTGAGTTGCCAGTCCCAGTCGGCGCCCAGGTGGACGAGGAAGGCGACGTAGGCGCCCGCGAGCGCAGGCACGAGCGGCTGCTTGCGCGCCCGCCGGACGGCAACCACCGGGGCGAGCAGCGCGACGAGCAGCAGCCCGAGCCCGAGCGGCCCGAGCTCGGCGAGCGTCTCGATGTAGAGGTTGTGCGCGTTTCGGACCTTGCCGGCCTGATCGCGGTGCAAGAGGTAGTACGTCTCGTAGCTCCCGCCGCCACCGCCGAGCACGGGATGCGCTTGATATTCGTGCCACGCGATCGACCAGAGCGGCGTGCGGGCGCTGCCCGAGAAGCTGAAGAGGCGTCTGTTGAGGTGGCCGTTGGTGACGGGCCCCGGTCCCTCGAACTTGTGGACGATGCCCGCCGGCCCGCCCGCCGCGTACACGCCGTAGCCGATCGACCCGGCGAGCGCGATCGACACCAGCACCGTCGCAACCAGTTCCGTGCGGAAGGGCAGCATGAACGCACGGCGCGGAACGAGCGCCTCGGCCGCGGCGGCGACGCAGAGCACGACAAGCAGCAGCGCAAGCCGGTGCCCTTCGGAGGCGGCACGTCCCTGCGAGAGCCCCTCCGTGGTGAGCGCAGGAGAACGCGATGCGGCGATCACACCGACTGCAGCGATCGCGACGATCAGCAGTGCACGCGCAAACCACTGCATGCGCTGCGGGTCCAGCGCGAAGATCACGATCAGCGCGACGGCGAACGCAAGCGCGGCGCCGCGGCTGTACGTGAAGTACGCGGTGACCGCGAGGATCGGGACGGGGACCGCCAGGAGCACGCGTACGCGGCGTTCCGCCTGCGCGATCAGGCCCAGCGAGACGGCGAGCGCGATCACGGCGTAGATGCCGAGGCCGTTCCAGTAGCCGATCGGGCGCGAGAGCCGGTAGCCGCCGAACGGGTCGCTGAGTGCGAACCGGTCGGGGAAGAGCCGCGTCGCGAGCGCGTAGGCACACACGAGCGAAACGCCGAGCACGAGCGCGACGAACGCCGCCTCGAGGTTTCGCCGGCGAACCAACACGAAGAACGCGAGCAGGCCGAGCAGCGGCACGAGGACACGCTCGCCCTCCGTGGCGGCGTCGGTGGTCGACGCCGCCCAGGCCGTCGACGCGAACGTCCAGAGAACGAACGCCGTCAGCGCCGCGAGCGCGACGCGGCCCTGGCGCAGCTGCGCGCTGCGGAAGCAGAGCCCGAGCGCCGCGAGCCACCCGAACCCGAGCGCCGACCAGCCCCAGCTCGACGGGAAGTAGCCCCCGTTCGCCGTGGCGGCGACGGCCGGCAGAATCGCCACGGGCACGACCCGAAGAGCGCCCGGCCACGAGCGCGCTTCGAGCTCGATCGCGGCGGCTCCGTACGCCAAGGACCTAGTGTCGCACCGGGCGCAGACACCCCCTACGGAAATGCGGCCGGCGGGGCGAGCGGGTTCAGGAGCTTCACGTGCAGGAGGGCGTCCGTCCGCTCGCCCCCACGCGATGCCTGTGCCAGGTCCCACCAGGCGACCCAGTTGTTGCCGTCGCGGTCGACGGCGCTCCTGAACGCGTCGTGCGCTTCCGGTGTCAGCCCGTAGGCGAGCTCGGCCTCGCCGAGCTTCAGGTACGGCTCCGACGACCACGGTGCGAGCCGCGCCGCCTGGTGCGCGTCGTGCGTGGCGTTCGCCCACTCTTGCCGGGCAAGCGCCGTGTCGAGCCGGTTCAGCGGCAGGCGCGCGGCGATCGTGTAGATGCCGCCGGCCGCCAGCACCGCCACACCGGCGAGCGCGACGCGCCGGCCACGCGGCCCAAGCGGTCGAGCGGGCCGGCGCGTCAACACGGCAGCGCAGACGATGGCGGGCAGCGTCACGCCGGTGATCTCCCAGTCCCAGTCGACCGCGCCGTGCAGCAGGTAGGCGGCGTAGGCGCCGAGGACGCCGGCCAGCAGCGGCCGCCGGCGCGACGCGACGCCCGCGACGAGCGGAACGAGGAGCGCCAGCGAGAGGAACGCCAGGCCGATCACGCCGAGCTCCGCGAGCGCCTGGAGATAGAGGTTGTGCACGTCACGCACGTGGCTCGCGGTGGGGCGCAGGCGGTTCCAGGAGATCTCGGAGGTCCGTGCGCCGGTTCCGACGATCGGATGCGCCTGCACCTCCTGCCAGGCGATCCGCCACTGCGTCACGCGTCCGCTGCCGCTGAACGAGAAGAGGCGGCTGTTGAGGGTCGCACCGCCCGCGCCGCCTCCACCTGCAAACGCATGCCAGGTCTTGCTCGCGATCGTCGCCGGCGAGCCGAAGGCCACGGTCACTCCGATCAACGCGACGACCGCCAGCGCGGCGCCGGCGAGCCGGGTGGCGCGCAACCAGGTGCCCGGCAGCACGAGCCGGGCATCGAGCGGCGCGAGCCACCAGGCTGCTGCACCCGAGCACGCAGATGCCAGGAGCAGGAAGAGGACGAGGCGGTGGCCGTCGTGGGCGGCGGCGGCGAGCGACGGGTTGGCGATCGTGAGCGGCCGCATCGACGCCGCGCGCCAGACCGCCACGGCAGCCCATGGCGCCAGCACGACGATTGCGGCCCCGAGCCGGACGCGCCGTGCGCTCGCGGCCAGGGCGACGGCGAGGCCGAAGCCGAAGCTGAGCCACGCGCCCCGGCTGTAGGTGAAGTAGAGCGTGGTCAGGAGGAGCGGCAGTGTCGCGGCGGCAAGCGCGCGGGTGAGCCGGCTCGCCGACTCGTGCGCGAGCGCGAGCGCGAGGAGCGCACCGATCGCGGCGAACAGGCCGAGTGAGTTCCAGTAGCCGACCGGCGCCGACAACCTGTTCCCGGAGATGACGTAGTCGACGCCGAAGCGGTCGGGCACGAGGCGGGTGAGCAGCGACCAGCCGCACACGACGGAGACGGCGGCCCAGACCCCGGTCAGGAGCCGCTCGGGTGAGCGTCGCACCCAGAGCGCGGCGGCGAGGAAGGCCGCGGCATAGACGGCGACGCGCTGCGTCTCGAGCGCGCTCTGGGTGGGGCTGAGCGACCAGGTGGTGCTGAGCGCGGTCCAGGCGGTGAACGCGGCCAGGAGCGCGGCGGTCGCGGCCGCCGGCCGCGCGAGCCGCGCGCGCTTGCCTCCGACCAGGGCGACCGCGGCCGCCCAGGCCGCGGCGAGGATCGTCCAGCCCCACGGCCCCGGGAAGTAGCCGCCCTGGTCGAAGGCGACCGCCGCCACGACGAGGAACGCGCCGGCTGCCGGGAGCGACCGGGGCGGCCGGCCCCGCGCCTTGAGCAACCGGACACCGACGCGAGCGATCGCCACGGACGCACCCTAACGGCCTGGGCGCCGAGACCTGGAACGGCGGAGGCCGGGTTGCCCCGGCCTCCGCCACACTCCTGATCTCCGGCGAGCTACTTGATCGCGACGGTCTTGCTGACCTTGTGCCCGTCGTAGTCGACAAACGTGAGCTGCACCTCGGACCCGGACGTCAGCCTCGGAACGTGGAGGTCGAGGTCGATCGTGCCCGGGCGCAGGATCACGAGATGGAAGGTCTTGCGCGACTTCCCACCGATCGTGTGCTTGCGGATCGTGCTCGAGTCGCCCATCACGACCGGCACGCCGTTCGAGAGGACGTGGATGTAGAGCGCGGCCTGCTCGTCGACGAAGAACGTCAGAGCAACGTCGTTGCCCGTGGCGACGGGTGCGCCGACCACGTCGACGTTCGGGGCGCCGATGTGCATGCGCGTCGGGTCGCCGAACTTGCCACTGCCGGCGGGCTGCGTCTTGCGGCCGGACTCGCTGACCGTGTAGTTCGCCTTGTAGAGCACGGCGAAGTCCGTCAGATGGCGCGTCAGGATGTGGATGTCGTTGCCGACGCGGTAGAAGCCGTCCTGCGCGTTGGCCGGCA
>DATKQO010000187.1:0-9522 GCA_035532715.1 Gaiellaceae bacterium | reverse complement strand
CGAGGCGGTCGACGGAGCGCTCGTCGCCGCCTACGCCCATCCGCCCGCGAACAAGCTCGGCGTGCTGCTTGCGCTGCGCGGCGGAGATGCCGAGCTCGGGCGCAAGCTCGCGATGCACATCGCCGCGGCGAACCCGAACTGGATCGCGCGCGACGACGTTCCCGCCGACGCGGTCGCGGCGGAGCGGGAGATCTACGCGAACACGGACGAGGTGCTGTCGAAGCCCGAGCAGGCGCGCGAGAAGATCGTCGACGGCATGCTCGGCAAGCGCTTCTTCGGCACGAACGTGCTCGTCGACCAGGACTGGGTCCACGACAGCGGCAAGACGGTCGGGAAGGTGCTCGAGGAGGCCGGCGCGGAAGTCCTCGAGTTCCAGCGCTTCGCGCTCGCCGGCTGACGCCGATGAGCGTCGAGCCGGAGGAGAAGATCGACGTGCCGGAGGCCGACGAGCCGGGCTTCCGGCGCGTGCTCCTGAAGCTCTCCGGCGAGGCCCTCATGGGCGAGCGCGACTACGGCATCGACGTCGGCGTCGTGAAGAGCCTCGCCGCCGAGATCGCCGCCGTACGCCGGTCGGGGGTCGACGTCGCGATCGTCGTCGGTGCAGGGAACTTCTACCGCGGGCTTGCGGCGGCTGCGGAAGGCATGGAGCGTGCGACCGCCGATTACGCCGGCATGCTCGCGACGCTGCTGAACGCGCTCGCGCTCCAGGACGCACTCGAGCGGGAGCAGGCGGACACGCGCGTGCAGTCGGCGCTCGCGGTGTCCGAGGTCGCCGAGCCGTACATCCGCCGCCGCGCGATCCGGCATCTGGAGAAGGGGCGCATCGTGATCTTCGCGGCCGGGACCGGCAATCCGTTCTTCACGACCGACACCGCAGCCGCGCTCCGCGCGCTCGAGATCGGGGCCGACGCCATCCTGATGGCGAAGAACGGCGTCGAAGGCGTGTACGACGGAGACCCGCGTCTCGACCCGAGCGCGAAGTTCCTGGCCCGCCTCACGCATCTCGAGGCGATCGAGCGCGGGCTGAAGGTGATGGACACGACCGCTCTTTCGCTCTGCATGGACAACAAGCTCATGATTCACGTCTTCGAGCTCGCCGACGGCAACATCGCTCGCGTCGTCGCGGGAGACGAAGTCGGCACCGTCATCGAGACTCTGTAGGAGGGCACCGGGAAATGGCCACCGTCGACGAGCTGATCACTGACGCGCAGACGCGGATGAGCAAGTCCGTCGAGCATGCGCACGCCGAGTTCAACACCGTGCGCACCGGACGCGCGTCGGCCGGCCTGCTCGACCGCATCGACATCGACTACTACGGGCAGAGGACGCCGCTGAGGCAACTCGCGACGATCGGCGTTCCCGAAGCCCGCATGCTCACGATCCAGCCGTTCGATCCCAGCTCGATCCGCAGCATCGAGAAGGCGATCCAGGAGTCCGACCTCGGCCTCACGCCGTCGAATGACGGCAAGATGATCCGGCTGCCGATCCCGCAGCTGACCGAGGAGCGGCGCAAGGAGCTCGTGAAGGTCGTGCGCGGTCTCGCAGAGGGGCACCGCATCGCGGTTCGCGAGATCCGGCGCGACGCCATGAAGCACTTGAAGGAGCTCGTCGAATCGGGTGACGTCGGTGCGGACGAGGAGCATCGGGCCGAGGACCGCGTCCAGAAGCTCACGGACGAGCACACGAAGCACATCGACGAGCTCCTCAAGCACAAGGAAGCAGAGGTCATGGAGGTCTGATGGCCGATGCGACGACGCACCCGGCGCTTCCGAACAGCGCGTGAGCCTCCTTCCCGGCACCGACGCCGACCCGTCCGCCGCCCACGGGCTGCCGGAGGTCGCGCGTGCGGTCGCGATCATCATGGACGGCAACGGCCGCTGGGCGAGCGCGCGCAGCCTCGGCGTCGCCGACGGGCACCGTGCCGGCTCGCGCGCGCTGCGGCCGGTCGTCGAGACGGCGATCGACGTCGGCGTCGACTCGCTCGTCGTCTACGCGTTCTCGACCGAGAACTGGTCGCGCTCGGCAGAGGAGGTCGAGGCGCTGATGGAGATCTTCGGCGAGACGATCGACCGCGAGCTCTCCGATCTTGCGAAGGAGGGGGTGCGGACGCGCTTCGTCGGGCGGCGCGACCGAGCGCCGGAGTGGTTGCGTGCGAAGCTCGCCGAGCTCGAAGCTGCGACCGCCGGCGAGACTCGGCTGAACCTCTGGATCGCCTTCGACTACGGGGGCCGCGCCGAGCTGGTCGAGGCGGCGCGACGCATCGCCGAGAGCGGCGTCGACGCGGACGAGATCGACGAGTCGCTCTTCGCGCAGCATCTCTACGCGCCGGACATGCCCGACCCCGATCTCGTGATCCGCACGTCGGGAGAGCTGCGTCTCTCGAACTTCCTGCTTTGGCAGTCGGCCTATGCAGAGTTCGTCTTCGTCGACACGCTGTGGCCCGACTTCGGGCCCGACGAATTTCGAGCAGCGATCGAGGAGTACGCGAGCCGCCGCCGTAGATTCGGCGGACGATGAGTTCTCTGATCTCGCGGCTCATAGTGAGCGCCATCGGGTTGCCGCTCGTGCTCGGCCTGCTCTGGCTGGGCGGCTGGTGGGTCCTCGGCCTCGCGATCTTCGCCGCGCTCGTCGCCGTGCACGAGTTCGTGACGATGGCGCGCCCGCTCCGCCCGCTCGCCCCGGCGATCTATGTCGGCGTGCTGCTTGCGCTGGTCGGCGCCCACGAGGACGGCGTCCCGTGGATGCTCGGCGGCCTGCTCGCGACGTTCGTGCTCGCATTCGCGCTCAACGCCCTCTCGAAGACGCGCGCGCTGTCGACCGTCTCGATCGGAGCGACGATCCTCGGCGCGGCGTGGATCGGCTTCGGCCTCGGGGCGGTCGTCCTGCTCCGCGAGGAGCACGAGAAGGCGCGCCTGCTCGCGTTCACGGTTCTCCTGACGGTCTGGGCGGCGGACACGTTCGCCTACTTCGCCGGCCGGCTGTTCGGGCGGCACAAGCTCGCGCCGTCGCTCTCGCCGGGCAAGACCTGGGAGGGCTTCGTGGCCGGTTCCGTCGCCGGCGTGTTCGTCTCGTTCATCGCGCTCTACGACACGCGCCACTCGTACCTCTCCAGCTGGCAGGCGGTCGCGCTCGGGCTCGTCGTCGTGCTCGCAGCAGCGATCGGCGACCTGTTCGAGTCGATGTTGAAGCGCGACATGGAGGTGAAGGACACCGGGCGTCTCCTGGGCGGACACGGTGGAATGCTGGACAGGGTCGACGCGCTCCTGTTTGCCGCGCCGGCGGCGTTCTTCCTCGTCCTCGGCTTCGCCCACAGCTGACAGGCCGCTACCCTGGGCGGGTGAAGCGGGTCGCCCTCCTCGGCGCCACCGGCTCGATCGGGCGTCAGGCGATCGAGTGCGTCGAGGCGCATTCGGAGCTCGAGCTCTGTGCCGTCGCCTCCGGTTCGTCGTCGCTCGAGGGCGTCGATGCGCCGCACAAGCAGATCGGCGGCGACCTCACAGAGCTGCTCGAGCGCGCGCAGCCCGACGTCGTCCTGAACGCCGTGGTCGGGTTCGCCGGCATCCACGCCACCCTCTGGGCGCTCGAGCGCGGCGTCGATCTCGCGCTCGCGAACAAGGAGAGCCTCGTGGCTGCCGGTGAGCTCGCGCTCGCCGCGAAGGCCCGCGGCGGAGGACGCCTGTTGCCCGTGGATTCGGAACACTCGGCGTTGTCCCAGCTGCTCGAGGGGAGGGCCGCCGAACAGGTGCACTCGCTCGTCATCACCGGGAGCGGCGGACCGTTCCGCGGGCGCTCGCGCGACGAGCTCGCCGGCGTCACCGTCGAGCAGGCGCTCGCGCATCCGACCTGGCGCATGGGACCGAAGATCACTGTCGACTCCGCGACGCTCGCGAACAAGGGCCTCGAGCTGATCGAGGCGCACTTCCTCTTCTCCGTGCCGTACAACCGCATCGACGTCGTGCTGCAGCCCACGTCGATCGTGCACTCCCTCGTCCGCTTGCGCGACGGTGCGACGCTGGCGCATCTCGGCTATCCGGACATGCGCGTTCCGATCTCGTACGCGCTCACGTACCCGGAGCGCGTGGCAACCCCGCTCGCGCCGCTCGACTTCACGTCGCTCACGCTCGCGTTCGAGGCGCCGGACGCTGCGACGTTCCCCCTGCTCGCGCTCGCGCGCGAAGCGGGGGAGAAGGGCGGGACGTACCCGGCCGTCTTCAACGCGGCGAACGAAGTGGCGGTGGCGGCGTTCCTCGCCGGCCGGTTGCGATTCCTCGAGATCGCCGACGCGGTCGCAGACGCGCTGTCGCGCGCCGACGGAGCGCCCGCGCGCGACGTCGACGAGCTCCTGGAGGCCGACGCCGCCGCGCGGCGCCTCGTCGAGCAGGGGCTGGCGGTCGCGTGACCTGGGTCGTCGTCGTCGGCGGCCTCCTCCTGCTCGTGTTCCTGCACGAGGTCGGGCATTTCTCGGTCGCGCTCGCGGTCGGCGTCCGCCCGCGCTCGTTCTACGTGGGCTTCCCGCCCGCGCTGTTCAAGTTCCGGCGCAAGGGCATCGAGTACGGCCTCGGAGCCATCCCGCTCGGCGGGATGGTGCGCATCCCCGGCATGAACCGGCCCGCCGGCCGCGACGTGGAGGCGTTCATGGCGGGCGCGCTGCGCGAGGATCCCGCGCTCGCGCCGTTCGCGCAGCGCATCCGGCGCTCGCTCGACGCCGGTGACCTCGACGGCGCGCGCGCGACGCTCCCGGATCTGCGCGAGCAGCTCGACCGCGCCGAGCTGACGCCCGGTGCGCGACGTTCCGCGAACCGGGCGGTGCGTGAGATCGACGAGGGAACCGGCGCCGACGCGTACTGGCGGCAACCGACGTGGAAGCGCGTCGCGATCATCGCCGCCGGGCCGCTGATGAACATCCTCGTCGCATTCGTCCTGTTCCTCGGCGTCTACGCGACCGGCGCCCCTACGGGCAACCCGACGACGACGGTCGCCACGGTTTCCTCAGGCACGCCCGCGGCAGCCGCCGGGCTGCGCCCCGACGACCGCATCGTCGCGGTGAGCGGGCATCGCGCCGCGACGTTCGACGCGCTTTCGAAGCGGATCCGCGCGAGCCACGGACGCCCGATCACGCTCACGGTCGTTCGCAACGGCGCTCGCGTCACCCTGGGACCGCGCCGCACGATCCTGGCGCAAGGGAAGTACATCTGGGGCTTCTCGCCGGGATTCGCTTCGGCATCGCACCCGATCGGCGCGAGTGCGCGGCTCGCGGCGCGCGACTGCTGGCGCGTCCTCTCGGGCACGGTGAGCGCGTTCGCCGGCCTGGTCCACGCGAAGCAACGCTCCGAAGTGTCCGGCCCGGTCGGCATCGTCCGCACGTCGGCGATCGCCTTGCGCCTCGGCTTCAACTGGTATCTGCAGATTCTCGGGCTCATCAGCATGTCGCTCGCGATCCTCAACCTGCTGCCGTTGCTGCCGCTCGACGGCGGCCACATCCTCTTCTCGCTGATCGAGGCGGTGCGACGTCGCGCGCTCGCCCGTGAGGTCTACGAGCGCGTCTCGGTCGCCGGACTGATGCTGATCGGCCTCATCTGGGTGATCGCCCTCTCGAACGACTTTTCGTCCGGCGTCCCGCACTAGGCGAACGCTCAGCGTCCCTTGAGCCGACAAACGGCCGAAACGCGCGGGCTAGACTGACGTCCGATGGCCAGCAAGCGGCAGATCTCGGTCGGCGGCGTCACGATCGGCGGCGGCGCGGACGTCGTCGTCCAGTCGATGACGCTCACGAAGACGCACGACGTCGAGGCGACGACCGCCCAGATCGCCGCGCTCGCATCCGCGGGCTGCGAGATCGTCCGGGTCGCCGTGCCGAAGCTCGAGGACGCGGAGGCGCTGCCGCGCATCGTGCGCCTGTCGCCGCTGCCGGTGATCGCGGACATCCACTTCAACGCGAGCCTCGCGCTGAAGGCGATCGAGGGCGGCGTCGCCGCCGTCCGCATCAACCCCGGCAACATCGGCGGTCCCGACAAGGTGGCGCTCGTCGTCCGGGCGGCGAAGAAAGCCGGCACGCCGATGCGCATCGGCGCGAACTCCGGCTCGCTGCCGAAGCATCTGCTCGACCTCGCCCAGCAGGACCAGGCGGAGGCGCTCGTCGAGGCCGCGCTCGAGGAGGTGCGCTTGCTCGAGAGCCTCGACTTCCACGATTTCAAGATCTCCGTCAAGTCGAGTCACGTGCCGACGATGATCCGCGCCTACAGGCTTCTCTCCGAGAAGGTGCCGTATCCGCTCCACCTCGGCGTCACCGAGGCCGGCACGCCGTTCGCGGGCTCCATCAAGTCCGCGGTCGGCATGGGCGCGCTGCTCGTCGACGGCATCGGGGACACGCTGCGCGTGTCGCTGACGGCCGATCCGGTGGAAGAGATCAAGACGGCGTTCGAGATCCTGAAGGCGCTCGGCCTGCGTGAGCGCGGCCCGGTGATGATCGCGTGCCCGAGCTGCGGCCGTGACAACGTCGGCGTGCAGACGCTGGCCGAGAAGGTCGAGGAGCGGTTGCGCACCTACCCGCAGCACTTCGAGGTCGCGGTGCTCGGCTGCGCAGTGAACGGGCCGGGGGAGGCGGGCGATGCGGACTTCGGTATCGCGGGCGGTCGCGACGTCGGGTTCGTGTACGCGCACGGACGCGTGCTCAAGAAGGTGTCTTCCGACATCCTCATCGACGAGCTGTTCTTCGAGATCGACCGCTGGATCGAACAGGGGATGCATCGGCCGAAGCGCCTGAAGATGGCGAAGCCGGCCGCCCTTGCGATGGCCGAAGCCTCGCTGATCGGCTTCGAGTAGCCTCACCCGACAACGCCGATGATCGCCCGGGCATCACAGCTCTTCATTCCCACGCTACGCGACGACCCCGCCGATGCGGAGGCCGCGTCGCACAAGCTGCTCGTGCGCGGCGGGTACATCCGGCAGATGAGCGCGGGCCTGTGGACGTACATGCCGCTCGGCTGGCGCGTGCACCAGAAGGTCGTGCAAATCATCCGCGAGGAGATGGACGCAATCGGCGACCAGGAGATGTCGGCGCCGGTGCTGATGCCGGCTGAGCTGTGGGAGACGAGCGGCCGCTATCCGATCCCCGAGGTGTTCAAGCTCCAGGACCGAAGCGGCCGTCGATTCGTACTGCCGCTCTCACATGAGGAGGCATTCACCCTTCACGCGACGGAGCTGCAGTCGTACAAGCAGCTCCCACAGGCCTGGTACCACTTCCAGACGAAGGACCGCGACGAGCCGCGTCCGAAGGCGGGACTTCTGCGCGTGCGCGAGTTCGTGATGAAGGACGCGTACTCGTTCGACCGCGACGAGGCAGGGCTCGCCGAGAGTTTCCGCAAGCATGGGGAGGCGTACGCGCGCGTGTTCGAGCGCTGCGACCTCACGTTCCAGCGCGTACAGGCGGAGTCGGGTCTGATGGGCGGCTCGGAGAGCGAAGACTTCCTCGCTCCCGCCGCCGCGGGGGAGAACACGCTCGTGACCTGCGAGAACGGCGACTACGCAGCCGACATGGACGTGGCGCGGGGCATCCCGCGCAGCCCGGTGTTCCCTGAGACGCTCGACGCTCCCGTGGAGATCGAGACGCCCGGCGCAGACACGATCGAGAAGCTCGCCGAGTTCCTCGGGATCGACGAGGCCGCGACGTCGAAGGCGATGCCGGTGACCCGTCCCGACGGCACGGTCGTGCTCGCCCTCGTGCGCGGAGACGACCGGCTCTCGGAGGACAAGCTCCTCGAGGCGCTCGGGACGGACTTCACGCCCGCGACGAACGACGAGATCCGCGAGGCGTTCGGCGCGAGCGGCGGGTCGCTCGGGCCTGTCGGCTTCAAGGGCGAGATCGTCGCCGACGAGACGCTTCGCACGGGCCAATTCGTCGCAGGCGCGAATCGCGACGGCTGGCACGTCCGCGGCGTCGAGGCGGGCCGGGACTACCAGCCGCGCTTCGCGGACATCCGCGCCACGAAGGACGACGACGCCTGTCCCGTGTGCGGCGGCAAGCTGATCGTCGAGACCGCTATCGAGCTCGGCCACATCTTCAAGCTCGGCACGTACTACTCCGTGCCGTTCGGCGCGACGTTCCTCGAGGAGGACGGCAGCGAGAAGCCGCTCGTGATGGGCTGCTACGGAATCGGTCCCGGCCGTGTGATCGCGGCGATCGTCGAGCAGCATCACGACGAGCGCGGCATCGTCTGGCCCGAGGAGGTCGCGCCGTACGACGCTCACGTCGTCGTGTTGAAGGGCGCCGAGGAGATCGGCGAACAGGCGGCTGCCGCGCTCGACGCCGCCGGCCTCGAGGTTCTGCTCGACGATCGCGATCTGCGCCCCGGAGAGAAGTTCGCGGACGCCGACCTGCTCGGCTGCCCGATCCGCGTGACGGCGGGGAAGAAGAGCCTCGAGGACGGGAAGGTCGACCTGCGCGACCGGGCGACCGGCGAGGAGTCGAGGTTAGACGTGACGGCACTCGGCAAGAAGGGTTAGGGATGGCGCGGCGTAGACGATTCAGCGAAGAGCCGTTCGGGCCAACGATCGAGGCGCTCATGGCGGAGGCGGCGGTGACCTATCGCGAGCTCGCGGCCCGGACGGGGCTCTCCGCGGGATATCTCAACCACCTCGTCCACGGCAACCGGCCCGTGCCCTCGAGCGAGGTCGTCGAGACCCTTGCGAAGGCGCTCGGCGTCGAGGCGGAGCACTTCCGGGAATTCCGCCTGCGCTCGATCACCGAGCGCCTCGAAGCGATGCCCGAGCTGATCGACCGCCTCTACCGGCGCCTCGGCGACTAGCGCCGCGCCGGCCGTCCGCGCGGCGGTTGGTTTGCGCCTTGGTATCGTGGTCTGCGTCGCGGGGCGTGGCGCAGCCTGGTTAGCGCGCTAGTCTGGGGGACTAGAGGTCCCGAGTTCGAATCTCGGCGCCCCGATGAAAAGCCCCGATTAGCGGGGCTTTTTGTTTGAAGACTTGCGTTGTTCGTGGGTGCGGGTACAAAACACTGTTTTGTCTGGCGGACTCGTCATCTTCTTCTCACTCTCAGTTCGCCTCCTTTGCTCAATGCTTGTGGCTGTTCTCTCTAGTGCTTGTTGCTTCTCTTCCGCTTCGCAGCCGTGCTCCCGTTCCTTCTCCGACCTCAGCGCTCCCGCGGTACGTGACCTCTCCCGGTCGCGTTCACGTAGAGAGGGAGAGGTCACGGATTCGACGGCGCAGCCGGAGAAAGCGGGAGCGCGTCTGCAGGCCGCATGGTTGAGCGGGAGCACGGCTGCGAAGCGGACAAAGTGCTGGCGAGCGGGACCGCAGCGCTGCAGTTCCCGATGCTGGCCCGCATGTCATGCCGCAAACAGGTTCGCCCGGGCGGCGGTCGGCTGGTTAGCGCCGGTTGGTTGTCTGTCCTTCAATCGAGGTCGACCACGTTTTTGCGCACGCTTTTGTTTTCACGGGTGGTCGTATCCGGGGTGCCGGGTGAGGCGTTCCACTTTTGTGATGACGAATGTCCACTGTCGCTTCTATGGG
>DATKQO010000186.1:0-7601 GCA_035532715.1 Gaiellaceae bacterium | reverse complement strand
GACGAGGACGCCGTCGTCGGCGAGCACGGACGGGAGATAGCGGGCGAGCTGGGGCTGGAGGTCGAGGTACATGCCGTAGGGCGGGTCGACGAGGACGAGATCGTACTTCCTCCCGGCGCTCGCTTCCTGCGCGAGGGCGCTCACGGCGTCGCGCCGGAGCACGGTGCCGGTGAGACGGAGCTTGTCGAGGTTCTGCTCGATCGTGCGGACGGCGGCGCCGTCGAGCTCGACGAAGACCACGCGGTCGGCTCCGCGCGAGAGCGCCTCGAGCCCGAGCGCGCCGGACCCGGCGTAGAGGTCGAGCACAGTCGCGCCGTCGAGCGGGCCGACGATGTTGAAGACATTTTCGCGCACGCGATCCGAGGTCGGGCGCGTGTCGAGCCCGCGCGGCGCGTGAATCGTGTGTCCCTTTCGGGAGCCGGCGATGATGCGCATCCGACGATCGTTGCACGGGACGCGCCCCGCGCGTTGCCCGCCCTACGCGCGCGCGAGGCAAGCGTCGTGTGCCGCCGCTGCAGCTCTCGCAGCGCGAACGGGGCCGCCGCGGCGGCGGAGCGAGGCCCGCTCACATGCCGGCGACAGTCAGGCTGCCCTCAGGCGAACGCGCTCGGCGGGCCCGTAGAGTGGACACGGGAGGCGCGCGCAGCGCGCACGTTCTCCAGCCTCCGATCGAAAGGATCCTCTCGTGAGGAAGTTGCTATCTCCGCTCGTCGCCCTCATCGCGGTCTCGGCGGTGGCGGTCTCGCTCACGCCGGGCGCGTTCGCGGCGAACCGCACAAGTCCGAGCGTCGTGCGCCTCACCGCGGTGGCGTCCGGGCTCGCGTACAACACGAAGAAGCTCACCGCGAAAGCCGGACGGATCAAGCTCGTGTTCCGGAATCTCTCCCCGCTCAAGCACGATGTGCGCCTCGCGCAGGGCAAGCGGGTGCTCGGCGGGACGAAGACGATCTCGACCGGCACGACGAGCGTGATCCTGACCCTCAAGAAGGGCCGGTACCACTTCTACTGCTCCGTTCCGGGTCACGAGGCCGCAGGTATGTCGGGGTACCTGACCGTCACCTAGGCCGCGGAGCGCCCCGCGTGATCCTCCCGGACACCTGAGGCTCCGGGCGAGCCGGACGCGCCTCAGGCGTCGATGTCGGCGCCCGCGAAGAGCTCGTCCACCGCGTCCTGCAACGGGCCGGCCTCGGTCGCCAGCGCGCCCGAGACGGCCCGCGCGCGCTCGAGCAGCTTCCGGTCGCGCCGGATGTGGGCGAAGCGGAGATCCGAGATTCCCGACTGCCGCGTACCGAGGAAGGCGCCGCCGCCGCGTAGGTCGAGATCGACCTCGGCGAGCTCGAAGCCGTCGGTCGACGCGACGAGCGCCTCGAGCCGCTTCTGCGCCGTCTCGGTCAGCTCCTCTTTCGCGCGCGAGACGAGCAGGCAGTACGACTGCTCCGCACCCCGGCCGACACGGCCGCGCAGCTGATGGAGCTGCGCGAGGCCGAAGCGATCCGCTTCCTGCACGATCATCACCGTCGCGTTCGGAACGTCGACGCCGACCTCGATCACCGTCGTCGCGACGAGCACGTCGAGCTCGCCCGCCTTGAAGCGCGCCATCAGCTCGCGCCGCTCGGGCGGCTTCATCCGGCCGTGCAGGCAGCCGACGGCGAACTCGCGCAGCTCGCTGCGACGGAGCCGTTCCGCCTCCTCCTCCGCGGCGCGCGCGCGGGTCGTCTCCGACGCCTCGACGAGCGGGCACACGACGTATGCCTGCCGCCCGTCGCGCAGGAGCCGCGTCAGCCGCGTGTACGCCTCCGACGCCTTGTCCTCGGCGATCCAGCTCGTGACGATCGGCTTGCGCGAGGCGGGTGGCTTCGCGATCTCCGACACGGCGAGGTCGCCGTAGACCGTGAGCGCGAGCGTTCGCGGGATCGGCGTCGCGGTCATGTGCAGGACGTGCGGCGCACGACCCTGCGTGAGCGCTTTGCGCTGCTCGACGCCGAAGCGGTGCTGCTCGTCGACGACCGCGACGGCGAGATCGCGCAGCTCGACGCCTTCCTGGATCAAAGCGTGCGTGCCGACAACGACGTCGACCTGCTGCGCAAGCTCGCGCTCGCGCTTGCGCGACGCGCTCGTCAGCAGCGCGCACGTCACGCCGAGATCCTGGCAGAGATCGGCGATCGTGAGGAAGTGCTGCTCCGCAAGCGTCTCCGTCGGCGCCATCAGCGCGCCCTGGCGGCCGTGCTCGACGGCGCGGAGGAGCGCATAGAGCGCGACGACGGTCTTCCCGGAGCCGACGTCGCCCTGAAGCAGCCGCTGCATCGGCACCGTGCGCGCGAGGTCGCCGTCGAGCTCGCGGATCGCCTCCTCCTGATACGGGGTGAGCGCGAACGGGAGCGCCTTCCGGTAGCGCGCCATCAGCTCGCCGGGCTCGCCGAGCGACGGCGCGAGCGTGCGCTCGCGCTGCCTCGCGCGGCGGGCGATGCCGATCTGCAGCAGGAGCAGCTCCTCGAACGCGAGACGTGCGCGTCCCGTCTCCGCTTCGTCCGCCGAAGCGGGATGGTGCACGACCGCGAGCGCGTCCGCCTTCAACGGCAGCCGCTCCCGCACCCGTACGTCGGCGGGGAGCGGATCGAAGTAGTCGTGCGCGTGTGGCAGCGCAGCGGAGACGAGCGCGCGGATCTTCTTCGGCGTCAGCTCCTCGCCCGCGGGATACACGGGCGCGAAGTCCGCCGTCCCGTCGCCTTCGCCGAGGTCGTGCTCCTTGACGACCAAGCCGCGGGCGCCCGGCCGTCCCCGCAGGCGGATCGAGACGCCGGGCACGAGCTGCTGCGCGAGCCACGGCTGGTTGAAGAACGTCGCGTTGACGGCCGCCGTGCCGTCGGTGACGCGAACCGTCACGATCGTCAGCCGGCCCCTGCGGCGTGAGCTGACGTTCAGCACCTCGCCGGCGATCACGACCTCGTCGTCGCCGCGCAACGCGGCGATCGCGACCTCGGGCACCGCGGCTTCGTAGCGGCGCGGCCGGTGCTCCAGCAGGTCGCGTACCGTCTCGAGCCCGAGCTTCGCGAGCTTGCGCTTCACGGTCGGGCCCACGCCGGGCAGCGTGTCGAGCGAGGCGTCCAGCCGCTGCGGCCGGGGTCGCCGCGGGGTCGCCGGCCAGTCCGGCGGGCGGTCCAGGCCGGCGAAGACCGTCTGTCGACGGGTCGGTGTCATCGTGCTCGGCGCCAGAGCGATTCGAAGTATTCCGGACGGTCCGGACGGATCAGGACGTGCTCACTCCACGTCGTCGAACCAGAAGAAGCCGACGGCGCCCGGACCGGCATGGGCGCCGATCACCGCACCGAGCAGCGTCTTCACCTCGATCGTCGCCCGCGGGCGCAGATCGCGCACCATCTTCTCGAGCTCTGCCGCACGCTCCGGGGCAGCGGCGTGCGCGACGCCGACTCGCAGGCCGGGCACGTCCTTCGTCTCCGCCTCGAGCACGTCGACGAACTCCTGGAACGCCTTGCGCGCTCCTCTGACCCGTTTGACCGGGATCACCTCGCCTTCACGGATCGAGAGGATCGGCTTCACATGCAGCAGCTCTCCGGCGAACGCTTTCGCGCGGCCGATGCGGCCGCCGCGGGCGAGGAACTCGAGCGTGTCCACCGTGAAGAGCAGGCCGTGCTCGCGCGTGTATCGCTCGACGAGCTCGTCCGCCTCTTCGTCAGTCGTACCGCGTTCGAGCCTGCGCTGGATCGCGTGCGCAAGCATCGTGATCGCCGCCGATGCGGTCTCCGTGTCGATCGTGCGCACACGGCCGTCGCCGAGCTCCGCCGCCGCGAGGCCCGCGCTGGCGAATGTCCCGGATAGATTCGCTGCGAGATGGAGCGAGAGGATGCGCTCGTACCGGCCGAGCTCCTCGTAACAGGAGAGGAAGTCGCGCGGCGTTGGTTGCGACGTCGTCGGAACCTCCGCCGACGCGCGCAGGCGAGCGTAGAACTGCTCGGCGGTGAGGTCGACGCCGTCGCGGAAGCTCTGCGTGCCGAAGTTGACATACAGCGGCACGACCCGCCAGTTCGGAAAGCGCTGAGCCGCGTCCGGGAAGTCCGCGGTCGAGTCGAGGACGATCGCCGTGTTGTCCGCGGTGAGGTTCACGCGCCGGCCGTGCTTGCTCGACCGGCGGCGCGCTTGATGGCGTCGACGATCTCCTCGAGCTCCTGGTCCTTCCTGAGGCACGCTGCCGCGCCCGCCTGGTACAGCGCCTCGATCTCACGCGCGTTCGCCGACGCGGTGAGGCAGACGACCGCGACGTTCGGGCAGGCCTCGAGTACTGCGGCCGTCGCCTGCACGCCGTCGAGGCCGGGCAGCCGGTAGTCCATGAGCACGACGTCTGGCTCATGCTCGACCGTGGCGGCGACGGCGTCGCCGCCGTCGCCGACCGCCGCGACGATCTCGACGTCGCCGCGCAATCCCAGCAGCAGCTCGAGCGCCTCGCGGAACACCCTGTTGTCCTCGACGAGCAGGATCCGGATCGGCCGCCCCATGGCCGCCGACTCTACTCGGCCGAAAGCAGGAGGTGATAGTGCGGCTGGCCACCCTGCTGGACGTCAACCTCGAGCTCGGGGTGGGCTTCCGAGACGCGCTCGAGCAGGCGCTCGAGCGGCGGCCGCTCTGCACCGACAAGCACGGTCAACAGGTCGCGCGGCTCGGCGAGCAGGCCGTCCACGACCGCACCTGCCACGTCGTCGAAGCTCGGACCTCCCGCGACGGGCTCGCCGTCAAGGAGCCCGAGCCAGTCGCCCTTGCGAATCGAGAGGCGGTTCATCTGCACGTCGCGCGAGGCGATCGTCACCTCGCCGGTCTTGACGGCGGCGACGGCCTCCCGCATGTCGGCCGCATTCTCGGCGGCGGTACGCGAACCGTCGAACGCGATCATCGCCGCGAGGCCGCCGGGGATCGAGTCGGCGGCGACGACCTCGACCGGACGGCCGGCGTGCGCAGCCGCGTGCTCGGCGGCGAGCTGGATGTTCGAATTGTTCGGGAGGATCACTGCCTCGTCGGCCTCGAGCGAGCGCACCGCCTCGAGGATGTCCGCCGTCGACGGGTTCATCGTCTGGCCGCCCTCGACGATCTCGATGGGACCGAGATCGCGCGCGAGATCCCTGAAGAGCCGACGGTTGCCGTCGCCCGCAACGACGGCGACGACGCCCGTCGTCGCGCGCTCGGCCCGCGGCGCGTCCGGCACCGCGGCGAGCAGGCGGCCCTCGCGCTCCAGTGTCTGCTCGTGCATGTTCGCGATCTCGACGCGGTCGATCGTGCCGGCCGCGATGCCGATGGAGAGCGCGGCGCCCGGATCGTCGGTGTGGACGTGCACCTTGATCGCATTCGGGTCGCCGACGACGAGCAGCGAGTCGCCGATCTGTTCCAGCTGCTGCTCGAGCGCGTCCCGGTCGAGGCTCTCGCCCTCGATCAGGAAGACGGTGCAATAGCGGTAACGCGAGAGCTCCTGATGGATCGCCTCGATACCCGCGTGCTGCTCGTCGGCGGCGGGAGGCTCGGGGATCTCCACGCCGCTGACGGCCGCGGCGACACCGCGCACGAGCTCGAGGAGCCCTGCGCCGCCCGCGTCGACGACCCCGGCGTCGCGCAGCACCTGCAGCTGCTCGGGCGTGCGGGCGAGGGCCTCCTCGCCGCGGCGCACGAGATCGACCAACAGGTCGCCGAGCTCGGGCCCGTCGACGGCACGCGTCTCCGCTTCCTCCGCCAGCTCGCGGATCACCGAGAGCATCGTCCCCTCGACCGGCCGGCGCACCGCGCGATAGGCCGCGTCGCTCGCACCGCGGAGCGCGCGCGCGGTCGCCTCCGCGTCGATCGTCGCATCCGTCGTGTCGCCGAGGACGTCGGCGGCGCCGCGGACGATCTGCGAGAAGATGACGCCGGAGTTGCCGCGTGCGCCCATCAGCGCGCCGCGTGCCACGTCACGCGCGAGCGACTGCCGGCTGGCGGCCGAGGTCTCGTCGACCGCGTCCGCGAGCGCGCGCACCGTCATCGTGAGGTTCGTGCCCGTGTCTCCGTCGGGGACGGGATAGACATTGAGATCGTCGATCCGCTGCCGGTTCGCCTCGAGCGACGCGAGCGCGGCGCCGACGACTTTCTGCACCGTCTCGAGATCGCCGTTCAGCGTCACTCGCTCCTCCGTACGTCGTCGATGTGCACCTCGACGGCGCGGACGGGAAGCCCTGTCAGCCGTCCAACCTCGTACGAGACCCGGTTCCGGACCGTCGACGCGACCTCCGCGAGGTTCAGACCGTACTCGACCACGACGTAGAGGTCGATGGAGACGCCCCCGCCGCCGTTCCCGTCGCGGGCGATCTGGATGCCCTGCGTCGACCGTTCGCGCTTGCCGAGCAGCTTGCCGACGGGCCCGCGGGCGGCCATGCCGACGACCCCGTAGCACTCGCGGACGGTCTCGCCGACGATCTGCGCGATCGCGTCGCTCGAGATCGTGATCCGGCCGAGCGGGGACGAAAGCGCCTGGTCTGCCTCCACGATCCGTTTGACAGGCCGGAGGCTCGGTCGGTTGCAGCCCGCTCGACTCGATCGCCCGCTCGAGGCGGTGCGGCCGGCGAGCTCAGATCGCTTTTTCGACCTTGCCGGCTTTGAGGCAGCGCGTGCAGACGTATGCCCGTGTGGCCTTGCCCTTGAGCAAGATCCGGACGCGCTGGAGGTTCGGGTCGAACCGCCGCTTCGTGGCGACCATCGAGTGGCTCCGATGATTACCGAAGCCGGGCTTCTTTCCGCAGATGGAGCAGACCTTGGACATCTCGGAGCGGGATGGTAGCGGAAGCGATTGGGCCGGCCTACGCGGTGGCGCGCAGCTGCGAGAAGAGGTCTGCCATCTCGAGCGCCGTGCGCACCGCCTCTGCACCCTTGCCGGCCCGGCTCATGGCCTGCTGGAGGCTGTCGACGGTGAGGACGCCGAAGGCGACGGGAACGCCGGTCTCGAGCGCGGCGAGTTGCAGGCCCGAGGCCGCCTCGCCTGCGACGTAGTCGAAGTGGGCCGTCTCGCCGCGAATGATGCAGCCGAGGGCGACGATGCAGGAGTAGCGGCGCGTCTTGGCGAGCGCCATCGCGCCGAGCGGCAGCTCGAACGCGCCGGGCACGACCATCACCGTGATCGAGTCGCGGTTGACGCCGACTTTGTCGAGCTCGGCGAACGCCGACTCGAGCAGCGTGTTCGTGACGTCGCCGTTGAAGCGCGAGACGACGATGCCGACGCCTCGGCGCGCGCCGCGTGTCTGGCCCTCGAGCACGTCGACGTCGTCGGGCAGGTCGAGCTCGCCGGGCGCGTGGCCCGCGAGGCGGAGCTCGGGATCGCCGGTGTCGTCGTCCGCGCCGCCGTCGTCGTCTTCGTCTCCGTCCTCGTCGTCATCGTCGAGGTCGTCGTCGTCGAGCTCGCCGGGCTCGTCGTCCTCGTCCGGCTCGATTGCGGCGACGTCGTCGTAGCCGCCGACCGCTTCGTCTTCTGTGGCGGGCTTCTCGCCCGGCCACGACTCGGGTGCGCTCACTCGTCCTCCGGTTCGAACTTCAGCCCCTGATGATGGAGCCCGTGCCCGAGCTTATCCCGCTTGGCG
>DATKQO010000185.1:0-13806 GCA_035532715.1 Gaiellaceae bacterium | reverse complement strand
TCTTCAATTGCAGCTCGGGCGCGATGTTCGCGCTCATGTGCGTCCTCCTCTCGACGGTGGCCCTCAGGGCCGCGCGCGACGCGCGCGGCTAGACGGGCAGCGGCGGAGGACGCGATTCGAACGAGAGACCGAAGAGAGAGCGCGGCGCGTGCACCTGTATGTAGAGCCAGCGGCGCGGAAGCGACACCGGGCCGGCAAGCCCGCGGACGAGCGCGAGGGTCTCGGAGGCGAGACCTTCGTAGTCCGCGAGCCAGCGCTCGACGGCGCGGAAGACGACCGCGACGACGACGGCGAGCACCGCGAAGACCGGGAGCGCCGAGCTGTGAAGCCACGGCGCCAGCAGCGGCCACCGCCCGCCCGCGAGCCGCTCGGCATCCGTCTGGAGCAGAAAGATCGACGCGGTGCCGACGAACGAGACGAGCCAGAGCCGCGGCGAGAGCTCGATCCGCACGCGCGGCGCACGCCGGGGCGGGCAGACGCCGAGCCTGGCTGCGAGACGGCGGGCCGCGCGCGCCGCGGCGTGCGCCTTCGCAAAGCGCCAGGCCAGGCGGGCGAGCATCAGCGCCACCGCGATCTTCACGCCTGCAAGCAGGAACGGGTAGTAGTGCGCGCCCGAGTAGCTCACCCGACCGACGTGACGGCCGACGTCGAGGCGATGGGTCAAGCTGCGGCCGGCGAGCTCTGCGATCAGCGCAAGCAGGGCGAGAGCGAGCCCGGAGAGGAGCCGCTGGTGTCGACGCGCGCGCACCACACCCGAAGTGTGCAGCCCGCGTGCGACGCCCGGCAACATTCGGTCACCCGAGCAGCGTCAGTGACCAGTCGTTGCGATGCTCGGCGTCGAGCGAGAACAACAGGATCCGCTGGAAGCGGCCGATACAGAGACGCCCGTCGCGAAACGGCACCTGCTCGCTGCGCGGAGCGAGCAGCGCCGCGACGAGCCGCTCACGTCCGGGGACGTCGCTCGGAACGATTCGCTCGAGCAGTCCCTCGAGATCCTCGAAGAAGCCGGTCTCGCGCTCCTGCACGCGCACGACGGTACGGCCGTGGGTGCTGTGGATGTACGCGATGCCCTCGGTGCGGCCGGAGCGGGCAACGGTCTGCGAGACCTCGTTCGTGACGTCCATCACCGAGAGCGTCGGCAACGCCGCCGCGATCGAGTACGGAACCTCGATGCTCGTCATGCGCGTGCAACCTCCCTCGGCAGCCGGAAGTGAACGTCCTCGCGCGCGACCGTGATCTCCTCGAGCGTGTCGAAGCCGCGCTGTGCGAGCCGGTCCGCGGTGGCGCGGACGAGCTCTTCGGGCGTTGACGCGCCGGCGGTCAGGCCGACGGTCTCGTGCCCCTGAAGGAGCTCCTCCCCGAACGCGCTCACGCCGTCGACGAGCGTCGCGACGGCGCCCGCCGCCTGCGCGACCTCGACGAGGCGCTGGGCGTTCGAGCTCGTCTCGGAGCCGATCACGAGGATCAGCGTCGCACCGCGCGCCACCATCTCCTTCACCGCGTCCTGCCGGTTCTGCGTGGCGTAGCAGATGTCGTCGGCGTGCGGTCTCAAGAGCGTCCCGTCGACGGTCTCGCCGAGCGCCTCGACGATCGGCGCGACGTCGTCGAGCGAGAGCGTCGTCTGCGTGATCACGGCCACCGGCTTGTCGGTCCGGAGGTCGCGCGCCTGCTCGGGCGACTCGATCACGACGGTCGCGTCGGGCCGCTCGCCCAGGGTCCCGATCACTTCGACGTGGTTCGCGTGGCCGACGAGCGCGACGAGGTGGCCGCTGTCGGCATATCGGCGCGCCTCCGCATGGACTTTGTTCACGAGCGGGCACGTCGCGTCGACGACCTTGAGGCCGCGCGCATGCGCGTTCGCCTTGACCGCCGGTGCAACGCCGTGAGCCGACAGAACGCAGAACTCGCCGGGCGGAATCTCCGTCTCGTCCTCGACGAAGACTGCTCCGAGCTTCTCGAGCCTGCGGACGACGTGCTCGTTGTGCACGATCTGATGGCGGACGTAGACCGGCGCACCGTGCTGCTCGAGCAGGCGCTCGACGATCTCGATCGCGCGGTCGACGCCGGCGCAGAACGACCGGGGCGCCGCAAGCAGGACGCGGCCGCTCATGCCGCGCACCCCTGGAGGGCACGGAGCGCCGTGAGCGCATCGCGCATCGAACGGACTGCGTCGCCGCGCTTTGCGACGACGAAGCGGAGCAACCCGAGCACGTCGGTGCTGCCGTCGGCGCGAACCGTCGAGTCGACGCCCTCGACGGCACTCGCGGGAACGTCGGAGATCGCACGCACGACGCCTGCGAGCCTGCCGCTCGCAGCGAGCACGCCGCTTTCCATGTCGACCGCGTCGGCGCCGCTCGACTCGTGCAGCCGCCGCCGTTCGGAGGCGTCGTGCACGAGCACGTCGGAGGCGAGCACCGTCGCCGCGCGCGCGCCCGGCACGCCCAGCGGCGCGCCTTCCCAGAGCGTCGCGCCGGCGGAGTCGACGACGCGCGTCGCGTCGAGCACGTCGCCGACGCGGAAGCCGTCGTGCAACGCACCCGCGAGGCCGAACGACACGAGCGCGCCGTCCGGGAGCCCGGCGGCGCCGCGAACCCCGATCCGCGCCGCACGGAAGCCTGCGCGTCGCGCAACCCGCTCCTCGGCCGTCGTCGCGCAGGCGAAGGTCAGCCGCTGAGAGTCCACGCCATGCTCCGGACGGTCTCCTTCAGGCTCTTCGACGACTCGAAGGCCGACGACGGCTCGAAGCCGGAGTGGATACCGCAGTGCTCGCACCGCGGGTCGTTGCCCGGCCCGTAGGCGTCCCACTCCATGCCGTCGAGCAGCGCCTCGTACGTCGGGAAGATGCCGTCGGTAAGGAGGTAGCACGGGCCCTTCCAGCCGTACGGGTTGCGTGTGATCGATCCCCAGGGCGCGCAAGACAGCTTGCGCTCGCCGGTGAGGAAGTCCTGGTAGATCGGCGTCGCGAGCCAGCGGTAGCCCTTGTCCTTCACCGCTGCCCGGATCGCACGGAACTTCACCTCGTGCTCGGCGCGCGTCATCGTCAGCGCCGGGTCGATCTGCGAGTACTGGTATCCGGGCGCGACGAGCATCCCGTCGATGCCAACCTCGTCGGTGAGATAGCGCATCATCTCGATCACGTCGTCGACCTCGGTCTCCTTGAAGATCGTCGTGTTCGTCGTGACGCGGAACCCGCGGGCGCGCGCCGTCTTGATCGCGTCGACGGCGACGTCCCAGAGGCCAGGGTAGTCGCAGACGTAGTCGTGGATCTCGCGCATGCCGTCGAGGTGCACGACGAACGTCATCCGCGCCGAGGGCTCGAACCAGTCGAGGCACTGCTCGAGCCGAAGCGCGTTCGTGCAGAGCTCGACCGTCTTCCCCATCTCGAGCATCCCCGCGGCGACCTGCTCGATCCCCTTGAAGACGAGCGGCTCCCCGCCGCAGATCGAGACGACCGGCGCCGGGCACTGCAGGCCGGAGTCGAGGCACTCCTCGACGCTGAGGCGCGCGCGGTTCGACTCGTACTCGCGGATCTTCCCGCAGCCGATGCACGCGATGTTGCACGCGAGCGTCGGCTCGAGCATCAGCACGAGCGGATAGCGCTCGCCTTTTCGCTGCTGGGACGCGACGTACTTCCCGATCGAGACGGTGGATTGGAGCGGGAACTTCATTCGGAAAGCCTCTCTCTCATTCGGCCCAGTGCGAGCAACGGAAAGCTGATGCGGTACAGGTGGTAGCGAATCATGAAGTCGAGCGGGAATCCGGTCCCCGTGAAGTGCTGCTCGTCCCAGTCGCCGTCGGGGCGCTGGACTCCGCAAAGATAATCTGACGCTTTTCGCGCGCTTCTATCCTCAGCGTTTCCTGCGGCCACGTACCCGAGCAGCGCCCACCCGGTCTGCGACGGCGTCGCGAAGCTCGCGCGACCGCGCCAGGCAGGATCGGAGTACGAGCGGATGTCCTCGCCGAAGCCGCCGCCCGCCTGCTGGACCGAGTCGAGCCACGCGACGGCGCGCCGCACGGCCGGATCGTCGGGCGGGACGCCGCAGGCCTCGAGCGCGGGCAGCGCCGCGCCCGTACCGTAGAGGTGGTTGACGCCCCAGCGCCCGAACCACGAGCCGTCGGGCTCCTGCTCGGCCCGCAGCCAGCGCAGGCCGCGCTCGATCGCGTCGCCGTAGCCCTCCTCGTGGCCGAGCGTCTCGAGAGCGTGCGCCGTGACGTCGGCGCTCGGCTCGTCGGTCACCTTGCCGAAGTCGCAGAACGGGATGCGGTAGAGCCACATCGCCTCGTTGTCGACGTCGAAGGCGCCCCAGCCGCCGCTGCGCGACTGCATCCCGACGAGCCAGTCGAGCCCCCGCCGGACGGCGCCGTCGCCGATCCCGAGCTGCCGAAGGGCGAACGGGATGACCGCAGCGTCGTCGGTGTCCGGGTAGACGTCGTTCTCGTACTCGAACGCCCAGCCGCCCGGCGCGAGCTCGGGACGGCGGATCGCCCAGTCGCCCTTGACGGTGACCTCCTCGCGCAGGAGGTACGCGCCGGCCTTCACGAGCTGCGGATGATCCGCCGGCACGCCGCACGCGCGGAGCGCGAGCACCGCGAGCCCGGTGTCCCACACCGGCGACTGGCACGCCTCGGGGCGCAGCCGGTCGCCGTCGTCGACCATGAATCCCTGCCACCCTTCGACGGCCTTGCGGAGCGTCGGGTCCTCGAGGCCGTGGCCGAGCGCCGCGAGCGCGACGATGCCCCAGACCCAGGGAGGCTGGATCCCGCCCCAGCTTCCGTCGGCCTCCTGGCGCTCGCGGATCCAGCGCTCCGCGGTGCGGAGCGCCTTGCGACGCAACGGCCCCGGTCGGGGCGCGGGGCGGGTCTTCCCGACGATTGCGCCGATCTCGCGCAGATCGACGGAGAGAGGCCGCACCGGGCGCAGAGCCTGCGCGACCGAGAGGGCGACGAACGTCTGGCGCGCCCAGCACGCGAAGTCGTAGATCGAGAACGGCGCAGAGGGCGGGAAGAGGATGAGCTCGGGCGGGATCGGAACCATCCGCTGCCACGGCCACTGGCCGAGCAGCGCGAGGAAGCACTTCGTGAACAGGCGGCTCTTCGGGATGCCCCCCTCACGTCGGATGTACGCGAGCGCGCGCGGCCCGGGGTCGACGCCGGCCATCCGCAGCGCAACGTACGCCTCGATCGACGTCGAGAGGTCGGGCGGCCCGTCGAACCAGATCGACCACGTGCCGTCGTCGCGCATGCGCGCCATCAGCTCGTTCGCGATGCGGCGGTCGAGGTCGGGCGTGCGCAGGCCGAGCACGTGATGCCAGAAGAGGTGCTGCGCGGTCATCGTCACGTTCGACTCGAGCTCGCCGACCCAGATCCCGTCCGGGCGCTGCAGCTCGAGCAGGCGGCGCGTTCCCGCGTCGATCGCGGCGTCGATGCGCGTCAGCTCGGCCACGGCGGTCATGCGCGGACCGTACTCCGTGGGTGATCGAGCACACGCGCGGCTGCGGTGCGGCCGCTGCGGACGGCGCTCTCCATCGTCGCCGGCCAGCCGGTGTCGGTCCACGTCCCCGCGCGCACCACGCCGGGTCGCTTCGTCTCCGGCCCGGGACGCATGACGCCGGGCCGCAGCGCGATCGTCGCGTACGGCTCGCGGCTCACGCGCGACCAGCGCAGGTCGGCATGCCCGAGCCGATCCGTCAACTGGCCGGCGATCCGGTCGACGAGCTCCTTGCCGCGCACGTCGAGCAGCTCCGGAACGCCGCTCGAGACGACGGTGAGGTACTGGCCGCCTCCCTGCGGCTGGTGGCCGGTGAGTGCGCCACGGTCGAAGATCCAGTGCGCATCGGACGAGAGCAGTGCGGCGAGGGGCGCGGTCAGGAGAGGGCGGTCGAACCACAGGTGGACGCTCACGATCGGCGAGTCCTCGAGCTGCGGGTCCGGCTCGCCGAGCAGGCGTGCGCTCTCGCGCGGCGGGACGGCGACGACGACCGCGTCGGCGTCGAGCTCGTCGAGCTCGCCGACGCGCTCGCCGAGACGGATGCCCGCGCCCGCCGCCGCGAGCGCGGCGCCGGCCGCGTCGCCGTGCATCGCGCCGAGCGGACGAACGGGCAGCACGAGGTCGGCGTTCGCGCGCGGGCCGAGCAGCGCCGTGCGCACCGTGAAGAGGCCCGCCGCGGCGTCGACCTCGTCGGTGGGAAGGTTCAGCGCCGGACGGATGAAGACGTCCCAGAAGCGCTCGACCGCCGCATCGGAGGCGCCGAGCCGCCGCAGGACGGCGCCGAACGTCTCGTCCGCGCGCGGCCGGGCCGTACGCAGGCGCGCGAGGATCCACGGGATGCGGGCACGGTCGCGAAGCGAAAGGTGCCGGTAGCCGAGAAGGGCCGCCGGCGCCGGGCGGATGTCGGCCACCGTTCCGTCCTGCGCGATCACGGGCAGCGCGAGCCGCCTCCGGAGGTACGAGCCCGACTCGCCGATGCGGTCGAGGAATCGCAGGTACTCCGTGAAGCAGCCGAGCGCGATGTGCTGGCCGTTGTCCGGCGGCGGCTCCGGGTCGCCGTCCCGCGCGGGGAGGGTCTGCACGGCGCCGCCGAGCGTCGGGCGTGCCTCGTGCAGCGTCACGTTCGCACCGGCGTCGACGAGGTCGAGCGCCGCCGAGAGGCCCGCGAGGCCGCCGCCGACGACTGCGACTCTCATCGCACGAGCCCGCGCGCGACGACCGCGAGCTTCGCCGGCGTCGACAGGCGGCACGACGGCCCGTAGACGTCGAAGCCGTTCGCTTCCATCCGATCGAGCTGGCCGCCGTAGAGGCCCGCGAACGTCGACACGCAGAGCCCGCTGCGTCGGTCGAGCGAGTCGAGGAGCTGCAGCCCCTCGGCGAGCTGCGCGCGTGCGCGGCCGGCCTGGAACGCCATGAGTGCACGCCACTCTGGTGTCACGCGACCATGCGCGATGTCGTCCTCGGAGATGCCGTGCGCCGAGAGCTCGTCCTGCGGCAGATAGACACGGCCGAGCTCCCAGTCCTCGGCGACGTCGCGCATGATGTTGATCAGCTGCAGCGCGATCCCGAGCGTCAGCGCGCGCTCGACGTCGTCGGAGCCGTAGACGGAGACGCACGCGACGCCGACCGCGCCCGCGACCTTTTCGCAGTAGCCGCGCAGCTCGTCGAAGTCGGCATAGCGCACCTGCTCGGTGTCCTGGAGGCCGCCGTCGACGAGCGCCGACAACGAAGCCTGCGGGATGCCGAAGCGGCGGCGCGCGTCGGCGAGCGCGACGAGCATCGGATCGTCCGGCGCATCGTCGCCGAGCGACGCGCGCAGCGCCTCGAGGCGTGACCGCTTCTCGTCGATCGCCAACGCACCGTCGGCAACGTCGTCTACCTCACGCGCGAAGGCGTAGATCGCGGCGATCGCGCGCCGCTTCTCGCGCGGCAGCACCATGATCCCGTAGGCGAAGTTCTTCGCCCGTGCCCGCGTCACCCGCTGCACCTCGGCATAGGCGGAATCGATCGTCGCGCTCATGTCTTCCGGGCTCCGTCGAGCCTGCTCCCGCGAACCAGCGTCAGGGCCGCCTCGCGCGCGAGCCGTGCGCGCGACGGCTTCGGCCGCTGCGTGAAGACGTCCCACCGTGCGGACTCGAGCGCCTCGAGCGCGGCGAGACCGCCGCGTGCGAACAGGCCGACCGCACGGCCGAGGCGGCCGCCGATGCGCGCCCGCAGCACCTCGCCCTCGCGCAGGAGCGCCGCGGCGCGCTCCGCTTCGAAGCGCAGCAGCGCACGAAGCTCGTCGCTTCCCCGGTCGAGCGCGGGATCGCCGAAGCGCCGGCGATCCTCGCCCGGGAGGTACACGCGGCCGAGCGCGAGATCACGAGGCACGTCCTGAAGGAAGTTGACGAGCTGGAGGCCGGTGCAGACGGAATCGCTCGCGGCGACGAGCTCGGCGTCGTCGAGCCGCCGCAACACGCCGAGCACGAGACGGCCGCACGGGTCGGCCGAGCGGACGCAGTACTGCTTCAGGTCAGCCCAGGTCTCGTACTCCGTCACCCGCTGGTCGATGCGGTTCGCTTCGATCAAGCGCAGGAACGGCTCGCGGGGAAGAGCGAACTCGCGCACCGTCGGCTGGACGTTGCGCAGCACAGGCCACTCCGGCTCGCCGTCGAACGTGAGCCCGACCTGAGCCTCGAGCTCGTCGAGCGCGGCGAGGCGGTCGCCCTCGTACGCGTCGCCGAGCTCGTCGACGAGCCGCGCGTAGCAGTAGAGGGCGCGCACGTGCCGCCGCAGCGCGCGGGGGAACAAAATCGACCCGACCGGGAAGTTCTCCCCGGCCGCCCTGGCTGCGACCTCGGCGACCTCCACGACACAAGCATACGAGCCTCGTTTGCGGCAGCTCTGCGGCAATGCTTGAATTCCCGAGTCGAGCGAAAGGAGCGGAGTCGTGACTGAGGGCAGCGATGCGGCCCGCGAGGAGACGTCGGGAATCCGCGAGGCACCGGTGGCGGGGATCGCCCGGAGCGACGGTGCGGTGATCGTGAGCCTGGCCGGCGAGCTCGACCTCTACAACGCGCACGAAGTGCGCGAGACGCTGTTCGCGTGCTGCGCGGAAGGGCCGGCGCGGCTCGTCGTCGACCTCGGCGGCGTGACGTTCATCGACTCGACGGCGCTCGGAGTGCTGATCGAGGCGCGGACGCGGCTCGCGAACCGCCGCGCGTTTCTGCTCGCGGCGCCCGGGCTCGAGACGCGGCGGGCGCTCGAGATCTCCGGCCTCGACCGCCACTTTGCGGTGCACGACGACGTCGCGGCCGCGTTGTCCAGCTCGCTGTAGCGAACGACTCGATCGACGAGCAGATCTGACCGGCTCCGGTCGCAGGTCGGCCGCAACCGTCAGCCGTCGACGAGCAAGCCGTTCAGTGGACCGAGGAGCGCGCCCGAGCGCCGGGAGACGTGCGGCAGCAGCGTCAGGCGGTGCGGGCTGTGGCCGAACTGCCGGCGTGCGTGCGCATTCCGCTCGGCGAGGGGGCGCCACAGCTCGTCGACGACGCGCGCCGGGTCGCCGTCGATCTCCGCAACGGGAAGCTCGAGATGCTCCGCCCAGAGACGGAGTCGAGCCGACCGTGCCGCGTGCTCGTCCCGGAGCACGACGTTCACCTCGGTGTCGTTGAACAGAGAGTGCTCGTTGAGGTTCGCCGACCCCACGGTGAGCCAGTGGTCGTCGACGATGCCGATCTTCGCGTGAACGTAGACCGGCCGCCCGCGCGGGCCGGGCTGGTACAGCGTGCACGCGAGAAACCGCTCGTCGTTTCCGCCTCGCCTCGCCGCGTCGACGAGCACGCCGAGCTGTCCGCGCGTGTCGTCGCTGCCGTTGTTCGGATGCGCGGGCAGCACGACGACGACGCGGAAGTCGTCGCGCGGCGGCTCTCGCAACTTCGCGGCGAGCACGGTGACGAGCTCCGGCGACCAGAGGAACTGGCTCTCGAGATACACGAGCCGCTCGGCGGCGCGCAGCGCCCGCAGATAGCTCTCGACGATCATGAACTCGCCGCGCGGCAGGCCTGCGTACAGGCGCTCGGGCACGGTTCGGACGAGCTGCGCTTCGATGCCGCCGTCGATCGGCGCCGCGCGCACCGGCTCCCGCGGCGTATCGGTCGCGAGCTCGCGCCAGCGCAACAGGAAGTGCGCCGCGACATCCGCGACGATCGGCCCCTCGAGGCGAAAGCAGGCGTCGTGCCAACCGAGGCCGTCGCGTTGCGGATGCTCGCTTCGGTCGAGCCGGTCGCCGGCGAGCGACGTCAGGTCGATGCCGCCCACGAACGCGACCCGGTCGTCGACGATCAAGAGCTTCTCGTGATGACAGTGCATCGGCCGCTCGTGCGCGTCGAGCGCAGCCGAGATCCGGGTGCCGAAGACGAGCTCGTCGCGCATGCGGCGCACCTCGCGCCGGTCGGGGTGGAAGAGCGGAAGCGGTGCCCCGGCCCAGGCGAGGACGCGAACGTCGGCGCGTTCCGCGACGTCGGCGAGCAGCTCGCGCAACGTCGGCCCGCCGTGGCCCATCCGGAACTCGGCCGAGAAGCACCAGCCGGCGAGGTGCACGTGCGAGTGCGCCGACGCGATCTCCTCGGCCATCCGCGGCAGTGCCTCCTCACCGTCGACGAGGAGCTCGACCCGCGAACCTGCGACCGGCGCGAACGCGCCCGTGCCGGCCCAGCCGCCGGGCGGCGGATCGAATGCGCGCAGATGCCCGCCCCGGTCGAGCCGCCGGCGATGGTGCGCGCGCACGGCGTGCTCGAGCCGGTCTCCGAGCGCTGCGTCGACTCTCCCCACGATGGCCTCCACGCGCCGAACGCTCCTAGTGGCCGCTCGGCGCAGGTCCGGGCGGGCCCGGCGGCAGCGCGACCGCGGTCGTGGTGGTGGCCGGCGCGCTCGAGTACGGAGCGTACGCCGGCGGCGGCGTGATCGTCGACCCGGTGAACTGCGGGAGGACGAAGCTCTGCGCAGGCAGGTTCGCAACCGCGACCGACATGAAGCGCCGCCAGATCTCGGCGGGCAGCGAGCCGCCGAAGACCGAGGCGTACCCCTCGATCCCGTCGAGCGGGATCTCACCCTTCGGGTAGCCGACCCAGACGCAGGTTGCGAGCTGCGGCACGTAGCCGCAGAACCATGCGTCCTGGAAGTTCTCGGCGGTTCCCGTCTTGCCCGCGGCCGGACGCCCGAAGCCGGCGGCGGTGCCCGTGCCGTGCTGCACGACGCCTTCGAGCGCGTAGGTGACCTGATCGGCGACGTTCATCGGCAGCGCGCGCTCTCCGGCTTCGCCGAGCTTCCCGATCACGGTGCCGCGCGGGCTGCGCACGACTTCCAGCGCCTGCGGCGCATGGTGCACGCCGCGGGCTGCGAGCGTCGCGTACGCGTCGGTCATCTCGAGCGGCGTCACCGCCTGCGTACCGAGCGTGATCGAGCACACCGCTTGCAGCGGGGACGTGATCCCCATCCTGTGCGCGACCGGGACGACGTTCGCCGGGCCGACCGTGTCGACGAGCTGCGCATAGATCGTGTTCACCGAGTTCGCCGTCGCGTCGAGGAGGTTCATGTAGCCGGCGGTCTCGTCCGCATAGTTGTGCACCGTCCAAAGCGTGCCGTTCGTCGAGCAGAGCGGATCCGTCAGCGTGAGCACGGGCGGGCCTGCGAAGCTCGAGTAGACCGATCCGCCCTGCTCGAGGGCGGTCGCGAGCACGAACGGCTTGAAGGAGCTGCCCGCCTGGCGGTGCCCCTGAGTCGCGAGATTGAACTCCAGCGTGCGACCACCGGGGACCTGGCTGACCATCGCCCGCACCGCGCCGGTGCGCGGATCGATCGCGACGAGCGCAGCGGCCGGATCGGTCTTCGTGCGCAGGACGCCGCCGACCGCGGCGCGCGCCGCGTTCTGCATCCGGAGATCAAGCGTCGTCCTCACCTGCAGGCCGCCGGCTGCGACCTGCTGCGCGCCGTAGCGTGCGACGAGCTGCTGCTGCGCCCAGCCGAAGAAGTTCGGGTGCAGCATCCCGGTGTAAAGGTTGCCCGGATGGAGGCCGAGCGGCGCCGAGTTCGCCTGCTCGAACAGCGCGCGCGTGATGTCGCCGTTCGCGAGCATCGCCCGGAGCACCTCACCGCGACGGCGAAGAGCGGCATCCGGATGCTGCACCGGGTCGTACACGCTCGGCGCCTGCGGGAGCCCCGCGAGCAGCGCCGCCTGCGGAAGCGTCAGCGAGCGGGCGCTCTCCGAGAAGAATGTCTCGGCTCCCGCCTGCGCACCGTCGGCATGCCGCCCGTAGAACACCTCGTTGAGGTACGCGGCGAGAATCTCGTTCTTCGTCCAGATCCGGGCGACCTTCTCGGCGAGGCACGCCTCTCTGAGCTTGCGCGCGAACGTCCGCTGCGCGTTGCCGATGTAGAGGTTCCGAACGAGCTCCTGGGTGATCGTCGAGCCGCCCTCGACGATGCGGCCCGCGCTCACGTCGGCGTAGAGTGCGCGGGCGATGCCCTGGTAGTCGAGCGCGCCGTGCTCGTAGAACCGGTGATCCTCGATTGCGATCGTCGCCGCAGGGAGCCACGGCGACATGCGCGCAAGCGGCAGCGGCTCACGGTTCATCTTCGACGGCACAACGCCGAGAAGCGCGCCGTCGCTCGCGTAGAGGAACGAGTTCTCGCCCAGCGCGATCGGGCGCAGCGTGGCAAGGGAGCACGAGTCGAGCAGGAGCGCCCTGCCGGCCACCGCTCCGCCCGCGAGCGCGGCGACACCCACGACCGCGAGCGCGACCGCCACCGTGACGAGCGGGCGACGCGGCGAACGACGCCGGCGGTTGAGCCGCGCCCGGCGCGCCGCGACGACGGCGGCCAGGTCGGCGTCGATCGAGCTCAGGTCATCGTTGTCCACGGAGCTTCGTTCTGCTCAGCGGAGCGAACGTGAAACGGGGACTACGCCGCGAGTTGCGTGAGGACCGCGCCGAGCACGGGAATCGCGACCGTCAGAAGGAGGTTCCCACGGCCGATCCCCACGAGCAGCGGTCGCCGCGACTGCGGCTCGCCCGCGCGCACCTGGCGCGCGAGGCCGGGGCCGAGCACGTAGTCGTGCAGGTACGCGCCGGCGACGAGGAGTCCCACGAGGACGCCCTTCGCCGCGAGCACCCAGTCGAAGTCGTGCGGCGCGGAGGAGAAGGCGTGGGCGCGCGCCGCCAAGGCGCCGCCCGTGAGAACGGCGACCCCGAGCGAGCTCCAACCGATGGGCCGCCAGCGGCGACCGAACTCGTGCAGGAGCCGCCCACGCGCCTCGCCCTCGAGCCGCTGCACCGGCGGCACGGCGACGAACACGAGGGCGATCGTGCCCCCGACCCAGACGGCGGCGGCGAGCAGGTGCACCGTGCGGAGCGCGAGGTCCATGCCCCTAGTCTCGCGCTTACGGGAGCAGGAGCGCGGCGCCTGCGAATCCGGCGCCCGGCGACCACAACCGCACGAGCGCCCCGGGCGGCAGAGTCACGGCGCGCTCGAACGTTCCGGTGCGGTCGGTGAGGCCCCGGGCGCCGAGCGCGCGCCAGGCTCCGCCGCTGAACCGCTGCACGACGTACGGGCGGCGGCCGGAGCCGGGGCGAACCTGCCCCCACAGCCGAGCGACCGCGCCGCGACGCGAGACCTCGGCGAGCGGGAGGGCGAACCCGTGGTACGACGGCTTCTGCGCGCCCGCCGCCGTGAGGAGCCCGCTCTGCCAGCCGCCGAGGTTCGGCTCGTCGCGCACGAGGAAGTGGATGAGCACCGTCACACCGGGCTCCTGCCACACGCGCAGCGCTGCCTCCGCCATGTACGTCGCCTGGAGCATCCACGAGACGCCGAGGAGGCGGTCGGGGGGATTCGTCTGGTAGCCGTACTCGGTCAGCCACAACGGCGTCCGCGACCCGAAGTAGCGCGTCACGTCCGCGCGGATCTGGGGGAGGTTCGCCATCGTCATGACCGTGCAGTGGGCGCACGGCGAGTGGAAGGGCGTCTCGCCTCGCGACACCGGGTACGGGTTCTGCGCGTACGCGTCGAGTCGCGCGTGCGCCGTCTTCATCCCTTGCATGAACGCGAGCGGCGACATGCCGGACGGAGTCGCGCGCGGCGAGGTGACGCCGCCCGCGACGAGATTCGCGCGGTTCGCCTGATGGAGCTCCGCGTACGCGGGATCGAGCAGGCGCTGCACGTACAGCCGCGGCGAGACGGGAACGGAGAACGTGCGCCCGTTGGGCTCGTTCCACGCGGTCCACATCCGCACCCACGGGAACCGGCGCGCCGCCGCGTACGCGAAGTCGCCGAAGCCGCGC
>DATKQO010000184.1:0-3165 GCA_035532715.1 Gaiellaceae bacterium | reverse complement strand
CAGATCGCCCGCGCACGTTCTCGGCAATTACTCCAAGGCGAGCAACGGTGGGTATCACCTGTGGCCTGCCATCCGGTGGCTCGTGCTCCACGTCGCCGAGCTCGACCTCTATCTCTGGGCGCTCCCGTTCGCGGCGTTCATCGTGCTCGTCGCGAACGCGCGGCATCTCGACCGCGGCCTGCGCGTCTTCGTCGCGGCCTCGGTCTCGCTGTCGGTGTGGCTCGTCGTCGAGGTCGCCGTCTTCGCGTCGCAATATTCGAACCGGATCGAGGAGCGGAATCTCTTCTATGTCGCGCCGCTCTTCGTCGTCGCGCTGCTCGCGTGGATAGAGCGCGGCCAGCCGCGTCCGCCGCGCGCCGCGATGGTCGCTGCGGGCCTCGCCGCCGCGCTACCGGGCGCGATTCCGTTTCTCGGCCTGCTGAACATCACGGCGCAGTCGGACACGCTCGGCCTGCAGCCGTGGTGGTATGTCGGCGGTGCCGCGGCGGGGGTCGACAGCGTCTCCGTCCTCGTCGTGGTCGTCTTCCTCCTGCTCGCCGCCGTGTTCCTGTGGCTTCCACGCCGGTACGCGCCCGTGCTGCCCGCACTCGTCGCGCTGGGATTCGTCCTCACCTGGCTCCCGCTCGAGCTGTGGACCCACGGGTTCCCGCAGCTCGCGAGCAGCGAGTACGCACAGGGCATCGGCGTCGCGAATGCGAGCTGGATCGATGCGGCAGCCGGGCGTGACGCGCACGTCGCCGTGCTCTGGTCGGGCGGAAACGACCTCTCCGTTTGGCAGAACGAGTTCTGGAACCGCAGCATCGACCGCGTCTACGACCTCGGCACGCCGCTTCCGGGGGACATGCCGTCGACGCGCGTATCGGTCACGCGCTCGACGGGCGTCCTCCGCGACGCGCAGGGCAGGCCGATCGTCGACCCGTACGTGTTGACGAGCACCTCGGTCGAGCTCGTCGGGACGAAGATCGCGTCCGACCCGCTGAAGCAGCTCGTCCTCTACCGCGTGACGGAACCGGCACGGACGACCACGCGGATCGAGGGGCTCTACCCGGGCGCGGACAGGCCGTGGTCCACGGCGCACGTGACCTGGACGCGACTCCGCTGCGCCGGCGGCGCACTGAGCGTCGAGGTTTCGAGCGACGCGCAGCTCTTCCTCGGTATCGACCAGCGGCTGGAGATCGCCGGCACGACGCCGTCGCAGACGCGATCGCTCGCGCCGACCAACTCCTATCGTCTGCTCCTGCCGCTCACGCCGCGGGGCGGTCTCTGCCGCGTCGACTTCTCCGTCTCACCCGTTCGTCGTCCCAAGGACTACCCGCGCTTGAAGAACGCCGACCCGCGCCTGCTGGGGCTGCACTTCGACCACATCCGGTACGTCCCGCCGAAGTGAGGATCGTCGTCGACGTGTCGCCGCTGTCGCACCAGCGAACCGGCGTCGGCAACTACATCCGCGGCTCGCTGCTCGGGATCGCGGAAGCGTCGGGCGGACGGGACGAGATCGTCGCGTTCGCGCCGGCGAGCGCTCGCGGCCGGAGATCGATCGAGGAGGCGCTGAACGGCGTGCCGGTCGCGCGCAGGATCACGGTCGTCCCGGCGGCGCACGCGCTCCGCACACTGTGGAGCCGCGCAGGCGTGCCGGGGGCCGAGCGCGTGCTGGGAAGGTTCGATGTTCTTCATTTCAGCGACTGGATGTATCCGCCGCAGCGCAGCGGGATCCGCTCCACGATGGTGCACGATCTCGTCCCGATCCACTTTCCAGAATGGGTGCACGCGCGCACACGCCGCATGCACGGCGCGAAGTACCGCCACGCTGCCCGAACGTGCGACGTGGTGATCGTCAACTCGCGGTTCACGGGCGGCGACGTCGAGGAGGTGCTCGGCGTACCGGGCGACCGCATCCACGTTGCCCATCCGGGCGTCGACGAGGGCTTCGTGCCGGAGGGCGATCGCGTCGAGCTCGGCCGGCCGTACGTGCTCACCGTCGCGACGCTCGAGCCGCGGAAGAACCTCTCGACGCTGCTCGACGCGTATCGGCGTCTGCCCGCGTCCGACCTCGGACTCGCCGTCGCCGGCGCCGCCGGCTGGGGCGAGCAGCCCGCGCTCGACGTGGCGGGCGTGCTGCGCCTCGGGTACACGCCCCACGACGAGCTGCCGAGCCTCTATCGCGGAGCGAGCGTGTTCGTGTACCCCTCGCGCTTCGAGGGTTTCGGGATGCCCGTCCTCGAGGCGATGGCATGCGGCGTGCCGTGCGTCGTCTCGTCGCATCCTTCCCTCGACGAGGCCTGCGGCACCGCCGCCGTGCGCGTCGATCCGCTCGATCCAGACGCAATCGCCCACGGCATCGAGCGCGCACTCGCCGAGCGGGACGAGCTCGTGCGCCGCGGGTTCGAGCAGATACGACCGTTCACGTGGCTCGCGAACGGCAGAGCGCACCTCGCTGCATGGGAGGCAGCGTCGTGAAGGTGGCGGTCGACGTGACGCCGCTCGCGCAGACCCGTGCTGGGACAGCCCGCTACTTGCGCGCGCTTCTACCGAGAGTCGAGCGCGACGTACGAGTCGAGCGTGTGCACGGCTTCGCGCGTGGCCGCGCCGGAACGCTCTGGCTCGACCTCGCGTGGTATCCGCATGTGCTGCCGCTCCGGGCGCGCGGTGCCGACGTGCTCCATTGCACGACGTACCGGGGCCCCGTGCATGCACGGACGCCGCTCGTCGTAACCGTGCACGACGTCGCGGTGTTTCGCCATCCGGACGCGTTCCCGCGCTGGACGCGCGAATACAGCCGCCGCGTCGTACCGCGCGTCCTCCGTGCCGCGCGGCTGGTGCTGGCGGTCTCGGAGTTCACCGCCGGCGAGCTGGAAGCCGTGCTCGGAATCCCGCGGGAGAAGATCCGGGTCGTCCCGAACGCCGTCGATGCCGTGTTCACCTCCGACGGCCCGCGCGCGGGCGGCGACTACGTGCTCGCAGTGGGCACCCTCGAGCCGCGGAAGAACCTGATGCGCACGATCGAGGCCGCAGGCCGCCTCGGCCTCGAGCTGCGCGTCGTCGGTGCGCGAGGCTGGGGAGGCGTCGAGGCGCGCGGCGGGCACGTCCGCTGGCTCGGCGAGGTCGCAGACGACGAGCTGGCGCGGCAGTACCGCGGTGCGCTCTGCCTCGCGTATCCCTCGCTCT
>DATKQO010000183.1:0-7275 GCA_035532715.1 Gaiellaceae bacterium | reverse complement strand
GCGAGGACGAGCACCGTCGTCGCCACCGTGCGCGACGCGGTGAGCCCGAGGTGCACGACGTTCAGGGCGAACAGGTAACCCGAGAGCACGCCGAGGCCCGCGGCGGTTCCCGCCGGCAGCGCAAAGGCAGAGAGCTCGCGCAGGAAACCGCGCGGGTTGTACGGCGCGGAGCTCGGAGCAAGTGCGAGGAAGAAGCCGGGAATCCCGATCGCGAGCGACGCAGCGAGCGTCAGCTGGCGGGGCAGGAGGGGATACGCGGTCGGCGTCAGCCCGATCGACAGGATGAGGAATGCGGCGAACGCCGACTTCGTCACGAAGAGCTTCGCCACGCGCTGGACGTTGGCGAGGATCTTCCGCCCCTCGGCGACCATCGCGGGCACCGTCTCGAAGCGGCCGTCGACGAGCACGACGTCGGCCACACTGCGGGCCATCTGCGTTCCCGTGCCCTGCGCGATCGCAAGCCGTGCCGCCTTGAGCGCCGGAACGTCGTTGACGCCGTCGCCGACCATGGCGACGTAGCGGCCGTCGGCGGCGAGAGCCTCCACCACCCGGCGCTTCCCGTCGGGCGAGATGCGTGCGAACACCGCGTGCGAGCGGGCGAGCTGCGCCAGCTCGTCCGCGCTCTCGGGAAGCGTCGAGGCGTCGCACACGTCTCCGTCGATGCCGGCGTCGCGTGCGATCGCGGCGACGGTCTCGGCACGGTCGCCCGACATGACCTTCAGCTCGACGCCCTGGCGCCCGAAGAACTCGACCGTCTCGCGCGTCTCGGGGCGCAGCCGCTCCGCGAGCAGCACGAGGCCGCTCGCGGGCGGGGAGGCCTGCTCGAGCGACTCCGCGATTCCGAAAGCGAGGACCCTCCGGCCGCCGGCCGCGGCGCGTACGGCGTCGTCGTCGAGGCCGTCGAGCCGGAAGTGCTCCGGAGCGCCGAGCACGTAGTTGACGCCGGCGATCCGCAGCGCTCCGAATCGGCGTCGCGACGAGAACGGCACCTGCTCCTCGAACGGCTCGGCCGCTGCGGGGTAGGCGGCCGCGATCGCCTCGAGCGTCGCGTTCCGCGCGGCCGTCGAGGCGGCGTAGCGACCGAGCTGCTCCGCGAGGTCGGGAGGCCCGACGAGCCCGGTGACGCGCAACGCCTGCTCGGTGAGCGTCCCGGTCTTGTCGAGGCAGACGAGGTCCACCGACGCGAGCGACTCGATCGCGTTCAACTGCTGGGCGAGCGCGCCGCGCCGCGCCATGCGCAGCGCGGCCACGGCGTAGGTGAGGCTCGCGAGCAGGATGAGCCCTTCCGGTACGAGCGTCACGACGGCTGCGACCGCGGTCGGCACCGCCGTGTGCAGGCGCGTATGCCTCGCCCACAGGGCGTAGCCGAGCACGGCGCCGAGGGGGACCATCACCGCGACGAGGGTGATCAAGAGCCGGTTCAGGGCGCGCTCGAGCGGTGAGCGCGGGTGCCGGAACGTCCGCGCCTCGCCCGTGATCCGTGCGGCATAGCTCTCGGCGCCGACGGCCGTCACGGTGAACACGCCGGTGCCTTCGACGACGAACGCTCCCGAACGCACCTCCTCGCCCTGGGCGCGCGCGACCGGACGCGACTCGCCGCTCAGGATCGACTCGTCGAGCCGGAGGGCGTCGGCGGAATCGAGCGTCCCGTCGGCGACGATCTGGTCTCCCGGCTGCACGCGCAGGACGTCGCCGACGACGACCTCGTCCACGTGCAGCCGCCGCTCGGCGCCGTCCCGCACCACGACGGCGGTCGGCGCGACGAGCGCGGAAAGGCGGTCGAGCGCGCGCTTCGCGCGGAGCTCCTCCGCGATGCCGATCCCTGCGTTCCCGACGAGCACGCCGAGGAAGAGCGCGTCCTCCCACTGGCCGAACGCGAGGGTCGCCGTCCCCGCGACGAGCAGGATCAGGTTGAAGACGGTGAAGAGATTGGCGCGGACGATGCTCGCGGTCGACCGGCTCGTCTTCTGGGCGACCGGCGGGTGCGCGGCGAGCCGCCGCGCCGCCTCAGCCTCGGAGAGGCCGCTGCTCACTTCAGTGCCCGGAGCGCATTCAGGATCACCGCCACGTCGACGACCTCCTGCAATAGTGCCCCGCCGACCGGGGCGATGAGCCCGAGCCCGGCGAAGACCATCGCGACGAGCGAGAGGCCGATGCCTCCGAGCACGCTCTGGCGCGCGATGAAGAGCGAGCGGCGGCCGATCTCGATCGCGTCCGCGATCCGGTCGATGCGCTCGACGACGATGAGGGCGTCCGCCGTCTCCGACGCCGCGGTGGCGCCGGTCGATCCCATCGCGATGCCGACGTCGGCGAGCGCGAGCGCCGGTGCGTCGTTGATCCCGTCGCCGACCATCACGAGCGGCGCGAGCTCGGGACGGGCGCGGATCGCGGCGACGACCTCGAGCTTCTGCTCGGGCGTCCGCTCCGCGTAGATCTCGTCGATGCCGAGCTGCGCGCCGAGCTGCTCGGCGATGTCGGCGCGGTCGCCGGTGAGCAGCGCCACGTGGACGACGCCCGCGGCGTGGAGGCGCTCGACGAGCCCGAGCGCGCCCTCGCGCGGCGGGTCGGAGAGCTCGAGCATCGCTGCGAGGTGCCCGTCGACGCCGATCGCGATCTCCGACCGCCCCGGCGCAGGCTCTGCCCCGGCGTGCTGGAAGCCGTCGTAGCCGAGCTCTCGCAGCAGCGTCGCGCTGCCGACTGCGACCCGGCGCCCGTCGACGACGCCCTCGATCCCGTGCCCCGGGCGCTCGGACGCCTCGCTCGGATAGACGAGCGCGAGGTCGCGGACGCGAGCGTCGCGCACGAGCGCGGCTGCGAACGGGTGCGGTGAGAGCTGGTCGAGCGATGCTCCGAGGCGGAGCGCCTCGTCCTCGTCGAGGTCGTCGAGCGAGAGGACGCGCTCCACCCTCGGCGTGCCGAGTGTGACGGTGCCGGTCTTGTCGAGCACGACGGTGCGCGCCTCGCCGAGACGCTCGACCACGGCACCGCCCTTGACCACGACGCCGAGGCGAGCCGCGCGCGAGATTCCCGAGAGGAAGGCGATCGGCGCCGCGAGGATGAGCGGGCACGGTGTGGCGACGACGAAGACGGCGAGCGCGCGGACGACGTCTCCGGAGACGGCCCAGGCGATCCCGGCGGCGAGCGCGGTGACGGGCAGGAAGACGATCGCGTACCGGTCGGCCATGCGGACGAACGGCGCGCGCTGGCTCTCCGCCTCGGTGACGAGGCGGATGATCGCGGCGTACGCGCTCTCCGACGCCGGTCGCAGCACGTGGAGGTGGATCGCGTTGCCGGCGTTCACGGTTCCGCTTCGCACCCGGTCGCCGTGCGCGTGGACGACCGGGAGCGACTCGCCGGTGAGCGCCGCCTCGTCGAGCACCGCGTCCGCCCCTTCGACGAGTCCGTCAACCGGGAGGACCTCGCCCGCGCGGACGAGCACGACGTCGCCGGGCCCGACCGCCTCGATCGGCACCTCTTCGACCTGGTCGCCATCCAGCAGCCGCCGCGCCGTCCTCGGCGCGCGCTCGACGAGCCGCGTCAGCTCGCGCCGCGCGCGCGCGCCGGCACGCTCCTCGAGCGCGTTTCCCCCTGCGAGCATCAGGGCGATGACGGCGCCGGCCAGGTACTCGCCGAGCGCGAGCGCCCCCGCCATCGACACGAGCGCGATCGCGTCGACGCCGACGTCCCGCGCAAGCAGCGTCCGCAGGACCGACCACGTCAGCGGCACGAGCAGGACGGCATCCGTCGCGGCCCACAGACCGTTGCCCTCGTGCGTGAACCCGAGCAGGTGGAGCAGGCCGCCCGCGCCGATACCGGCGGCGCAGCCGATCGCCACGGCGGTCGCCGAGAGCTTTATCCTCATTCGGAGCGGCTTGGCAGGCACCGGCACCCCTCGAGGTTCGCAAACGGAGCGTATTCGGGCATCGGTGGTTCTCCGAACCGCGGATCAGCGCCTGCGCCGACGGCGTCGCCGGCCGGGCGGGCGACGTTGCTCGTGACCGAAGAGGAGGCTCGACATGAAACCGCTACTCGTCGTCGGAGTGGACGGCTCGGAGGAGTCGAAGCAGGCGCTGCGCTGGGCCGTCGACGAGGCCCGCCTCCGGGGGATGCGGCTGCGTGTCCTCCACGCCTGGTTCGCGTATCCGGCGATCGGCGACGGCATGCCGCTCGCCGCCGAGGACTGGACGGCGCTCGGCAGCGCCGCAAGCACCTTCGTCCACAAGTTCGTCGCCGAGGTCGTCGGCGAGCCGGAAGGGGTGGAGCTCGAGGTCGAGGCGGTGCACGGCACCGCCGCAAACGTCCTGGTCGACGCTGCTCGCGAGGCGGCACTGCTCGTGGTCGGCGCCCGCGGGCACGGGGGCTTCGCCGGGCTGTTGCTCGGCTCGGTGAGCCAGCAGTGTGTCCATCACGCGACCTGCCCGGTCGTGATCGTCCGGTAACGGGAGGTGAGGAGAAATGGCAGTGGCAACGCTCATCGACAGGCTCTCCGCGCAGGGGATTCCGTACGAGTTGCTCACGCACCGCCATACGGAGACGGCGGCTGCGGAAGCCCGGGCTCTCGGCCTCACGGCCGACGAGACCGCGAAGACGGTCGTGCTCCGCGCAGGTGACGAGCTCGTGCGCGCGGTGATCCCCGCGTCCGCGCACGTCGACCTGGCCAAGGCGCGGCGCACGCTCGGCGGGCCGGTGGAGCTCGTCCACGAGGACGTCCTCGCCGGCGCGTACCCGGAGTTCGCGCTCGGAGCGGTGCCTCCGATCGGCGGCCCGCCCGACAGGGTGCTCGTCGACCGCCGGCTCGCGGAGCTCGAGGAGGTCGTCTTCGAGGCCGGGACGCACGAGGAGTCGGTCCGGTTGCGCACGGAGGATCTCGTCCGCGTCGCCGGCGCGACGGTCGTCGACCTCTGCACCGGCTGACGGAGCGGTCACCCCGCAGCGGGCGGCGCAAGGCCGCGAACGCCGTTTGCCTGGTGGCGGTAGAAGAACGCCTTGCCGACCTCGGCGAGCGCGAGGTAGGTCGCCGCCATGCCCACGATCACGGCGAGCAGCGTGAGCGGCAACGCGCGGAACCCGAGCGCGTGCGCGACAGGCGTGTACGGGATCGCCGTCGCGACGGCGACCGCGCCGAGCGTCACGAACAGGAGCGGCCGGCTCGGCCGGCTCCGCACGAACGGCACGCGGCGCGTCCGGATCACGAAGACGACGAGCGACTGCGTCGAGAGCGACTCGACGAACCAGCCGGACCGGAAGAGCGGCGCGTGCGCATGGAAGACCCAGAGCAGGACGCCGAACGTCGCGAAGTCGTAGATCGAGCTGATCGGCCCGAAGAAGACCATGAAACGGCGGATGAAGCCGATGTCCCAGTGCTCCGGGCGCGCGAGCAGCTCGTCGTCGACGGCGTCGGTCGGGATCGTCAGCTCGGACACGTCGTAGAGCAGGTTGTTGAGCAGGATCTGGCTCGGCAGCATCGGCAGGAACGAGAGGAAGAGGGACGCGCCGGCCGCGCTGAACATGTTCCCGAAGTTGGAGCTCGTTCCCATCAGGACGTACTTCATGGTGTTCGCGAACACGCGCCTTCCTTCGACGACCCCGTCGGCCAGGACCTGCAGGCTCTTCTCGAGCAGGAGCACGTCGGCCGCCTCCTTCGCGACGTCGACCGCGGTGTCGACGGAGATGCCGACGTCGGCCTGATGAAGTGCGACGGCGTCGTTCACTCCGTCGCCGAGGAACGCGACGTCGTCGCCGTTGCGTTGCGCGGCGGCGATGAGTGTGGCCTTCTGGCCCGGATCGACGCGTGCGAACACGGTTGTTCGGGCGACGACCTCCTGGAGCTCGACGTCGCTCAGCCCGACGAGCGCGTCGCCGCGGACGACGCCCTTCACCGGCAGGCCGAGCTCGGTGCAGACGTGCGCGGCCGTCAGCTCGTGGTCGCCCGTCAGGACCTTCAGCTCGACGCCGAGCCGCCGCAGTCGCGCCACCGATTCGGCGGCGTCCTGTTTCGGCGGATCGGCGAAGACGAGGAAGCCGCGCAGCTCGAGCCCTGTCTCGTCGAGGTCGTCCGGGCCGGCCGCGGGGCGCTCGGCGAGCGCGAGGAGCCGGAAGCCGTGTCCGAGCGCCGTCGCGAGCGCCGCGTCGACCTGCGGGCGCACCGCGTCGAGCGGCCCGCTCTCACTGCCGTTTCGCGCGGTGGTGCAGCGCGCGAGGATCTCCTCGGCGGCGCCCTTGCAGAGCAGCCGCACGTGGCCGGCCGTGTCGACGACGACGGACGTGCGCCGGCGTTCGAAGGTGAACGGCGTCGTTGCGAGGCGGCGAGCCTCGGCGAGCTCGGCGTTCGCGACCGCGGGCTCGAGCGCACGCCAGATGGCGAGGTCGAGGGTCGCGCCGACCGGCTCGCCGAGGTTGTGCCCGAGCTGCAGGTCGCTGCAGAGCAGGCCGAGCCGGATGAGCTCGGGCGCCGGCTCGCCGGTCACCCCCACGGCCTCGCGCAGACGGATCTCGCCCTCGGTCAGGGTTCCCGTCTTGTCCGTGAAGAGGATGTCCGCGTCGCCGAGATCCTCGATCGCGACGAGCCGCTTCACGAGCACTGCGCGCTTCGCCATCCGCCGCGCGCCCGTCGTGAGGCTGACGGTGACGATCGCGGGGAGCAGTTGCGGCGTCAAGCCGACGGCGATCGCGAGCGAGAAGAGAAGCGCGTCGAGCACCGGCTTTCCGAGTGCCGCGTTGCCGACGAAGATGAAGACCGTCAGCACCGCGGTGACCCCGGCGAGCCTGCGGGCGAACGAGGTGAGCCCCCGCTGGAACGCGGTCGGCGGCTGGCGGTCGGCGATCCCCCCGGCGACCGCACCGAGCCGCGTTCGCGGTCCCGTGGCGTCGACGATCCCCTCGCCGCGACCCGAGCGGACGATCGTGCCGAGAAACGCACCCTCGTCGGGGTGCTTCTCGACGGGGAACGGCTCACCCGTCAGGGTCGCCTCGTCGATCGTCAGCTCCGCCGTCTCCGTGAGCCGGAGGTCGGCCGGCACGACGTCGCCGATCTGGAGCGCGCAGAGATCGCCCGGCACGAGCCCGGCCGCCGGGATCTCGCGCCGCTCGCCCTCCCTGATCACCGTGGCCCTGCGGCCCGTCCGGAGGCGCAGTGCGTCGAGCGTGCGCTCGCTGCGGAACTCGTTCACGAACCCGAGCCCGACGCTGAGCGCCATGATCGCGATGATCACCGCGCCGTCGACGTGCTCGCCGAGCCCGATCGACACCGCCGCGGCGACGAGCAGCAGGCCGAGG
>DATKQO010000182.1:0-2355 GCA_035532715.1 Gaiellaceae bacterium | reverse complement strand
ACGTCGTGGCTGATGCGGAAGCGCGACGAGCCGGTGCGCCTGACGAAGATCTACACGCGCGGCGGCGACGCGGGGGAGACGAGCCTCGGCGACGGCTCACGCGTCTCGAAGCTCGACCCGCGCATCGTCGCGTACGGCATCGTCGACGAGCTGAACTCGCATATCGGCGCCGTTCTGGCCGGCGACCTCCCCGATGTGCTGCACACGCCGCTCGCACGCATCCAGAACGAACTCTTCGACGTCGGCGCCGACCTGTCGGTGCCGCACGAGGTGGACGGCAGGCTGCGCACAACGCAGGCGATGGTGGACGGCCTCGAGCGTCTCTGTGACGAGCTGAACGAGCCGCTGCCGGAGCTGAAGAGCTTCGTTCTCCCGGGCGGCTCCGAGGCCGCAGCCCGGCTGCACGTCGCGCGCACGGTCGCCCGCCGCGCCGAGCTTGCCTCACTTCAGGCGGACGTCAATCCGCTCGCGCGCGTGTATCTGAACCGGCTATCCGACCTGCTCTTCATCGCCGCGCGCACGGCGAACGCCGCCGCGGGCGTCGACGAGCCACTCTGGCGCCCGGGAAACAATCCCTCCGACGGGGATTGACACTCCGCCGCCGCTGACCCACAGTACGAGCTGTACTGCGGCGCCCGGTTGCGGCCGGGCATAAAAAGGAGAGCAACTCATGAAGACGGCACTCACGACGTGTGCCGCTGTTGTCGCCGCGCTCGTGGCGGTGGGCAGTGGATCTGCGGCCTCAAATAGCCCGGTCCCCGTGCCGGGAACCCCGAGCTGCAACGGTCAGCTCGTGGCGATCTCGAACCATTTCAGCGGCGCGGACGGCGCTTCGGGCAATTCGAACGCATCGGCCGGCCCCGGCTACTTCCTCCATTCGGCGACGGCGGGCGCGATTGCGGCCTACCGCACCGAGTACTGCGGCAGCTAGGAGAGTCTCGGGTAGGTGGAGGGCGCGCGTTGCCGCGCCGCCTTCCACGGCATCCCGTTTTGGGTCGATGTGGTGACGGCTGAGTCTAAAGGGTGAGCGGCGGTCAGGAGCCGATGGAATTCATCTGCGAATGCGGCGATCCAACCTGCCGGCGGACGGTCGTCTTGACGCTCGACGAATACGAGCAGCGACGTCCCGATCCGATCCTGCACCCCGACCACGAGGCGCTTCCGCCGAGCTCGAGCGCCGCTTTCGCCGAGCTCGAGCGCCGGTCCTTCTAGCTCGCTGTCCAGTCGAAGTCGATGACGGCGGTCCTGTTCTGGTCGGCGTTGCCCGCCGTGATCGGCAGGAACAGCTCGATCTCGTACTGGACGGTCTGACCGGGGTTCAGCGTCGTCAGCGGCCAGTACCCGGTCGTCCAGGAGAAGAGCGTCGGGAAGCTCCCCGGCGCCGGGCCGGAGACGTCCCACACGCCCATGAGCAGGCCGTCCGGCCCGTTCCGCCACAGCGAGCTGTTGTGGGACCCGCTCGCACGCAGCGAGAGCGTGTACGGCGAGCCGCTCGTGTTCGTGATGGTCAAGATCTCGGACGTCGAGTCTCCCGGCGCGCTGTTCCCGAAGACGATCGTGCAGTTCGGAATGGTGCTCGTGATCGAGATGCCGGGCGTGCCGCACGCGCCGGGGCTGCAGCTTCCGCCCGAGCACGCGCTGCCGCCCCCGCCGCCCGACCCTCCGCCGCCGCGGGACGCGGCGATCGTCGTCGTCGATGGAGCCGTGGTCACGGGCGGGGCGGTCGTCGTCGTAGGCGGTAGCAGCTTCCTCGTCGTCGTGCCCCCGCCGCCGGTGGTGGTTGTCGTCGAGCCACCGCCGGACGAACCGCCGCCCGGCGTCCCGCCGAAGCCCTGGTTCGCCGGCGGGACGTTCTCGCCGGGCGAGGGCGGAGGCGGCGGCGTGATGCCGGGGCCTGAGCCATTGTCCGGTGGGGGCGTCGGCCTGGTGGGAGGCGAGGTGAAGGTAAAGCTCGAGATCGTCCCGCCGCCGGCCACCTTGAAGAGCGGGATCTGGGTCGCGTGCTTGCCCGGCAATAGCACGTCGCGGCCGCCGCTCGTCAGCGGGAACACGCCGATCCGCGCCTGGCCGAACCCGCCGAGGTCGTCACGCGCGTACGCGAGATCAGCCTCGTCCCTGACGGAGGCCATGATCACGCCCTGCTCGAGCGGGGCGAGCGTCGCCGCGGTCCCGTTCGGGCCTGGTAGCGGATTCGTGTAGTCGAGCCGGACCGGATAGAGCACCGGATCGGGACGCGCGATCGGCGGCGCGGCGGCGCGCGCGAGCGCCGGCGCGGCGAGCGCTCCAAGCACGACGGCGAGGACGGCGAGGCGCTTCACTCGAACCGCCGCCGCCGCGCCAGCACGACCCGGGCCC
>DATKQO010000181.1:0-12048 GCA_035532715.1 Gaiellaceae bacterium | reverse complement strand
GTCGCAAGTCCGAACGCGAGCGCGAAAAACCCGAAGAGGACGGCGCCGGTGACGAGCCCGATGCCGATCCCGATCGCGGCCAGCTTCTGGCGCAGCTCGGTCGCGGCGAGCTGGAGCTCGAGTCGGACGAGGGAGCGAGCGCGGTCGGCGACGAGCTTCGCGGCACCGCCAAGGCCGGGCCGGTCATGGGAGCGTGTGGGCATGACCTCGCCAATCTATCCGCAGCGCTGCGCCCGGCACACCATCCGTTCTTGCCGCGGCTCTCGCGGGGCAAACGCCCGCATATCTATGCTCGGCCCATGCAGGGGAACGGGCGGCCGCTCGCCAAGGCGGAGCGGCACAAGCTGCTCGCGGGAATCGTCGCGCGCAAGCGCGTCGGCTCCCAGCTCGAGCTGGCCGCGGCGCTCGCCGCATCCGGCTGCCCGGTGACCCAGGCGACCATCTCGCGCGACATCCGCGAGCTCGGGCTGGAGAAGACCCACGATGCCCTCGGCCGTCCCCGCTACGAGCTGCCCGTCGACGCGGGGCGACGTCGCCACGACCCGCACGCCGCCCTCGGCGCGGTGTTGTCGCAGTTCGGGCGGCGCGCGTCGGTCGCGCAGAACATCGTCGTGCTCCACTCGGAGCTCGGCTCGGCGCCCGCGATCGCGAGGGCGCTCGACCAGGTCGAGCATCCGCGCGTCGTCGGCACGATCGCGGGCGACGACACCTGTCTCGTCGTCGCGCGCGACAACGAGGACGCCCGCGCTCTCGCGGCCGAGCTGGCCGACGCCATCGGTTAGAGCGCTCAGATCAGGAACGCCGGCGAAGGGCGCCGGTCAGACAGCCCTGCCGCCGATGTACCACACCGGTCCCTGCGTCCCCGCCGGATGGGTGTCCGAGAGCGCGCGCACGATGCGAACCTCGCCCGGGACACCGGCTGCGTCGATGCGCTCGAGGCACCGGTGCACCATGCCGGCAGAGGCGCCGTAGCCGAACGTGTGCGCGACTCGGAACGCAAGCGTCGTCGACTCGCGCGCGTGGAGCGGATTGAGCGGGCTGAGATGGAGCGCTGCGACGTCGATGTGATCGCTCGAGGTCAACCGAAGCTCGCAGAGCAGGTCGCTCCAGTCGGCCGGCAGCGCCGCGAGCGCGACGTCCCACGCGGACGCGAGCGTCGGCGGCGACTCGAGCGGCTCGGCAGCCGCTTCCGTCGTCGCGACGAGCTCGAGCGTGCCCGCGATGCCTTCGGCGTCGACGCGGCTGACCATCCGTCGCACCGCTTCGGGTCCGACACCGCCTCCACCGCGTGCGACTCGGAAGCGGACGGTCGCGCCGGAACGGCCCGGCCCTGCCGGGGCGAGCAGCGCGACTGCGCGCTCGCTCTGGGACGGATCGGTCACCGCGAGCACGAGCTGCGCGTCGTGCCACCTCGGATCCAGACCGCGTTCGATGGTGTTCCACTGTTCGGCGAGCGTCATCGAACGAACCATAAACTGCGCGCCGTGGCAAAGGTCGAGGCAAAGGCGTCGCTCGCGAAGAGCGACCTCCGGGATGTACTCCGGGAGATGCTGCTCATCCGCCGCTTCGAGGAGAAGGTGGAAGAGCGTTTCCGCGCGGGAGATCTTCCCGGCTTCCTCCATGTCGCGATCGGGCAGGAGGCGTGCGCCGTCGGCGTCTGTCGCGCGCTCGAGGAGGGCGACGTGATCGCGTCCACGCACCGCGCGCACGGCCACACGCTGGCGAAGGGCACGCACCCGAACGAGCTGATGGCCGAGCTGTACGGCAAGCAGGAGGGCTGCTCGCACGGCTACGGCGGGTCGATGCACCTCTACGACGTCGAGCGCGGGAACATGGGCGCGAACGCCGTCATCGGCGGCGGGCTGCCGCAGATCACCGGGGCTGCGCTCGCGTTCCAGATGCGCGGCGAGCCGCGCGTCGCGCTGGCGTTCTTCGGCGACGGCGCGACCAACATCGGCACGTTCCACGAAGCGCTGAACATGGCGCAGCTCTGGAAGGTGCCCGCGGTCTTCGTGCTCGAGGACAACAAATGGGCGGAGTCGACCCCGGAGTCGCGGCACTCGCCGATCCGCGATCTCTCCGACCGGGCGAAGGCGTTCGGGATGAAGTCGATGAAGGCGGATGGACAGGACGTCGAGGCGGTCTACAAGATCGCGCGCCAGGCGCTCGACTACGCGCGGTCGGGCAAAGGCCCGGTCTTCGTGCACCTCGACTGCGTCCGCCTGCACGGCCACTACATCGGCGACCCGCAGGTGTACCGCGACAAGGGCGAGGCGCAGACGCTCGCCGAGACGCGCGATCCGATCTCGCTGCTGCGCGCGAAGCTCGCGTTCTCCGACGAGGACTTCGTGGAGCTCGACGCCGAGGTGACCGAGATCGTGGAGGCGTCGGTCGAGTTCGCGAAGGGCGGCACCGATCCGGCGCCCGAAGACGCCATGAAGAACGTCTATGCCTGAGCTCTCGTACCGCGAGGCCGTACGCGACGCGCTGTCGACGGCGATGCGCCAGGACGACGACGTGTTCGTGATGGGCGAGGACATCGCCGAGATGGGCGGCTCGATGGGCGTGACGAGCGGGATGCTCGAGGAGTTCGGCCCGGAGCGCGTGCGCAACACGCCGATCTCGGAGATGGCGCTGGCCGGCGCCGCGATCGGCGCTGCGCTACAGGGGATGCGCCCCGTCGCCGAGATCATGTACGAGGACTTCATGACGCTCGCGGCCGAGCAGGTCGTCAATCAGGCGGCCAAGCACCGCTACATGTCGGGCGGCCAGCTGACCGTCCCCGTCGTCTTCCGCACGCAGGGCGGCGCAGGCTGGTCGCCGGGCGCGCAGCACGCTCAGCAACTTGAAGCGTGGTTCGTGCACATCCCCGGCCTGAAGGTCGTGTTCGCGTCGACGCCGGAGGACGTCCGGGGCCTGCTGTGGTCGTCGATCTACGACGACAACCCCGTCGTCTTCTTCGAGCACCGCACGCTGTACGGGATCAAAGGCGACGTGCCGGAGAAGATCGAGCCGATTCCGATCGGCAAGGCGCGCGTGCACCGCGAAGGCGAGGACGTCACCGTGATCGCGACGGGTCGACTCGTGCACGAGTCGCTCGCAGCCGCGACGGAGGCCGAGAAGGAAGGGATCTCGGTCGAGGTCGTCGACCCGCGCACGCTGCAGCCGCTCGACGAGGAGACGCTCGTCGCCTCTGTCAAGAAGACGAACCGCGCGGTCGTCGCGCACGAGGCTGTCACGCGGATGGGCTTCGGCGCCGAGGTCGCCGCCGTGCTGCAGTACCAGGCTTTCGACTGGCTCGACGCGCCCGTCGAGCGCGTCGGCGCGCGCTTCACGCCGCTGCCGTTCGCTCCGGTGATGGAGGCGTACGTCATCCCCCACATGGAGACCGTGCTCGAGGCGATCTACCGCACGGTCAACAAGAAGACGTCGTAATGGCTACCGAGGTCAAGCTCCCGCGGCTCGGCCAGGGCATGGAGTCCGGGACGATCGTCAAGTGGCTCAAGTCCGAGGGCGAGCCGGTGCAGAAGGGCGAGGCGCTCTACGAGCTCGACACCGACAAGGTCACCCAGGAGGTCGAGGCCGAGGCGAGCGGCGTGCTGCTGAGAATCGCGGTGTCCGCGGGCGAGGTGGAGGTGGGGAAGACGATCGGGTTCATCGGCGCCGAGGGCGAAGCCGTCGCGGACGCGCCTGCCGGCGACTCCGCGAGAGGACCGGCGCCGGCGGTCGAGCCGAAGGCGACCGATGTTCCGGCGGCGGCGACGAACGGGGCAGCGCAGGGCAGAGTCGTGGAACCGCCGGCGGACACCGGCGGGCGCATCAAGGCGTCTCCGCTCGCGCGACGGATCGCGCGTGAGCGCGGGATCGAGCTTTCGAGCGTGCGCGGCACCGGCCCGGACGGCCGCATCGTCGCGGAGGACGTCGAGCGCGGCGCCGTGCCGCCGGCCGCGGCGTCCGGCACCGGCGAGGTCGAGTCGCGGCCGCTGACGAGCATTCGGAAGACGATCGCGCGGCGCCTGACCGAGGCGTGGACGGTTCCTGCGTTCCAGCTCACCGTCGACGTCGACATGACACGGGCGAACGAGCTCGTCGCGCGACAGCGCGAGCGCAACCCCGACGTCCGGGTCACCGTCACCGACCTGCTGACGAGGATCTGCGCTCAGGCGCTCATGCGTCACCGCGACATGAACGTGCAGTACACCGAGGACGCGCTGCTGGTCTTCCCGAGTGCGGACGTGGGCATTGCCGTCGCGGCACCGCAAGGTCTCGTCGTTCCCGTCATCCACGGCGCCGAGCGCCTGACGATGACCGAGATCGCGACCGTTCGCGGCGATCTCGTGTCGCGTGCCCGTGACGGCAAGTTGCGGAGCGAGGATCTGGCGGGAGGCACGTTCACGATCTCGAATCTCGGCATGTACGACGTCGACCAGTTCAGCGCGGTGCTCAATCCTCCGCAGGCGTCGATCCTCGCTGTCGGCGCGACGCGCGAGCAGGTGGTGCCGCGCGACGGCGAGCTCCATGTGCTGCCGGTCCTGACGATGACGCTGACGTGCGACCATCGCGCGGTCGACGGCGCAACCGGCGCCGACTTCCTGCGCACGGTCAAGGCGTTCCTCGAAGATCCGGGTCTCGCTCTCTAGGACGTGAGGGGATGGGGCCGGCCGTCTGGTACCACGTGCGCGAGCTCGACGGCTCCCGCCACTTCTGTCGCGACACGCTCGGCTTCGACGAGACGGCGGTCGACGAGCGCTGCGACCCCGACGGAAACCGCGTCGAGCTCGCGCAAGAACTCTGATGCTCCGTCCGGTTGCCGTGCACGACGTCCGGTTTCTCCGGGACATGCTCCGTCACGCATATCACTGGCGTCTCGCCGAGGACAGCGAGCGCCCCGTCTATCGGTATGTGGCGAACTGGGGGCGGCCTGGCGACACGGGCATGCTCGCCCTCGAGGGGCCGCATGCCTACGGCGCCGCCTGGTACCGGCTGTTCACCGCCGACGAGCCGGGGTTCGGCTTCGTCGACGAGCAGACGCCCGAGCTCACGATCGCGGTCGTCCCGAGCCGGCGCGGCAAGGGCGCGGGCGCCGAGCTGCTCCAGGCGCTGCTCGACCGCGCGCGAGCCGACGGGTACGGCAGCGTCAGCCTCAGCACCGCGCAGGGCCAGACGGGCTTCTACGAACGTCACGGCTTCGAGGCCGTGCGCGAGACGCCGCAGGCAGTGACGATGGTCGCCCGGTTGTGACTAGCATCGACATGAATATCTCGACACCGAGGGAGAGCTCATATGGACGTTGACGTCGCAGTCCTCGGAGGTGGCCCGGGCGGGTACACCGCCGCCATCCGTGCCACGCAGCTCGGCGCGAAGGTGGCCTGCATCGAGCGGGAGCCGGAGCTCGGCGGCACGTGCCTGCGCGTGGGCTGCATCCCGACGAAGGCATGGGTGCAGACCGCTTTCGCGTTGCGCGAGGCCGAGGAGAGCTTCGCGAAGTTCGGCGTCAACGTCGGCGAGGCGACGCTCGACTTCGCCGCGTCGAACGCGTGGAAGGCCGGCGTCGTGAAGCAGATGACGCAGGGCGTCGCCGGCCTCTTCAAGGCGAACGGCGTCGAGTGGGTCAAGGGCACCGGTCGCTTCAAGGACGCGCACACTCTCGGTGTCGACGGTGGGGAGGACGTCACGTTCAAGTCCGCGATCGTCGCGACGGGCTCGTTCCCGCTGCGCCCTCCGATCGACGGCCTCGACTCGCCGCGCTGCGTCGACTCGACCGGGCTGCTCGCGCAGGAGACGCTGCCGAAGCGCCTCGTCGTGCTCGGGGGCGGCATCATCGGCAGCGAGTTCGCCTCGATCTTCAATCGCTTCGGTACCGAGGTGACGATCGTCGAGATGCTCGACACGCTCATCCCGCTGGAGGACGCCGACGCCGCGAAGGAGCTCGCCAAGCAGTTCGGCAAGCGCGGCATCGCCCTGCAGCTCGGCAAGCAATGCACGAAGGTCGAGGACGACGGCAGAGAGCTCACGGTGCACTTCGGGGACGGCGAGACCGTGCAGGCCGACCTCATGCTCGTGTCCGTCGGCCGCGGCCCGCTCGTGGAGGGTCTCGGGCTCGAGGAGATCGGCGTGCAGCTCGACAGTCGAAGGGGCATCAGTGCCGACGACCATCGGCGCACCACTGTTCCGCACATCTACGCGGTCGGCGACTGCGCCGGCTACTGGCAGCTCGCGCACACCGCGTTCCGCGAAGGCGAGGTCGCGGCCGAGAACGCGTGCGGCCATGACGCGACGGTCGACAACCGTGCGGTACCGCGTCCGATCTACACCGATCCCGAGATCGCCGGCGTCGGCCTCACCGAGGCACAGGCGCGCGAGCAGTACGGCGACGACGTCGCGGTCGGCCAGTTCCCGTGGGTGGCGAACGCGCGCGCGGTCATGCAGGACGAGAGCGTCGGCTGGGTCAAGTCGATCCACGAGACGAAGTACGGCGAGCTGCTGGGGCTCGTCATGGTCGGCCCGCACGTCACCGACCTGATCGAGGCTGGCGTCGTCGCGATCGACGCGGAGGCGACGGTGGAGACGGTGGCCGACGGGATGGCGCCCCATCCGACGCTCTCCGAGGCGATCAAGGAGGCCGGGCTCGTCGCTCTCGGCCGGGCCATCCACGTCCCGAACCGCAGGCCGCGGGCCAAGACGACCGCCTGACCGGCTGAGAGACTCGTCGCCGGGCGGCGCAAGTTTTCCGCCGCGGCGGAGTCTCATAGCACAGGACGTGCCCTCGTCCCCATCCTCCGGGGCCATGCCGCCCGCGGGCCCCGGAGGAGATTCTTCTCCCAGTTCGGCCGAGCCGCCTTGCCGCAGGGGCGGTTCGCTCGCTCTCCGGCCGCGCCCGATCGGGTAGCGTGGCCATGAGACCAAGGGAGGTCAGCGCATGGGCATCGTCAACAGACGGAATGCGGTCATCGGATGGCTCGTCGTCAAGGCCGGCAAGCGGGCCGCGAAGCGCAAGGCGCAGGGAGCCGTTCCCGACAAGCGGGCAGCCGGCGGAGTCGCCGCGGGCGCGCTCGCGGCGGTCGGCGGCGTGCTCCTCTTCTGGAAGAAGAAGAAGAGCGGCGGCACCGACGCGTGAGCGACGGGCTCTTCCGTCGTTCGATCGCCGATCTCGTCCCGTACGAGCCGGGCAAGCCCGTCGAGGAGGTGCAACGCGAGCTCGGGCTCGACCGGGTCGTGAAGCTCGCCTCGAACGAGGGTCCGTTCCCGCCGTTCCAGCCGGCGCTCGAGGCGATCGAGCGCGCGCTGCACGGCCTCAACCGCTACCCGGACGGCGGCGTCTACGCGCTGCGCGCGGCGCTCGCCGATCATCACGGCGTCGCGCTCGAGGAGATCGTCGTCGGCGCGGGAGCGGACGCGGTGATCGACCTGCTCTCGCAGGCGACGCTCGATCCCGGCGACGAGATCGTCTGCGGCTGGCCGTCGTTCCCGAGCTACGTGCTCGACGCCGCCAAGCTCGGCGCCGTCTCGAAGAGAGTGCCGCTGCGGCAGCACACGTACGACCTCGACGCTCTGCTCGACGCGGTCGGCCCACGCACGAAGCTCGTCTACGTCTGTCACCCGAACAACCCGACGGGTACCGGCAACGGCCGCGACGAACTGCTGCGGTTTCTCGAGCAGGTGCCCGAGCACGTGCTCGTCGTGCTCGACCAGGCGTATTTCGAGTACATCGACGACCCCGACTACGCCGACGGGATCGAGGAGCACTTCAAGGCCGGACGCCGGCTCGTCGTGCTGCGCACGTTCTCGAAGATCTACGGGCTCGCCGGCCTCCGGGTCGGCTACGGCGTCGCACCCGCCGATGTCGTCGCCGCGACGAGCAAGGTGCGCCGGGCCTTCGACGTCACCGCGACGGCGCAGGCCGCCGCGCTCGCCAGCATCGGCGACGATGCCGAGCTCCAACGCCGCCGTGTCGCGAACGCGGCCGGGAGGGCGCAACTCGAGACGATTCTGCGCGACCGCGGCCTCGAGCCCGTCGGCCCGGCGCTCGGCAACTTCCTCTACGTCGAGGTCGGCGACGGTCGCACGCTCTTCGACGAGCTGCTCCGGCAGGGTGTGATCGTGCGGCCGCTCGCCGGCTTCGGCGCGCCCGAGGCGATCCGGGTCTCCGTCGGGACGCCGGAGGAGAACGCGCTCTTCGCCGCCGCGCTCGGGCACGCTCTCGCAGGCGTCTCGTCATAGCGCTTCGGGCCTGTTAACCTGCGGCAGCAGTGCTGCGGCGTCTCTCGGCCAGGCAGCTTGCGCCGCTCGGCGTCGCCGGCTTCCGTCTCCTCTTCCTGTCGACGCTCGTCTCGAGCATCGGCACGCTGCTCGCTGCGATCGCGCTCGCGATCGACGTCAAGGACCGGACGAACTCCGGGCTCTGGGTCGGCGCGGTGCTCATCGTCGAGTTCCTGCCGACGATCGTCGTCGGGCTCACGCTCGGGCCCCTGCTCGACCGGCTCGAGCGCCGTTCCCTCATGGTGGGGGCGGACCTCGTCCGCGCGGCCGTCTTCGGCACCTTGCCGTTCGTCTCGAGCGCAGCCGGCATCGTCGCGCTCGCGCTCGCCGCGGGGCTCGCCACCGGTTTCTTCCGCCCGGCGGTCTACGCCGGTGTGCCGAACCTCGTGCCGGAGGATCAGCTTCCCGAGGCGAACGCGCTGCTCCAGACCGTCGAGAACGTGAGCTGGGCGGTCGGACCAGTGCTCGGCGGCCTTCTCACGGCCACGGCGGGTCCGCACACCGCGTACTGGATCAACGCGGTGTCGTTCCTCGTCTCGGCCGTGCTCGTCGTGCGTATCTCGAAGCGGCTCCTCCAGAGCCAGACCGCCCTCACGCGCGGGCACTGGCGCGACCTCGCCGACGGCTTCGTCGCCGTGATGCGCTCGCGGCCGCTGCTCGCCGTGCTGACCGCCTGGGGAATCGCATCGATCGGCGTCGGCGCGATCAGCCTCAGCGAGGTGTTCCTCGCGAAGGACACGTTGCACGCGGGCGACTTCGGCTACGGCCTTCTCTACGGCGGGATCGGGACCGGCCTCGTGATCGGCAGCTGGTGGAGCAGCGCGGTCGTGGACCGGCTCGGCATCGCACGGGCCTACGCCGGAGCGCTCGTCGTGATGGCGCTCGGCTTCGGCCTGGGCTCGATCAGCCCGGACATCTGGGCGACGGCAGCGTGTTGCCTCCTCGGCGGCATCGGCGACGGCATCGCGATCGTCTGCAACGCGTTGCTCGTGCAGCGAGGCGCGGCCGACCGGATCCGCGGTCGTGCGCTGACCCTCGTGATGAGCGTGACCTACGTGCTGAACGGCGCCGGCACCGTCGTCGCGGGCGCCGTGCTGCACCTGACCGGGCCACGCTGGGTCTGGGGGGGAGGCGCTCTCTCGTTCGTCGTCGGCGCGGTCGCCGCCTACGCGCTCGCCCGTGACGACACGGTCCCGGTCGAGTCGATCTCAACCATCTAGAGTGGCCCGCGGTGGCCGGCCGCCGCGACTGGACCCGCGAGACCCTCGCTGCCGGCGTTCGCAGCGGTGATCGGCGCGCCCTCGCGCGCGCGATCACGCTCGTCGAGAACCGCGATCCGCTCGCGTACGACGTCGTCGCGGATCTCTACCCCGGTACGGGCAACGCGTATGCGGTCGGACTCACCGGGCCGCCCGGGGTGGGCAAGTCGAGCCTCATCTCAGCGCTGATCCGCCTCGTTCGCGAGCGCGACACGAACGTCGGCGTCGTGTCGGTCGACCCGTCGAGCCCGTTCTCCCACGGTGCGCTGCTCGGAGACCGCATCCGGCTCTCGGATCACTTCCTCGATCCGGGCGTGTTCATCCGCTCGATGGGGACACGCGGCCATCTCGGCGGGCTCGCCGAAGCGACGCTGCAGGCGCTGCTCGTGCTCGACGCGGCCGGCAAGGAGCTCGTGTTCCTCGAGACGGTCGGCACGGGGCAGAGCGAGGTCGAGGTGATCGGCATCGCCGACACGGTGCTGCTCGTGCTCATGCCCGGCTCCGGCGATTCGGTGCAGGCGTTGAAGGCGGGGATCATGGAGATCCCCGACGTGATCGCGATCAACAAGATGGACCACCCGGCGGCGAAGACGATGCTGAACGAGGTGCGCTCGATCCTCGCCCTCGGCGGGGAACGTGACTGGCGGCCGCCGATCGTCCTGACGGAGGCGACCCGCGCCGAGGGCGTGCCGGAGCTGTGGGAGAAGATCGAGGCGCATCGCACGTACCTCGTGGAGTCGGGGCAGCTCGAGGAGCGGCGGGCGCGCAACCTCGCGGGCGAGGTGTTCGCCGTCGCTTCGGCGCGCGCGAAGGTGCATCTCGAGCAGGTGGTCGCCGACGATCCCGAGCTGCGGCGGCTGCTCGACGAGGTGCGGCGGCGCGAGCTCGATCCGCTGAGCGCCGTTCGAGAGATACTGGAGAAGGTCTTTCACATTGGCAGCGATCGTGACCGCACCGGGACTCCCTGAGATCGAGCAGGCGCGCGTGCGCCTCGACGGCGTCGCGCGCGTCACGCCCGTTTATCGCTCCGCGACCTTTTCCGAGCTTGCGGGCCGTGACGTGCATCTCAAGGCGGAGAACCTGCAGCGCACCGGCTCGTTCAAGGTGCGCGGCGCCTACAACCGCATCTCGACGCTGACCGAGGCCGAGCGCGCTGCCGGCGTCGTCGCCGCGAGCGCGGGCAACCACGGCCAGGCGGTCGCCTGGGCGGCACGCGCGGTCGGCACGCGGGCGCGCATCTTCATGCCGCAGGACGCGCCGATGGCAAAGGTCGACGCGACGCGGCACTACGGCGCGGAGATCGAGCTGGCCGGCGCGAACCTCGAAGACGCGCTCCTCGGCGCCCAGGCGTACGTCGCGCAGTCGGGCGCCACGTTCGTGCACCCGTTCGAGGATCCGGTCGTGATCGCCGGGCAGGGGACGATCGGGCTCGAGCTCGCGGACCAGGTGCCCGACGCGGGCACGGTCGTGATCCCGATCGGCGGCGGCGGGCTCGCGTCGGGGATCGCGATCGCGCTCCGTGCGCGGCGCGCCGGAATCCGGATCGTCGGCGTCCAGGCGGCCGGCACGCTCCCCGGCGGCCCCGGCTTCACCATCGCGGACGGCGTCGCGGTAAAGAAGCCGGGCGAGCTGACGTCGAGCATCCTCGATCGCGTGCTCGACGACGTCGTGTCGGTCACCGACGAGGAGATCACCGAGTCGATCGTGCTGCTGCTCGAGCGGACGAAGCTCGTCGTCGAGGGCGCGGGCGCGGTCGGCGTCGCTGCGCTGCTGCACGGCAAGGTCGGGGGTGAAGGGCCCGTCGTGCCGCTCCTGTCGGGCGGGAACATCGACGCGTCAATGCTCATCTCCGTCATGCGGCGCGGTCTCGCCGTGGCCGGCCGCTATCTCGTACTGCGCACGCGCGTGCCCGACCGGCCGGGCGAGCTCGCGACCCTCCTCACGCTGCTCGCGAACGAGCGGGTGAACATCGTCGAGGTGGAGCACCAACGTGAGACGATCGACGTGCCGGTCGGCGAGACCGGCGTCGAGCTGACACTGCTCACCCGCGACTCCGCGCATTGCGACGAGATCCTCGCGATGCTCGCGCGGTGGGGTTATCCGGCTCAGCGCCTCTCATAGCGTCGCATGGCCTGAGTCACGCGCCGCAGCGGCGGAAGCATGTCGTCTCGCCGCCCCGCGCACGCCAGGCGGCGATGCCGCCCTCGAGCACGGGCCGCGCGTCGACGCCCGCCGCGCGAAGAACGCTCGCGGCGATCGCGGCGCGCGGTCCGCTCTCGCAGATCGTGACGATCGGCCGATCGCCGTAGAGACCGTTTTCGGCGGCCTGGCGCGCCATACGGTATGGAAGATGGCTGCTGCCGGGGATCGAGCCGCTGTCGCGCTCGTCGGCTTCGCGGACGTCGACCAGCTCGATCTCGTCCGCCGCGAGCCTGCGCTCGAGCTCGTCGATCGAGACCGGCTCGACCCGCTCGCCGCCGCCGCCTTCATGCCAGCCGGCGATGTCGAAGATCGCGACCGAGTAGAGCGC
>DATKQO010000180.1:0-8574 GCA_035532715.1 Gaiellaceae bacterium | reverse complement strand
GAACCCCGTCTTGCCGCGTCCGGCGACCGCGGGCGGCAGATCGCCGGCGAACGCACGGCGAAGCGCGACCTTGCCTTCGCGGCCGTGCAGCTTCAGCGAGTCGGGGAGCGAGAGGCCGAGCTCGACGACCCGGTGGTCGAGAAGGGGCGAGCGCAGCTCGAGTGAGTGCGCCATCGACGCGATATCGGACTTCGGCAGCAGGTCGCCGGGAAGATACGTGGCGAGATCGACGAGCTGGAGACCGGTGACGCCGCGCGCCGGCGCCGAGCCGAGGAGGAAGCCCGGGGACGTGAGTGCGCCGATCTCCGCCTTCGCCTCGTCCGTCCAGAGCGCCGCCCGCTCGTCGAGCGCGAAGACCTGCATCAGCCCGCCGTAGCGCTCCGCGCGCGGGGCTGCCGCGGCCTCGAGGAATCGGGTCGCGCGGAACACGGGCGAGCGCCGCTCGCGCGGTCCGGCCGGCAGCGCCTGCAGGAGGCGGGCGCCGACGGATGCGAGCGGCGACGGCACCCGGTCGGCGAGCCCCATCGCCGCGTAGCGCTCGTAGCCGGCGAACGACTCGTCGCCGCCGTCGCCGACGAGGGCGACCGTCACGCTCTTGCGCGCGGCTTCGCAGATGAGGAAAAGCGGCAGCGCGGCCTCGTCGCCGAGCGGCTCGTCGAACGCAGCTGCGAGACGGGGGAGCGTCGCAGCCGCGTCGGGCTCGAGCACGATCTCCTCGTGCCGGGTCGCGTAACGCTCGGCGACGGCACGCGCGTAGGGCCGCTCGTCGTAGCGCTCGGCGGCGAAGCCGACGGTGAACGTCCGCACCGGCTCGGTCGACGCCTGGGCCATCAGCGCGACGACGACGGCCGAGTCGATCCCGCCGGAGAGAAGCGCGCCCAGGGGTACGTCTGCGACGAGCCGCTTGCGGACCGCGGCGGCCACCTCGACGCGCACGCGCTCGAGCCACTCGTCGTCGGAGAAGGTCCCCTGCTCGAGCGCCGGCTCCCAGTAGCGCTCGATCCGCTCGGCCTCTCCCTCCGCGACGAGCAGCGAGCCCGGCGCGAGCCGCTGAATGCCGCGGAGCCCTGTTCGCGTTCCCGGGACGTACTGGAGCGCGAGGTACGCGTCGAGCGCAGCGAGGTCCGGCTCGCGGCTCACCTCGGGCAGCGCCAGCAGCGCCTTCAGCTCCGACGCGAACGCGAGCGTGCCGTTGCCAAGCCGCGTCCAGGCGAGCGGCTTCTTGCCGAGCCGGTCGCGGGCGAGCACCAGGCGGCCACGAGACGCGTCCCAGAGCGCGATCGCGAACATCCCCTCGAGACGCTCGACGAAGCGCGGTCCGTGCTCCTCGTACAGATGCGGGATCACCGGCGTGTCGCCGCGGCCACGCACCTCGTGCCCCTGCGAGGCGAGCTCGTCGCGCAGCTCGAAGAAGTTGTAGAGCTCGCCGTTGAACACCGCGACGATGTCGCCCGTCTCGTTCGCCACCGGCTGGTACCCGAGCTCGGGATCGATCACCCGGAGGCGTTGGTGGCCGAGCACGCACGGGCCGAACGGGTCGGTCGAGCCCTGATCGGGCCCTCGATGCCGGATCTGCGCGCGCATCGCATCGACGGACTCCGGCAGTGCGTGACCCGACGGCGAATAGAGTCCGCAGATCCCGCACATGCGCCACAGTGTGCCTTTCACGCCCGCCGGGCCCGCCGCGGTGGTGTCGTGTCATGTCGAGCGCCCGCTCGACGACGACGCCTGGCGGCGCTTCGACGCCCTCCAGCGCAGAAGACCCGGGGGCTTCGACGTGATCGCGCTCATCCGGCCGCCCGATCGCGCATTCGCCGAGGACGAGGAGCGCTGGCTCGAGCGGGCGCACGCGGCGGCTGCGCGCGCCCCGTTCGGGCTCCACACGCACTGGACGAGCCCGACGCACGCGAGACCGACGGGCGGAAACCCGGCCGCGCGCGTTCGGGATGAGGTTGCGTGGCTACGGGAGCGCGGCCTACAGCCCGCCTTCTTCTGCGGCGGCGGTTGGTACACCGACGACGCCGTGCAGGAGGCTGTGCGCGAGCTCGGCCTGGTCGACTGCACCGTCCGCGGTGCGGAGCCTTCGCCCGGCGTGCTGCCGACGACGCATTCGCTCGGCCGTCTCGCGCGCGCGGTGCCGCGGCGGCTGCCCACGTACGTGCACGCGTACTTCCACGACTACGACCTGCTCGACGGTGGCCGCGCCGCGGCGCTACGGCTCTCGCTCGCGTTGCTCGGGCGGCGGCGGCGCCCGGCCGACCCGCTCGAGCTCAGCCGGGCTTCCGCGCGCTGAAGAGCTGCACGTTCGCCATCAGGCGCGGGTGGATGCGCACGAGGCGGCCGATCTCGAACCGGATGTGGACGTCGTCGAAGTCTGCGAGCAGCTGTCTGAGCGCACCGGGAGTGAACAGCTGAAGGTGCGTCGGGTCCCAGTCGGCGGGGTAGCGGCCCCGTGCGTACGCCACACGCGACTTCAGCCGGAAAGCGTTCGGCACGGAGCCGACGAACCGTCCTCCCGGGCGCAACACGCGGCGCACGTTCGCGACCGCGGCCGCGGGATCGGCGAGGTGCTCGAGGAGCTCGCCTGCGACGACGACGTCGAATGCGTCGTCCTCGAACGGGAGCCCCTCCTCGACATCGGCCCAGACGGTCTCGATTCCGAGCCGCTCGGAGGCGCGCGCCAGCGCGTCATGGTCGACGTCGACCCCCACGACGTCGTTGCCGGCGGCGTAGTGCTGGGTCAGCGCGCCGGTGCGACAGCCGAGGTCGAGCACTCGCCGGCCCGGGCCGCCGACGAGCGACGCGAAGATCGCGCCGCGGTCGCCGCCGCCGAAGACGAACTCCTGCTTCTCGCCCTCGTGGTGGGCGCGATACCGCTCGTTGAGCCTGTCGAGGCGCGACATTCGAGGCGCCAGCGTACCGCCGGCATCCAGGGCGCCGGACGGGTGCGGAGTACAATGGCCGCTCTCGTGGCGACGAAGCCTGTTGTCGGTGCCGATCCATCCGAGGGCGACGGCGGGCCCTTGGAGGCTCCCACGTACGCCGGCGACATCCGGGCGGCGAAGTTCTTCCCGTCCGCGCTCCAGCTCAGGGCGATCGTGCGCCGGCTGCTCAGCATCGTTGCGCTGATGACGATCGACCTGAGCGGGCTGGCGGGCTCGCTCTATCTCGCGCTCGTGCTGCGCGAGCTGTACTACGGGGAGCGGCCGATCCTCTGGGGGCTGCCGTGGGACGCCGAGGCGAAATGGCTGCCGTTTCTCATGCTCGTGACGGTGCTCGTCTTCTGGCGTGGGGGCCTGTACGCGCCGCGCGAGCAACGCGCCGGTGCGGGTCGCATCGTCTCTTCGCTCCTGCTCGTGACGCTGATCACGCTCGCGTTCTCGGTGGGCACGGGATATCAGCACACGACCTTCGGGCTCTACGCAACGACGTTCGTGCTCAGCGTGCTGCTGATCGGTGTCCTTCGCTCGAGCTACGAGGTCGTCACGGGCGACATGCTGCGCGTCGCGGGCGCGCGGCGGCGCGCGATTCTGGTGGGCGACGCGGACCGGCTGGTCGCTCTGCGGCGCGCTCTCGGTCTCGGTCGCGGCGGCATCGACTACGAGTTCCTCGGCGTGCTTTCCGACAACGGCGCAATCGAGGACCTCCCGGTGTTCGGCCGCGTCTCGGACCTCGTGCACGTCCTGCGCGAGCGTCACCCCGACGAGCTGATCGTCAGCGGCTCCGATCTCGGCGAGGAGGAGCTGCTCGATCTCGTGGAGGAGGCGCACCGTTGGGGCGTCAAGGTGCGGATCGCACCGACGACGGCGGAGTTGCTGACTCAGCGCGCCGAGTACGTCGCCGGGCAGGGCGTGCCGCTCTTCGAGCTGCGACCGCCGGTCTTCGCGGGGCTGGACTGGACCGTGAAGCGCGGCTTCGATCTCGTCGTCAGTCTCGGGCTGATCGTCGTCGCCGTTCCGCTGTGGGTGGTGATCGCGCTGGCGGTGAAGCTCGACTCGCCGGGGCCGATCTTCTACCGCGACCGTCGCGTCGGTCTCGGCGAGCGTGAGTTCGGCATGTTCAAGTTCCGCTCGATGTACATCGACGCCGCGCAACGGCAGGCCGGACTCGAGGCGGACAACGAAGCTTCCGGGCCGCTCTTCAAGATCAAGGACGACCCCCGCGTCACGAAGGTCGGCCGTTTCCTGCGCCGGTATTCGATCGACGAGCTGCCGCAGATCCTCAACGTGTTGCGCGGCGAGATGTCGCTCGTCGGGCCCCGGCCGCTGCCGCTGCGCGACTACGTCCAGCTCGATGACTGGCACCGCAAGCGCTACCTCGTGCTGCCCGGGATGACGGGCCTCTGGCAGGTCTCGGGCCGCATCGACCTCAGCTTCGATGATCTCGTGCGCCTCGACTTCTACTACCTCGAGAACTGGTCGATCTGGCTCGACATCTCGATTCTCGCGAAGACCCTGCCGGCCGTTGCGGCGCGTCGGGGCGCGTACTAATGCGGCGTCTCCGATCGTTTCACCTGGAATGGCGGTGCCGGGACGCCGCACTTGCCGGCCGCTCCGCGGCCGGGATGATTCTTGGTTTCCTCGCAGGGGCCGCGTCGACCGCTCGTCTGTCGGTGAGCGTTCCGGACCGCTCCGCCGGCAAGCACACGGACAAACGGCCGCAGAGCGCCGCAAGTGCGGCCTCGCGCGACGTATGTCTCGGGTAGAACGCTACGAGAGGCCGCACTAGATCCCGCTAACAGGTCCTTCACGTGGCCTTGTCACAATGGGTCGATGAAGCCGCCCAAGATCCTCGCCGTCGCGTCGGCGGCCGACCTCGACTTCCGCTACGGCTGCACGCCCGCGTGGTGGCAGCTCTGGAAGGGCATGGCCGAGGCCGGGATCGACCTGATCGTGACGACGTATCGCGGGCGCGCGATCGAGTCGCCCTGGTGGCGGACCGCCCCGAACCCGCTCTACCGTGAGGCCGAGACCTTTGCGGCGGCGCGGCACGTCGCCGCGCGGCTGAAGGGCGACCGGTATCTGCGCCGCGCCGAGTCGAGCCCGGAGGACACGCGCGCGGACAAGGCGCTGCGCGAGGTGATCCGGCGGACGGTGACGCCGCGCTGGCAGCGCCACCTCGAACGGATCCTCGCGCGCGAAGGTGACGTCGACGCGGTCGTGTTCTTCACGGTGCCGATGAGCCATTTCCGCGGCATCCCGACGGCGCTGCGCGAGCGCTTCGACGTGCCGGTCGCGTTCTACGACGGCGACGTGCCGATGAGCCTGCCGGAGTTCGGCGGCATGGACACCGGGTTCAACTACTACCACGGCGCCGATCCGTCCGAATACGACCTCCTCCTGTCGAACTCGGAGGGTGGCATCCCGCGATTGCTCGAGCTCGGCGCGCGGCGGGCAGAGCCGGTGTTCTGGGGAGCCGACCCGCAGCTATTTGCGCCGCTTCCGGTCGAAAAGCAGACGGACGTCTTCTTCTACGGCTACGGCGACAAGTTCCGCCGCGAGTGGATGCGCGAGCTCGTGGGCGAGCCGAGCAGGCGCCTGCCCGAGCTCGACTTCGCGCTCGGCGGCCGCGACTTTCGCGGCGACGTCGGCGCTGCCCACGTGATCGGCGACGTTCCGTTCAACGTCTTTCCGCGCGCCATCTCCGCGGCGCGCATCAACCTCAACATCACGCGTGGCGCGCATGCCACCGTGCCCGCGTCGTCGACCTCCCGGCCCTTCGAGCTCGCAGCGTGCGGCGCGGCGATCGTCTCGAACCCGCACGCGGGCATCGAACGGTGGTTCGAGCCGGGCTCCGAGCTCGTCGTCGTCTCGGATGCCGACGAAGCGGTCGCGGTGTACCGCGAGCTGCTCGCCGATCCGGCGCAGGCGGAGGAGCTCGGACGGAGAGCGCGCGAGCGCGTGCTCGACGAGCACACGTATGCGCATCGCGCACGGCGGCTGCTCGAGCTGCTTGGGCTCGGCGTGCCGGTGGCGGCCGGTGCCTGAGACCGTCGAGCGGCCCGCCGGGGCGTCGTCGCTTCCAGGGCTCGGAGAGCTCCGGCGCGTCGCGATCGTGCCGGCGCTGAACGAGGAGCACACGATCACTCGCGTGATCGACGAGTTACGGGCGTTCGACCCCGGCCTCGACATCGTCGTGATCGACGACGGCTCGGCCGATCGCACCGCCGCCGTCGCCGCCGCGAAGGGCACATACGTACTGCGGCTGCCGTTCAACCTCGGTATCGGTGGAGCGGTCCAGACCGGCTTCAAGTTCGCATTCGAGCGCGGTTACGACATCGCGGTTCGCGTCGACGGAGACGGGCAGCACGATCCGGCGCAGCTCTCCCGCATCCTGGAGCCCGTGCTCCGCGGGGATGCGGACATCGCCGTCGGCTCGCGGTTCGCCGCGGGGGAGGGCGGCTACCGGTCGTCGCGCTCTCGTCGCATGGGGATCAGGATCCTCGCAGGCGTCGTCTCGCGCATCGTCGGGCAGCGGGTCACCGACACGACATCCGGCTTTCAAGCGCTCAACCGCGAGGGGATCGCGCTCTTCGCGCGCGACTACCCGCACGACTATCCCGAGGTCGAGGCGACGGTGATGGTGTTCCGGCACCGCCTGCGCCTGCAGGAGGTGCCGGTCTCGATGCGCGAGCGCGGCGGTGGCCGCTCCTCGATCACTGCGCTTCGCTCGATCTACTACATGGCCAAGGTCTTGCTCGCGATCTTCGTCGGGTTGTTTCGGCGCACCATCGTCCCGCAGGAGGAATCGAAATGACGCCGCTCGCTGTCTCGATCGCCGGTGCGGTCGCCTCGTTCACGCTCGTCCTCGTCGTGCTCGAGCTGATCCGGAGACACCGCCTTCAGGAGCGCTACGCGCTGCTGTGGCTCGTCACGGGTCTCGTGCTCACCGCCCTGTCGGCATGGCGCGGCGGGCTGAACACGATCGCGGGCTGGCTCGGCGTACGCAGCTATCCGCCTGCCGTGCTCTTCGCCGTGGGCATCCTGTTCATCATCGCCGTGCTGTTGCACTACTCGATGGTGATCTCGCGCCTCTCCGGCCAGAACGTGTTGCTCGCGCAGAAGCTCGCACTCCTCGAGCAGGAGCTGCGTGCGCACGGCGTCAGGGATCGGTGACAGTCACCGGCTCGCTTGCGACGTACTCGTCGCCGGCGGTCGGCGTGTCGATCCAGTTCGCCCCCACGAGGACCCAGTAGTCGTACCGGCCCGTCGGGGGGGCGTCGACGTAGTTCCGTCCCCGCGTGAAGCCGACGATCTTCGCGCAGGCCGAGAACGACGGCGGAACCGAGCACGCACCGTGGTCGGCGCGCAGGATCTCGTAGAACAGCGGGCCGCCGTCGGAGTGCTGGGGCGACCATGTCAGTTCGATGCGCCCCGCGGCGACGCGGGCGTGGAGATCGAGGCCACTGTCGAGCGGAATCGGGCCCGACGTGGTCATGGCGAAACCCTTGTTCGTCGGCGTCGAGCCCCCGGCGAGGGCGATCGGCACGACGGCGAAGAGAAGCACAGCCGCGGCCAGCATGGTCGTGGTGACGCGTTGCGTGGCCCACGGGTGTACATCGGTGCGAGGGAGGAGCCTGGTCGTCCGCGGTAGCAGCAGCGGGAGCGCGGCGACCATCACGACGAACGCCGGGATCGCGGGCATGAGCATGCGCAGGAGCGCGCCGGTCTCGAGGTCGCCCGCGTTTCCGGTTCCCTTGACGAGGAGGAAGGCCCAGAACCAGCCGCCGAAGAGCAAGAACGGCGCGAGGCCGCGACGCGCGAGCGCGACGGTGCCCGCGACCAGCGTCCACTCGACGACGCGTGCGCTCCAGAAGTGCTCCTGTAACGAGCCGAGATTCGAGCTGAGCTGACTCCAGTTGAGGTTGATGTACTGGTGGAGGTTCAGCGCGCCGAGCGGCTCGAGCATCGCACCCGCTGCGAGGTGCGCGCCCCGTTCGGCGTGGAACAGCGGGACATACCCGAGCCCACGCCACTTCCATACGGTGAGAGCGAGGAGAAAGGGCACGATCGCCGCACCGAACGCGACGAGGCCCCGCCAGCGCCGGCAGCCGACGAGCGCGAGAACCGCTCCCCCCAGGAAGAGCGAGCTGGACGGCTTGATCCCGATCGCGACGCCGGCGAACGCTCCCGCGAGCGCGGCGTCCGGCCACCACGCTTCATGCTGCAGCGCCCGCAGGCAGAAGAACGCAGCGACCGCAAGCGCAACCATCGTGGGGAAGTCGGAAAGCGAGGTGAGACCGAAGCCGTTGGGCAGCGTGAGCTCGCTGTAGCGCTGCTTGAAGCCCGTATCCGTGTACTTGATCCCGATCAGCGGCAACGCGATCCAGAGGAGCAGGATCCAGTAGCCGAACAGTCGCCCGCCGAGCCTCTCGCCGATCCCGTACATCGCGGCCATCGCAATGGGCATCAGCACGAGCACGTTCAACAACACGATCGCGGGCAGTGCGCTGACGAGGTTCGGGCCGCCGGCGAGGGAGAACGGCAGCAGCAGGATCGACCAGCCGTAGCCGACGTTTGTCGGCGCAAGCAGGCCCTTCGTGAGCAGGCGGCTCGTCGTGTAGAACCACGCCTG
>DATKQO010000179.1:0-9707 GCA_035532715.1 Gaiellaceae bacterium | reverse complement strand
CATGCCCGAAGGAGAGCGCGACCGGCTCGAGCGATACGCCGAGTTCGCGCCGGCGGGAATGCCGGGCCGCTCGTACCTGCCCGACCACCTGCTCGAAGGCGGCGAGACGATCGAGGTCGCCGGCCTCGCGTTCGAGTGCGTCGCCGTCCCCGGCCACTCTCCCGCGCACCTCGCCTTCGCCACCGACGGCGCGCTCCTCAGCGGCGACCTTCTCTTCGCCGGCTCCGTCGGCCGCGTCGATCTGCCCGGCGCCGACTGGGAGGCGCTGCTCGGCTCGGTGCGCACGCTCTTCGACCGGTATCCGCCGGAGACCGTCGTCTATCCCGGCCACGGCCCCGCCACGACGCTCGGTGACGAGCTCGCGCGCAACCCGTTCCTCGCGGAGTTGCGCGCGTGACGCGCATCGAGGCGCCGCGCGGCACGCACGACGTCCTTCCCTCCGAGCAGCCGCTCTGGCAGACGGTGACGCGCGAGATGGAGCGTCTCTGCGCTCTCTACGGCTACCGGCGGATCCAGACGCCGGTGTTCGAGGATGTCGACTTGTTCCAGCGCACGTCGGGCACGGGCTCCGACATCGTGCAGAAGGAGATGTACGTCTTCGAGGACCGCAGCGGCCGCAAGCTTGCGCTGCGCCCGGAAGGCACGGCGCCGATCTGCCGCGCCTATCTCGAGCACGGCATGCAGCGGGAGCCCCAGCCCGTGAAGCTCTTCACGATCGGCACGATGTACCGCTACGACAAGCCGCAGCGGGGGCGCTACCGCGAGCACTGGCAGCTGTCGCTCGAGAACATCGGCTCCGCCGATCCGGCGACCGACGCCGAGGTGATCCAGTTCTACGACGCGCTGCTCCGCAACCTCGGCGTTCGCCGGTACGAGCTGCAGCTCAACTCGATCGGCGATCGCGCGTGCCGGCCCGCGTACCTCGAGCAGCTCGACACCTGGCTCGACGAGCACGCCGACATCCTCGACGATGACGCACGCGCGAAGCGCGCGACGAGCCCGCTGCGAGTGTTCGACGTCAAGACTCCCCAGGTGCGTGAGGCGCTGCAGGCCGCGCCGAAGATCGGCGACTCGCTCTGCGACGCGTGCGCGGAGCACTTCGCAGCTGTGCGCGCGACGCTCGACGCGTACGGCGTGAAGTACACGATCGTGCCGACGCTCGTACGCGGCCTCGACTACTACTCGCGCACGACGTGGGAGTTCGTCGGCCCGGACGCCTCGACGCAGGCGTCGACGATCAGCGCCGGCGGACGGTACGACTACCTGATCGAGGAGATCGGCGGTCCGCCGACGCCCGGCGTGGGCTTCGGTGCAGGCATCGAGCGCCTCGTCCTCTCGCTCGAGCTCGAGGGCGTCGTCGCGGAGTTGCCTGCGCTCGACGTGTTCGTCGCCCTCGACGGTGGTCTGCGCGCCGATGCGCTCTCGCTCCTCGCGGAGCTCCGCGCGAGCGGGCTCGCCGCCGACACCGACTACGCGGGGCGCTCGCTCAAGGGCCAGCTGACCCAGGCGCAGCGCACCGGCGCGCGCGACATCGTCATCCTCCGCGCCGGCACGATCACCCTGCGCCGGCGCGGCGAGCGGGACGTCGACGTGCAGCGCGACGAGTTGCCGGAGAGAATCGCCACGTGAGCAGCTGGCGCGACACGACATGCGGCGCGCTCGGCGCCGCCGACGCCGGTACCCGCGTGAAGGTCGCAGGCTGGGCCGACACGCGCCGCGACCACGGCGGGCTCGTCTTCGTCGACCTGCGCGACTTCTCCGGCAAGGTGCAGCTCGTGATCAACCCCGAGCGCACCGCCGATGCTGCCGCGGTCGCGCACGAGATCCGCAACGAGTTCGTCCTCCAGGCGGAAGGCGAGGTCGTCCTCCGGGCGCCCGACGCCGTGAACCCGAATCTCCCGACCGGCGAGATCGAGATCCAGGTCGACACGCTGACCATCGTCTCGCGCTCCGAGCCGCTGCCCTTCCAGATCGGCGAGGACGTCGACGAGGTGCTGCGCCTGAAGTACCGCTGGCTCGACATGCGCAGCGAGCGGATGCAGCGCAACCTCCGGCTGAACCACACGATCATCTCCGCAATACGCCGCACGATGGACGAGCTCGGCTTCGTCGACGTGTGGACGCCGAGCATGACGAAGGGCACGCCCGAGGGTGCGCGCGACTTCCTCGTCCCGGTGCGCCTGCAGCCCGGCAGGTTCTTCGCCCTCGCACAATCGCCGCAGCTCTTCAAGCAGCTCTGCATGGTCGGCGGGCTCGACCGCTACTACCAGATCGCGACGTGCTGGCGTGACGAGGATCTCCGTGCCGATCGCCAGTTCGAGTTCCGGCAGCTCGACCTCGAGATGTCGTTCGTCGACCGCGAGGACGTGCTCGACGTGCTCGAGGCGTCCGTCGTCGCGTCGTTCGAGGCGGTCGGGAGGCCGGCGCCCGTGCGGCCCTTCCCGCGGCTGACCTACGCCGACGCGATGCGCCGCTTCGGCTCTGACAAGCCCGACCTCCGCTTCGGCCTCGAGATCGAGGACGCGACCGAGCTGACCCGCACGTCGGAGCTCGGCGTCTTCTCGAAGGCGCCGGTCGTTCGCCACCTCGTCGTTCCGCGCGCCTTCTCGCGCGCCGAGCTCGGCCGGCTCGAGGAGATCGCGAAGGAGTGGGGGGCGAAGGGGCTCGCGTACCTCGTGAACGACGGCGGCGAGATCCGCTCGCCGATCGCGAAGTTCCTCTCCGAGCAGGAGCTCGCCGCGCTGACGCCGCCGGAGGGGTCGACGGCCCTGTTTGCGGCCGACACGGACGAGGTCGTGACGCGCGTGCTGGGCGGCCTGCGGGCGCACTTCGGCCGCGAGCTGCAGCTTGCCGAGGGGCAGCCGGACGCCTTCCACTGGGTGATCGACTTCCCGCTCTTCGAGCGCGACGCCGACAGCGGCCGGTGGACGTTCCTCCACCATCCCTTCACGGCCGCCGTCGCCGGGGAGGAGGAGCGGATCACGAGCGACCCCGGCGGCGTGATCGGCCAGCACTACGACCTGATCTGGAACGGGTGGGAGCTCGGCTCCGGCTCGATCCGGATCCACCGCGCCGAGGTGCAGCAGGCGGTCTTCGCCACGATGGGGCTCGGCGAGGAGGAACAGCGCGAGAAGTTCGGCTTCCTGCTCGATGCGCTTCGGATGGGCGCGCCGCCGCACGGGGGGTTCGCGATGGGCATCGACCGCTTCGTCGCCCTCATGGCCGGCGAGCCCGACATCCGCCAGGTGATCGCGTTTCCGAAGGTCTCGAGCGGCGGCGACCCGCTCACCGGCGCCCCGACCCCGATGCCCGACGCGGTGCTCCGGGAGCTCGGAATCCGGTCGATCGTCGATCCCGGTCGAGACTAGGGAACGGACAGCCGATGGAGAAGTCATACTTCTAGGCGCGGCTCGCCGCGTCGACGCGTACATCCAGGGAGGCGAAGCAACCGATGGCTATCGAAGGTCCTGGCCGGGCAAGCGCCCCGTCGCTGACATCCCTGCCTCGCTACGAGGACATCCCCGCGCGCGGCGACGGCCTCGACGCCGACAGGGTCCGCGACGCCTTCGACGCGTTCCGTCGCCACGCCGCGCAGCTGCAGGCGCAGCTGCGGGTGCTCCAGGCCGCCGGCGCACGCACCGGGCCGTCGGTCGAGCCGACCGGCCATGCCGTGCGCATGGACGCGCTGCACCTCATCCGTGCCGCCGCGGAGTTCGCCGACACGATCGAGCGCGACGCGCAGAATGCCTCCGCGGCCCAGCTCGGCAAGACCGAAGAGGAGGTGAGCCGCCGCCAGCGCGATCTGCAGGACCGCGAAGCCGAGGTCGAGCACTACCGCCTCGAGAGCGAGCGCCAGCGCGCCGAGATGCTGAACGCGGCCCGCAACGAATCCCGCGAGCTGATGGCGAAGGCCCACACCGACGCGACCCGCGAGCTCCAGGAGGCCGAGGCGAAGGGCAACCGGCTGCTCGAGCAGTCGCGCCACCAGGCGACCGAGCTCACGAACGCCGCCCGCGCCGAGGTCGAGCAGACGCTCGAGTGGGCGCGCGCCCAGGCTTCCGCCGTCCTCGCCCGCGCCCAGCACGGCGCCGAGCAGCTGCTCTCCGCAGCGGGTCTCGGCCAGGACGCGATCTCGCAGGTCGCGGGGGCGATCGTCCGTGCCGCGGAGCAGGCCGGAGAGGCCTCACGGGCGCAGGCGCCCGCCGCCGCGTTCGCCGGCCCTGCCGCCGCGCCCGCCCCGGAGCCTCCGGCCGCCGCGCCACCCGTCACCGGTCCCCCCGTCTCGAGCCCGTCCGCCTCGCCGCCACCGCAGTCGCCGCCGGAGCCCTCGGACGCCGCCGGCGATGACGCGGACGCGGACGAGGAGCCGTCCGAGCCGCAGTCCTAGGTTCCGGCGATGCGGCGCGTCTTCGGGCCCAGAACGGTCGTCGAGGCCGCGTTTCTCGTCGCCGTCCCGGTCGTGGCCGCCGCGATCGGTGCCGGCATGTGGGCGATCATCGCGGCGAGCGCCGTCGCCTATCTCCTGATCTTCGTGCTCGAGGCAACGCTCTGGCGCGAGGGCGGCCCGGCGCCGGCGCTTTCCCGACTGCGCCGGCCGTCTCCGCAAGCCGCCGCCGCCGCGTCGGCGCCGGTGCCGGCCGTCGAGTCGGTCGTCGTCCAGCGTGCCCCGGCACAGACGCCGCCGCCTGCTCCCGCGCCGGCTTCGGCGCCCGTCCCGGAGCCGGAACCTGCGGCCGTCGCGCCGCCTGCGCCCGCGCCGGAGCCCAGCCACGTTCGCGTCCTGGCGCCGGAGCCTGCGCCCGAGCCCGAGCCCGAGCGGGTCCCGCTCGCCGCAGTTCCCGAGCCGGAGCCGGAGCCGGCTCCCGCACCGGAGCCTGCGCCCGAGCCGAGCACCGTCGTCTCGATCGGCGTCGGCGCCGGCCCGCGCAAGTGGAACCTCTTCGACCTCGAGCGGCTCACGCGCCAGCACGCCGGGCCCGACCCCGTCGTGGACGAGGAGCGCCAGTTCCTCCTCATGTACCTGCGTGAGTTCGCCGAACCCGACGGACTGCTGCCCGTCGACTTCGACGGTCTCGTCCGCGACAGCTTCGGGGAGCTCGTGGGGGCTCGGTGACCGGGTCCGCCGGGATGCGCGCCGCAGCGCTCGCGGCGGTCGCGCTGATCGCCATCGCCGTCGCGCTCGCCGTGCACGGCGGGAAAGGCAAGTCGAAGCTCCCCGCCGCGGCCGGCCCCTGGTACACGGCGCTCGCGGCGGCCTACACGCCGTCGGCGAAGGAGCGCACGAGCGCGTGCGGGGTGACGATCGCCACCGACACGATCGGTGTCGCGCATCCCGTTCTCCCGTGCGGCGTGAAGCTGTACGTCGAGTACGAGGGCAAGCAGGTCCTCACTCAGGTGATCGACCGCGGCCACACGGTGCCGGGACGCGAGTTCGACCTGACTCAGGCGCTCGCGAAGCTCCTGCACGTGGAGGGCACGCAGACGATCCAGTGGCGCTTCGCCCGCTAACGACTATCGTGCACATGCTCGACCCGGTGCGTGGTTCCGGGCTCATATGTAGAACCAACACGCTACATAAGGGAGCTTGCATCCCGACCGAGGCCGCCCAGCGGCCGAGGAACGGTGTGGCACCCACCTGGTTCGCCAGGTTCACATAACCCGGAGCACATCGGCAGGGTGGAGACTCGAGGGGCGGGCCCGCAAGGGTCCGTCCCTCGTCGTTACCGTGGCAGGATGATCGAGAGCTTCGGAGATTCGACGCGCGACGGCGAGTGGGCCGCGGTTCGCCTTCTCGTGGAGGGCGACCGCGTCGTCGAGGCGGACGCGCCGGGGCTCGACCGAGCACTGCCGGGGCTGACGCTGCTCGAGGCGGCGGCCGTCGGGGGCGAGACGCTCGCCGTCGACGCGCTCGCGAACGCGCTCGCGCCCGTCTTCTGCGCGGAGCCGCAGGCGGGACGCACCGCCGTCGCGATGAGCGGCGGCGTCGACAGCGCCGTCGCGCTTCTGCGCGCGGGCCGCGCGGCGGTCGGCGTGACGCTCAGGCTCTGGCTCGACCCCGACGGGCCCGACGCGAACCGCGCGTGCTGCTCGCCGGAGGCCGTGCTCGCCGCCCGCGAGTCCTGTCATCGGCTCGGCCTCCCGCACGTGACGCTCGACCTGCGCGAGGAATTCCGTCGCGCCGTCGTCGCGCCGTTCGTTCGCGGCTACGCGCGCGGGGAGACGCCGAACCCGTGCATCCGCTGCAACGGTGGCTTTCGCTTCGCCGAGCTGCTGGCCTTCGCGCGGCGCGCGGGCTGCGACCGGCTCGCGACCGGCCACTACGCCCGTATCGTCGAGCACCGCGGCCGCCGGCTCCTTGCGCGCGGCGCCGACCCGGCGAAGGACCAGTCGTACATGCTGGCAAGGCTCGATCCTCGCGAGCTCGACCGCGTCTGGTTTCCCCTCGGCGAGCAGGACAAGGCGGCGACCCGCGCGGAGGCCGCGAGCGCCGGGCTCGACGCAGCGCAGCGCGCAGAGAGCCAGGAGGCATGCTTCCTCGCGGGCGACGACTACCGGAGCTTTCTCTCGCGCCACGGGCTCGCGCCGCAGGCGGGGCCGATCGTCGACGAGGCCGGTGCCACGGTCGGCGCCCACGACGGCTTCTGGCGGTACACGACCGGCCAGCGGAAGGGTCTCCGGGTCGTGGCGGAGCGGCCGCTCTACGTGCTCGGCGCCGACGCGGAGACGAATACGGTGCGCGTCGGCCCGCGCGAGTCGCTCGCCCGCCGCCACGTGGCCGCCGCCGGGCGTCTGTACGTCGACGTCGACCGCGCCGACGCGAAGCTCCGCTACCGCTCGCCGTCGGTGGGAGCCCGCGTGACTTCGACCCCCGGCGGCTTCGCGCTCGAGCTCGACGAGCCGGCGTACGGCGTCGCGCGCGGCCAGGCCGCCGTGCTCTACGAAAGCGACGCCGTCGTCGGGTGCGGTCTCGTCTCATCCGGCGGCGACCACTAAGATCGCAGAGGAATGCTCGTCGCCGCATTCACGTGGGGAGACCTCTGGCGGCTCGCGCTCGCGGTCTTCCTCCTCGCCGTCGGTCTCGCCCTCTCGTACCTCCTGGTGCGCCTGGGCGGAACCGTTCGGCGCCTTTCGGCGTTGATACATGGGGCAGAGAGGGAGATCCTGCCGGTCATCAACAAGGTCGGAGGGAGCGTGGATCGGGTGAACGGACAGCTCGACAAGGTCGATCAGATCACCGACAGCGCCGTCGATGCGGCCGACAGCGTCGACACTGCGGTGCGCGCGGTGAGCATGGCCGTGACGCGCCCCGTGCAGAAGGTCTCGGGTATCGCCGCGGCGTTCAGCTACGGCGCCGCCGACTTCAAGGCGAAGCGGGATTGGAAGCACGCCGTGCAGGCGGGCAAGGAAGCTGCCGCGCGGCGGGAGCAGGAGCTCGAGGAGGAGCTGCACGACGTTCGTGAGGGTCGATGAGCGAGGAAGTTCGGCTCACGCTTCCCGCCGAGGCGGATTTCCGGCGGATCGCGCATCTCGTGGTCGGCGGGTTCGGCGTCCGTCTCGATCTCACCTTCGAGGATCTCGACGACCTGCACGTCGCACTCGAGGCGCTGCTCGGCTGCCGCGACGACGAAGGCGACATCGTGGTCACGGTCGACGCCGGCGACGGAAGAGTCCACGCCTCGGTCGGCCCGTTTCCCCACGGCTCGCTCGACTCGCTCGAGCGCGACGACACGCCGGTCGGCCTGCGCCGCGTGCTCGAGACGGTCTGCGAGACCTACGAGATCGAGGAACGTGGCGGCAGCTCGTGGGTCGAGCTCTCGAAGCGGATACCGGCCTGATGGTGCGCATCGACGACAAGATCCTGCTGCGCCGCTATCACGAGGAGGGCGACCTCGCCGCGCGGGAGAAGCTCATCGAGCAGTACATGTCGCTCGTCCGCTCGCTCGCGCGACGCTACGCGTACCGCGGCGAGCAACTCGAGGATCTCGTTCAGATCGGCGCGATCGGGCTGATCAAGGCGATCGACCGCTTCGACCTCGATCGCGGCGTCGAGCTCACGACGTACGCGACGCCGAACATCATCGGCGAGATCAAGCGGCACTTCCGCGACAAGGGCTGGTCGGTACGCGTACCGCGCGGCCTCCAGGAGTTGAACGTGCAGCTTTCGCGACTCGTCGAGTCGCTGACGGTGCAGTACAGCCGCTCGCCGACGATTCCCGAGCTGGCGAAGGCGGCGGGCGTCGAGGAGGAGGCGGTGCTCGAGGCGCTCGAGTCGGGCCGCGCCTACACGTCGCTGTCGCTCTCCGTCGGGAGCGGTGGCGACGGCGAGGACGACCTCGACCCGATGGAGTCGATCGGCACGGTGGAGCACCAGTTCGAGGTGTCGGAGGACCGGGCCGTGCTCGCGCCGGGCTTCGCCGTGCTCGACGAGCGCGAGCGCAAGATCCTGCAGCTCCGCTTCTTCGACGGGTTGACGCAGTCGCAGATCGCGCAGCAGGTCGGCATCTCGCAGATGCACGTCTCGCGACTGATCCGCCGGTCGCTCGAGAAGATCCGCGAGGAGATCGCCGCGGACGAGACGATCACCTCGAGCGGCGTCAAGCGCTGAGGCGGCCGCCGCACGCCGTCACGCGGCGGGGCGGAGCGCGGAACCGCGGTAGCCCCGGCCACGGGCACGGCTCAGCTGAGCGAGCGGAAGCCCAGGTCGAGCAGGCGCTTCGCGTCGCCGTACATGTCGTTCGAGTCGAGGACGACCGCGATCAGCGACAGCTTCCCGCGGGTCGCCGACGCGACGAGGCACCAGCCCGCCTTGTGCGTGTAGCCGGTCTTCACGCCGTTCGCGCCCGGATACGTGCCGAGCAGGCCGTTGTTGTTGACGTAGACCTTCGCGAAGGTCGGCGCCGCCCACGAGACGTGCTCGACAGGCGTGCGCACGATCTGCCGGAAGCGGGCGTTGCGCATCGCCACGCGCGTCAGCGCGGCGAGATCCCAGGCGCTCGAGTAGTTGTCGACGTCGACGACGCCGCTCGGGGACACGAAGTGCGTGTCCTTCAACCCGAGCGTCCGAGCCTCGGCGTTCATCTCGTGCACGAACGTCCACTTGTCGCCGCCCGCCGCGATCGCGAGTGCGAGCGCGTCGTCGTTGCCGGAGTAGAGCAGCAGGGCGTAGAAGAGCTTCCAGGCCTCGACCCGCTCGCCGGCGCGCAGCCCTTCGCGGACGAGCGGCACGCGCGGCACCGACTTGTCGACCGTGACGACGTCGTGCGGCTTCAGCTTCCTCAGCGCGAGGAGCGCGGTCATGATCTTCGTCGTCGAGGCGACCTGGCGACGCTCGTGCGCGTTTCGCTCCCACAGCACGCGGCCGGTGTGCTCGTCGACGAGGATCGCCGCGGCGCCGAGTAGCTGCGGCGCGAACGTGTGGGTCAGGAGCGCGCCGCCCGTGAGCAGGCGCGGCGGCATGACCTTGCGGGCGGCAGCGTTCGCGACGACGTGAGCCGCGAGGCGCGGCCCCATGGAGCCGATCGGATCCGCCGGCTGGTGCGACCCGATCCAGGCTCCGGCGAGCCCGGCGGCGGCGACGGTGACGACGACGGGCGCGAGCCGCCGCAGCCGGTAGCGGTACCGCCGGCGCGGCCGCGGCGCGTGCGACGGAGGCGCGACAAGGTCCGGCGGCATCGGGCGAGCATACGGTGCGCGCCTGCCGTCCTCCG
>DATKQO010000178.1:0-8004 GCA_035532715.1 Gaiellaceae bacterium | reverse complement strand
ACGGTGTCGGACGGCTTCTTCTTCGCGCCCATGATCCCCTTCAGCGACGGGTAGCGCGGCTCGTTGATCGCGTCGCTCACGGCGACCACCGCCGGCAGCGCCGCCTCGATCACGTCGTACCCGAACTCCGTCTGCCGCTTCACGTGGACGACGCCGGCATCGACGCTCAACTCGGCAGCCTGCGAGATCACGGGCCGGCGCAGACGCTCCGCGACCGCGGCCCAGAGAACGGCGCCGTCGCCGTCCGAGGCCTGCTGCCCGAAGAGCACGAGATCCGCCGCTTCGCGCTCGAGCGCCTTCGCGAGCACCTTGCTCGTCGCGACGAGATCGGAGCCCACGAGCGCATCGTCGCTGACGAGAACCGCACGATCGGCGCCCATCGCGAGCGCCTTGCGCAACGAGTCGGCGGCCTTCTCGGGGCCCATCGAGACGACGACCACCTCCGTCTCCGAGTCGCCCTTCAAGCGCAGCGCCTCCTCGACCGCGTTCGCGTCGAAATGGTTGAGCGCGCCCTCGCCGGAGCGGTCGAGCCGCTTCGAGGCGGGGTCGAGGCGGGACGTGCCCTCGGGGACGTGCTTCACGCAGACCGCGATCTTCATGCCGCGCGATCCTACCGAGGCGGCGCCGTGATGGGCTCCACAAGCGAACCCGGGCCCGGCGGGCCCATCACATGCGGTCGCGGAGGGCGAGCACGTCGGCGACGAAGACCTTGCTGACCTTGTACGGCCCCACGACCTTCACCGCGCGCTCGCCCTGGTACCAGCCGGCGAGCGCGAGCTGCTCGTTGCCGCCGAACACGCCGAGTAGATGGTGGAGGTACGCGAGGCCGACGTGCACATTCCCGTCCGGGCCGTGCTCGACCCGGTGGCCGACCAGCACCCTCTCGACGTAGTCCCACGTCGACGGCAGGATCTGCATGACGCCCTGCGCCCCGACGGAGGAGACGACGCTGTTGTTGTATCCGGATTCCATCCAGGCGAGCGCACGCGCGAGGCTCGCGTCGATGCCGTAGTACGCGGCCCACTTGTCGATCGACGCGCGCACGTCGACGGCGTTCGACGCAGACACCGCAGTCGGAGATGCGGCGACGGCGGCGGGAAGCCGCAGGTGCGTACCGATCAGGAGCGGGCGAGCCGGATCGAGCTTGTTCAGGTGCGCGAGCGTCGACAGCGTCGTCCCCGAACGGCGCGCGATCGCCGTGAGCGAATCGCCCGGCTTCACGACATAGCGCGGCAGCGAGCTGAGCTGCACGACGGCGCGCACGGGCACGCGTGTCTGCAGGCCGAGCGCCGCGAACGTCGCCGGTCCCGCGACACCGTCGGCGGTGAGATGGAGGAGGCGCTGATATCGCCGCACACCGCCGACCGTCGGCTTGTCCATGTATGCGTTCACCGGCACGCGGATCCCGTGCTTGTTCAACAGGTACTGGAGCACCGCCACGTCCCAGCCGAACCGTCCGTGCAGCAGGGGGCGCGAGCCGAAGAGCGGCGTGCCGAGCGGACCGAGCTCGCGTCGCGTGCGCACATCCGCGATTCCGGTGACGGGAAGGCCGTGCGTGCGCTGGAACGTGCGCACCGCCGCAAGCGTGCGCGGCCCGACGATCGCGTCGATCGGTCCGAGATAGAGCCCCTGCGCGCGCAGCGCGACCTGGAGACCTGCGTGTTGCGGGTTCGTTGCGCCCACGGGCGCGGCCGCCGCCAGACCTGCCGCGAGCACTCCCGCCCAAACGAGCCGGAAGCGCATAGACGCCCAAGTACCGCGCCCGGACGCAGACTCCTTCCCGGGGCCGGTGATCTAGCGGCCGACGAAGCGCGGAGCGCGTTTTTCCACGAACGCGGCGAGGCCTTCCTTCGCGTCCTCGCTCGAGAACAGCGCGCCGAACTCGGCGGCCTCGGTCTCGAGGCTCCCTGCATGGTCCACGCCGAGCGTGAGATTGCAGAGCCGCTTCGCGAGCGCGAGCGCGACCGGGCTCTTCGCAGCGAGCTCCTGCGCGGTCTCGAGGCCGCGCTCGAGCACGGGGTCGGCGATCGCGTTCACGAGACCGATGCGCAGCGCCTCCTCCGCGTCGATGGTGCGTCCGCTGTAGACGAGCTCCTTCGCCACGCCGAGTCCGCAGATGCGCGCGAGCCGCTGCGTGCCGCCCCAACCGGGGACGATGCCGAGATTGATCTCGGGCTGGCCGAGCTTCGCGCGCGCCGAGGCGTAGCGGATGTCGCACGCGAGCGCCAGCTCGCAGCCGCCGCCGAGCGCGAAGCCGTTGATCGCGGCGATCGTGGGTTTCGGCATCGTCTCGAGCAGCCGTCCGGCCTCGTGGCCGAGGGAGCCCCAGCCCTGCGCCTGCTCGGGGTCGAGCGCGCTCATGTACTTGATGTCCGCGCCGGCGACGAACGCCTTCTCGCCGGCGCCGGTGAGAACGACGGCCCGCACGTCCGCATCCCCTGCCAGCTCGCGCAGCCGGTCACGGAGCTGGGTCAGCGTCGCGACGTCGAGCGCGTTCAGCGCATCCTGGCGGTCGATCGTGACGACGGCGACCGCGCCGTCGCGCGCGAGCCCGACGCTCACGCCGGTACAGCGCCTTTGAGGAAGTCCACGATGTCGCTCGTCGATGCGCCGGGGCCGAACACCGCTGCGACGCCCTGCCTGCGCAACTCGTCGGCGTCGTCCTGCGGCACCGTGCCCCCGACGACGACGACGACGTCCTCCGCCCCGTCCTTGCGGAGCAGGTCGAGGATGCGCGGAACGAGCGTCATGTGCGCACCGGAGAGGATCGAGATGCCGACCGCATCCGCGTCCTCCTGGATCGCCGTCTCGACGATCTGCTCGGGCGTCTGGTGAAGCCCGGTGTAGATCACCTCCATGCCGGCGTCGCGCAGTGCGCGCGCGATGATCTTCGCGCCGCGATCGTGCCCGTCCAACCCGGGCTTCGCGACGACGACTCGGATCTTCCCTGCCATGTGCGCAGTCTATTTGCCGGAGTGCGGCATGACGGTCGACGTCGGCAGCCACGAACTGACGAGCCACCGGCCGCCCTGGATGCGCAGGCCGAGCGTGAACGTCGCGGCCTGCGCCGTCGCCCCGGCGCGCGGGACGAAGGTGACGCGGATCTGCCCCGCGTCGGTGAAGGAGCTCACGGGGCGAATGACGATTCGAGCCTGCGCGACGGGATAGGGGACGATCGGGATCGTGCCGGTGTTCCACTCGGCGCGTGACATCCCCTGCTTCAACTCGGGCGCGACGATGTCCCAGGAGCGTGCGAGATCGTGCCGGGCGACGGCCGTCGCGACGAACTCGAGCGCGACGCTTCGCTCCGCTGCGGCAAGCGGCGCCTTGCGGTGCGGTGGCGCAGACACGCCGCGGTCGAGCCTCGTCACCGCGAACGCGACGACGCCGGCGACGAGGATCGCGCCGGCAATCCAGGGCGCCCAACGCTCGAGCCACCGGGCCGCCCCGGGCTTCAGCAGGCTGCGCACGCTCAGAAGACGGGGGTCTCGCGCCAGACGCCCCAGACGTCGCGGAGGGCGTCGCACATCTCGCCCATGGTGACGCCGGCCTTGGCGGCGTCGACGATCGGGCCCATCAGGTTGCGGCCGTCGTGGCCGGCGTCGGTCTTGAGGCGGGCGAGCGCGGCCTCGGCGGCGCGGCTGTCGCGGCGGGCGCGCATCGCCTGGACGCGCTCGATCTGCTTTTGCTCGAGGGTGGCGTCGATCTTGAGGATCTCGATCGGCACCTCGTCCTCGAGGACGTGCTTGTTGACGCCGACGATGATCCGCTGCGACGCCTCGACCTCGGACTGGTAGCGAAACGACGCCTCGGCGATCTCGCGCTGGAAGAAGTTCTCCTTGATCGCCTCGACCACCCCGCCGAGCTTGGCGATCTGCTCGAAGTACTCGTACGCCTGCCGCTCGAGCTCGTTGGTCAGGTGCTCGACGTAGTAGGAGCCGCCCAACGGGTCGATCGTGTTCACCACGCCGGTCTCGTGCGCGATCACCTGCTGGGTGCGGAGCGCCAACCGGACCGCATGCTCGGTCGGCAGCGCCAACGCCTCGTCGAAGCTGTTGGTGTGCAGCGACTGCGTGCCGCCCAGCACCGCCGCCAACGCCTCGATCGCCGTCCGCACGAGATTGACCTCCGGCTGCTGCGCGGTCAACGAGACACCCGCAGTCTGGGTATGGAAGCGCATCAGCCACGAACGCGGATCCTTCGCCCCGTAGCGGTCGCGCATCAACGTCGCCCAGATCCGGCGCGCCGCCCGGTACTTCGCAATCTCCTCGAAGAAGTCCAGGTGCGCGTTGAAGAAGAACGACAACCGCGGCGCGAACTCGTCCACGTCCAAGCCGCGCTCCAAAGCCCACTCCACATACGTGAACCCGTCCGCAAGCGTGAACGCGAGCTCCTGCGCCGCCGTCGAGCCCGCCTCCCGGATGTGATAGCCGGAGATCGAGATCGGATGCCACAACGGCATCTCCCGCGCCGTGAACTCCACCATGTCCGTCACCAACCGCATCGACGGCTCCGGCGGGAAGATGAACTCCTTCTGCGCGATGTACTCCTTGAGGATGTCCGTCTGGATCGTCCCCCGCAACCGCGCCCGCGGCACGCCCTGCTCCTCGCCGACACAGACATAGAACGCAAGCAGCATCGCCGCCGGCGAGTTGATCGTCATCGACGTCGACACATCCCCCAACGGAATCCCCGAGAACAACGTCCGCATGTCCTCCAGCGAGTCGACCGCCACCCCCTCCCGGCCGACCTCACCCTCCGAACGCGGATGATCCGAGTCGTACCCCATCAAACTCGGCATGTCGAACGCCGTCGAGAGCCCCGTCTGCCCATGCTCGAGCAGATAGCGGAACCGCTCGTTCGTCTCCTCCGCCGTCCCGAACCCCGCAAACTGCCGCATCGTCCACAACCGGCCCCGATACATCGACGGATACACCCCACGCGTGAACGGAAACACCCCCGGATACCCCAGATCCCGCTCGTACTCCACCCCCACCGACTCCGGCGTCAGCAACGGCTCGTTCACGACCCCCGACATCGTCGAGAACAACTCCCCCGACCGCTCCGGCTTCGCGTCATACAACGCACGCCACGCGTCGATGCCCGCCGCGCCGATGCTTCGATCGTCCGTCGCGGCCACGCTCGAAGTATAGGACCGGCACGCCTGCGACCGTGCGCGCACGACGCGCTCCCTCAACGTCGACTAGAGCCTTAGGCAGGCGTCTCGGGCGAACGCGACTGCGCTCGCCCGCACGCGCATCGAGAGCACCCGCGGCTCGAACGCGTGACCGCTCCCGCCCGGATCCGTGACCCTTCCGAGGGATATCGGGGAGAGAAATATGCGTTTCCTGCTCGAAATGTCTCCAGCGTCGCCTCTCCGAATGCCGATCTGAGGGCTGGAGACGCGTGCAAAACGCACGCGGTAGGACATGGCGAGCTTCCCGAAGTTGCGGCGATCCGTAGGACCCTCGGCACCTGCCGGGGCTCGCCGTGCGTTCCGGCACAAGCTCGTGCTCACGGCGTCTCTCCTCGCCGCCCTCGGCACCGCATTCGCCCTCTCCGAGCTCGCCGCTCTCCGGGGCAACCATGTGGTGCACTCCACGCCGGCGTTCCTGACGAGAGCGCTGGGGGCGCCACAGCCCTCCGCGTCTCTCGTTAGGCGTCCGGCTCCCGCGATGAAGGTCGCGATCGTGTCCGGCGGCTTCCGGCTCTCCGCTCCCTTCGGCTCGGCGGCACTCTCCACCGCCGACGCCGGTGCGGGCGGCGGCTGGACGCAGCACGCGCACGGTGCGACCCGCTCGACCGCGTTCGGAAGCGAGACGGTCACCATGTCGCCGTCCTCCGCGGAGGAGTTCCTCACGGTCGGGCGCCGCCAGGGAGTCCGCACCTGGCGCTGGCGGATCGACACGCCGTACGACCTCCGCTCGACGCCGACCGGCTACGTCGGCTTCTTCGACGGGCAGCGGCTGGTGCCGCTCGAGATCAAGCCCGTGCAGATCCTCGGCCGGCTCGGCCGCGAGGTGACGCCGAAGGGCCTCCGCTGGAACGTCGTGAAGCGGGCGGGCGCGTGGTGGCTCGAGCTGCAGCTGAACGACGCGAAGCTGCCCGTGCCGTACACGATCGACCCGGGAGTCTTCCGCATCGCGTCGACCGCGGGCACGAAGACGACGACGGGCGCCGGCAACCTCTCCGCGATCACGATCCCCGCGACCGCGCGCGTCCACGACGTGCTCGTCCTCCACCTGGCGCAGGTCTCGACGACCGCGTTCGCGACGCCGGCCGGCTGGACTGCGATCACGGGGACGGCCGGCTCGAACAACTCGACCTCGGTCTACGGAACCGCGAGCTTCTACCACGTCGTCGTCGCGGCCGATCTCAGCCCGACGCTCGCGAGCTGGACGCCCGCGGTCAGCACGCGCGCCGTCGGCGTCGTCGACGACTTCCGCGGCATCGACAGCACCGCGCCGATCCAGCAGAACGGCACCCTGCTTCCGGCTGTCGCCGGCCAGGCGAACACCGTCCAGTGCCCGGGGATCACACCCCCCGCCGGCACGTCCGCCGCGCAGCCGGAGCACATCGTCTGCCAGGTCGGCTCAGCGACGAGCGACGGCGGCAACTGGGCCACCGAGACGGTCGCCGGCTATGCGAACGAGTCGCACGGCAACTCGGGAACACAGGTCGGGATCGCCACCTTCGACCGCGAGGCGACGACGACCACGGCGATCGCCACGGTGGCGAGCAGCACGTTGAGCACGTCGAAGGCCTGGAAGGGCACGACGTTCGGTCTGAAGGACGACTACACCTCACCCGTGAGCGGCGCGGTCGCGATCGGGAGCCCGACGGCGACCGCGTATCAGGCCTCCGCCGGCTCGCCGATCTACTTCAACGGCAACAAGAGCGGCTCGTTCACGTTGAGCGACCCGATCACGGACGCGCAGTCGTCCGTCGAGTCCGTCAACTATCCGGCGGTCGCGACGGCCGGCTGGACGCACGCGAACGAGACGCCGACCACCGACCCGAGCTACACGTCGTCGACCTACACCTGGACGTACGCGGGCGCGACGATCGCAGCGCCGTCGGTCGCCGAGCGGACGCTGACCGAGACGAACGGAGCCGGCCTCACGACCCAGCCGGTCGTCCCGGTCGTGCAGGACGTCACGGCGCCGACGTCGGCGATCACCTGCAACGGCGCCGCGTGCGGCGGCTGGTACAACGCCTCGCCGGTCGCGGTGCAGATCAGCGCGCTCGACACGGGTGGTGCCGGCGTGACGCGGATCGTCTACACGACCGACGGCACGACGCCGACGATCGACGGGACGGACACGGTCACGAACGGCATTGCGGTTGCAGGCTCGACCGCCGGCTTCAACATCTCGAGCCAGGGCGTCAACACGATCGAGTGGATCGCCGAGGACGACGTCCAGAACATCTCGACCGTCAGCACGCAGACGGTCCAGCTCGACACGACCGCGCCGACGGTCACCGGTGCGGTCACGACGACGACCGCGACCGGCTCCTACAACGCCGGCACCGTGATCCCGATCACGGTCAACTTCAGCGAGAACGTCACCGTCACCGGCACCCCGACCCTCGCCCTCGACACCGCCCCCGCCGAAAACGCCACCTACGCCTCCGGCAGCGGCACGAGCGCACTCGTCTTCGACTACACCGTCACCGCCGGCGACACCACCGCCGCCCTCGACTACGCCGCGACGAGCTCGCTTTCGCTCTCCGGCGGCGCGATCCAGGACGTCGCCGCCAACAACGCCACCCTCACCCTCCCGGCGGTCGGCGGCGGCAGCTCCCTCTCCCCCGCCAAGACGATCACGATCGACACGACCGCGCCGACCGTCATCGGTGCGGTCACCACGACGACCGCGACCGGCTCCTACAACGCCGGCACCGTGATCCCGATCACGGTCAACTTCAGCGAGAACGTCACCGTCACCGGCACCCCGACCCTCGCCCTCGACACCGCCCCCGCCGAAAACGCCACCTACGCCT
>DATKQO010000177.1:0-5278 GCA_035532715.1 Gaiellaceae bacterium | reverse complement strand
TGAGAGGCTGGTGGATTGCAATGCGCGCCCGAAGTCCCCACACTCGAACCCGAACCGAACGAAAGGAACCGCCCATGCACAGCATCGTCAGGCGCCCACGGACGGCGCTCGTCGCGATCGCCGCGGTGGTGGCGTTCGCCGCCGTCGCCGCCGCGGCGCAGGCGAAGGTCACGCCGCCGCCCAGCATCAAGAGCGCAGGGAAGATCGTCTACTGCAGCGACATCACCTATCCGCCGGAGGAGTCGTACCAGGGCACGAAGGCCGTCGGCTCGGACATCGACATCGGCAACGCGATCGCCGCGCAGATGGGCGTCAAGGCCGTGTTCCAGAACACGACGTTCGACTCGATCATCGCCGCGCTCGCCGGCAAGAAGTGCGACGCGATCATCAGCGGGATGAACGACACGGCGTCGCGCCGCAAGCAGGTCGCCTTCGTCGACTACCTCAAGGTCGGGCAGTCGCTGATGGTGAAGGCCGGCAATCCGGAGCACCTCAACACGCTCGCCGACCTTGCCGGCAAGAAGGTCTCGGTCGAGTCGGGTACGACGAACCGCGACTTCCTCGCCGCCGAGTCGGCCAAGCTGACGAAGGCCGGCAAGAAGGCGATCAACATCGCGACGTTCCCGAAGGACACCGACGCGGCATCGGCGCTCAAGGCAGGACGCGTCGACGCGTACTTCGGCGACTCGCCGGTCGTCGTCTTCTACGCCCTGAAGGACAAGTCGTTCGCAGTCGGCGGCTCGCCGGTCAACCCGATCCCGATCGGAATCGCGATCCGGAAGAACGACCCGTTGAAGGCGGCGACGCAGAAGGCGCTGAACGCGCTCTACGCGAATGGGACGATCAAGAAGATCGTCACGAAGTGGGGCATGACCCACGCCGTGAGCTTGCTGAAGTAGGAGCGAGATGCTCGCGGCGATCGACTGGCACGTGGTCTGGGTGCGCGTCGCGCACCCAGACCACGTGTTCTTTCACGCGATGTACACGACCGTGTACATCGCCGTCATCGCGCAGGTGATGGGCGTCGTGCTGGGGCTCCTCGCAGCGATGATGCGAACGTCGAAGATCGCGCCGCTGCGCCTCCTCTCCGGCATCTACGTCTTCATCTTCCGCGGTACGCCGGTGCTGGTGCAGATCTTCTTCATCTACTACGGCGCGAACCAGCTGCTCGGGTTCACGCTCATCCCGAACACGCTCGACCTCGGGTTCTTCAGCCTCGACGGAGCGGTCGTGGCCGGGATCCTCGCCCTCGGGATCAACGAGGGCGCCTACATGCGGGAGATCATCCGCGCGGGGATCGACTCGATCGACAAGGGGCAGATGGAGGCGGCCAAGTCGCTCGGCATGCGCTACGGCCTCGCGATGCGCCGGATCGTCCTGCCGCAGGCGGCCAGGGTGATCGTCCCGCCGCTCGGCAACGAGTTCAACAACATGCTCAAGACGACGTCGCTCGTCTTCACGATCGGCGTCTACGAGATGTTCGCCGACGCCGAGATCCACTACTCGCAGACGTTTCAACCGGTCGAGTACTTCATGGCGGTGGCGTTCTGGTACCTCGTGCTGACCGGCGTATGGGGCTTCATCCAGGCGGGGATCGAGCGGAGGCTCGGCGCGAGCGAGCGCGGCGACGACCTCAGCTTCCGCGAGCGCCTCGTCCAGTCGTGGATGCCGGTGGGAGCGTTCGTCAAGCGATGACCGACGTCGTCATGCGCGCCGAGGACGTCCACAAACGCTTCGGGCGGCTGGAGGTGCTGAAGGGCGTTTCGATCGACGTGCCGAAGGGCGAGACGGTCTGCATCATCGGCCCGTCGGGGTCCGGTAAGACGACGTTCATCCGCTGCATCAACCATCTCGAGAAGATCGACGGGGGCCGCATCACCGTGAACGGGCATCTGATCGGCTACCGGGAGCGGAACGGGAAGCTCGTGGAGGACTCCGAGCGGAGCGTCGCCAAGCAGCGGACGCAGATCGGGATGGTCTTCCAGCGCTTCAACCTCTTTCCGCACAAGACGGCGCTCGAGAACGTGACGGAGGCGCCGGTGCGTGTGCTCGGCGTGCCCGAGAAGCAGGCGGCCGAGGACGGCGTGCGGATGCTCTCGCGCGTCGGCCTGGCGGAGAAGTGCGACGCGTATCCCGGCAAGCTCTCGGGCGGTCAGCAGCAGCGCGTCGCGATCGCGCGCGCGCTCGCGATGAAGCCGGCCCTGATCCTCTTCGACGAGCCGACGAGCGCGCTCGACCCGGAGGTGACCGGTGAGGTGCTTTCCGTCATGGAGGAGCTGGCGCACGACGGGATGACGATGATCGTCGTCACGCACGAGATGGGCTTCGCGCGCGAGGCCGCCGACCGTGTCGTGATGATGGACGAGGGCCGCATCATCGAGGAGGGCACGCCGCAGCACTTCTTCGACGCGCCCGAGCAGGAGCGCACGAAGCAGTTCCTGTCGAAGATCCTCTAGGCGGGCGTCTCGCCTGTCGCGTCGTGCAGGAGCAGCACGTTGTCGGCGAGGCGGAACCGGTCGTGCACGACCTGGACGGCGCGCTCGAGCTCGGAGCTGCGCACGACGCACGAGATGCGGATCGACGACGTCGAGATGATCTCGATGTTGATGCCGGCGTCCGCGAGCGCTTCGAACATGTCGGCGGCGACGCCCGGGTTGCTGCGCATGCCGGCGCCGACGAGCGAGACCTTGCCGATATCGGTGTCGCAGGTATAGCCCTGCGCGTCGACCTGCTTCGCGATCACGCCGAACACCGGCTCTGCGGTGGGGAGGTCGGCTTCGGGCAGCGTGAACGAGATGTCGGTGTGGCCGGCGGCGGAGACGTTCTGGACGATCATGTCGATGTGAATGCCCGCGTCGGCGAGCGGGCGGAAGACCCGCGCCGCGATGCCGGGGTGGTCGGGCACGGAGAGGATCGTCACTTTCGCCTCACCGGAGTCGCTTGCGATTCCCGAGATCAGCGCCTGCTCGAGCACGTCCTCCTCCTTCACGATCCAGGTTCCGTCGACGTCGCTGAAGGACGATCGAACGTGAATGCGTACGCCGTGGTTTCGAGCGTACTCGACCGACCGCAGCGCGAGCACCTTCGCGCCCGAGGCGGCGAGCTCGAGCATCTCCTCGTAGGTCACCCGCGCGAGCTTGCGCGCGCCGGGAACGATGCGCGGGTCGGCGGTGAAGACGCCCTCGACGTCGGTGTAGATCTCGCAGACGTTCGCGCCCAGGCCGGCAGCGAGCGCGACGGCGGTCGTGTCGGAGCCGCCGCGGCCGAGCGTCGTGATGTCGCTGCCGCCGCGCGTAACGCCCTGGAAGCCGGCGACGATCACGATGCTGCCGCGGTCGAGCGCGTCGTGGACGCGCTGCATCCGCAGCTCGACGATCCGGGCCTTGCCGTGCGCCGCGTCGGTGACGATGCCGGCCTGCGACCCGGTGAGCGAGACCGCGTCTCGTCCGAGCTCGTTGATCGCCATCGCGAGGAGCGCCGCCGAGATCCGCTCGCCGGCCGTGAGGAGGACGTCCTGCTCGCGCGGGTGCGGGTTGGGCGAGACCTCGCGCGCGAGCCCGATGAGCGTGTCGGTCGTTGCGCCCATCGCCGAGACGACGACGCACACGGGCGTCCCGGCCTCGGCAGTGGCCACGACCCGCTCGGCGACCCGCTTGATCCTGGCGACGTCGGCGACCGAGGTTCCCCCGTACTTCTGGACGACGAGGCTCACGCCCGGGAGGGTACGTGCGGGGCCTCGGCTATTGTGGGTGCATGGCAACGAAGCGCCAGCAGACGATGGCAAAGCGAGACCGGGAGTTCGCGGTGCTCGAGAAGCGCACGAAGAAGCGCCTCCGCAAGGAAGCCGCGCGCGCCGAGCAGACCGACGAGCCGACGACGCCGGAGCCCTATGTGCCGGACGCCGACTCCGTGCGGGACGCGCAGGGCCGCGTGATCCCGGTCGAGTTCAACCCGAAGCTCTAGCCCGAAGCTCTAGCCCGAGCTCAGGCCTGCGGAATCCGCGCCTCGAGCGCGGCCGTCACGGCCTCGCGCACGGGCTCGAGCTCGATGCGATCGAGCACGTCCTGGAAGAAGCCGCGCACGACCATGCGCTCGGCCTCCGGGCGCGGCAGGCCGCGCGTCATCAGGTAGAAGAGTTGCTCGCGGTCGACGCGGCTCACCGTGGCGCCGTGGGTGCAGCGCACGTCGTTCGCCATGATCTCGAGGCCCGGGATCGGCACCGCGTGAGCGGTCGGCGACAGCATCAGGTTGCGGCACTCCTGGTAGGCGTTCGTCTTCTGCGCGTCCGGCTCGACGCGGATCATCCCGCGCCATACGGCCGTCGCGTTGTCGCGCAGCGCGCCTTTGAAGGCGAAGTCGCTCTCGCAGCTCGGCGCGATGTGCTCCTGGAAGGTGTCGTAGTCCAGGTGCTGGTCGCCGTCGGCGAAGTACGCGCCCGTCACGCGCGAGGTCGCGCCCGGCCCGCTCAGGTCGTTCTGGATGCGCGTCTTGCCGCGCTTCGAGCCGAAGCCGCCGGCGACCCAGTCGAGCTCCGCGTCGCGTTCGACGCGCGCGTGATGGGTCGCAAAGTGCCACGACTGCTTCGAGAGATTCTGCAGCGACACGTACTCGAGCTTTGCGTTCTGCTCGACGAACAACTCGGTGACGGCGTTCGAGTACGCCTCCGTGTCCTCGCTCGGCGACGCGTACTCCTCGATCAGCGACGCGCGCGCGCCTTCCTCGGCGACGACGACGAGCCGCCAGAACGTCTGGCCCGTCACCGCGATGCGCACGTACAGCGGCTTGTCGAGCACGACGCCCTTCGGCACGACGACGAGCAGCCCGTGTTTCCACATCGCCGCGTTGTGCGCCGCGAACTTCTCCGTCCAGCCGACGAGCGAGTACAGCTTGTCGAAGTCCTCCGGCAGCGGCTCGAAGCGGACGCCGTCGGGCGCGCGCTCGATCTCGATTCCGTTCTCGGTCACCGTCGCGTAGCCGGAGACGTCGAGATCGAGCATCGTCGCGATCTCCGTCGTGCCGCCGCCCGTGAACGACTCCGGGTCGAACCCGGCGAGATCGGTGAAGCGCCAGTGCTCTTCGGTGGTGTCCGGAATCGGAAGGCTGCGGTAGGCCTCGACGGCCTCTGCTCTAGCCAACCGAGCCTTCCATCTGCAGCTGGATCAGCCGGTTCATCTCGACGGCGTACTCGAGCGGCAGCTCCTTCGTGATCGGCTCGACGAAGCCCGACACGATCATCGCGCTCGCCTCCGACTCGGAGAGGCCGCGCGACATGAGATAG
>DATKQO010000176.1:0-3077 GCA_035532715.1 Gaiellaceae bacterium | reverse complement strand
CACCTTCCTCATCGGCCTCTCGCGCTTCTGGGAACGCGGCCTCGCGCGCGGGCTCGCGGCGCTCGTCGGCCGCGGAGACCAGCGGCGGGTGCTCATCGTCGGCGCCGGCCGCAGCGGGCGGAGCCTGTTGCGCGAACTGCGTGAGACGGCGGGCGAGCGAGTGGTGGGCTTCGTCGATGACGATGCCTCCCTCCGGCGGCGCCGGATGCAGGGCGTGTCCATCATGGGAGGCCTCGACGACATCGGCTGGGTGGTAGGACGGCTGGCGCCCGATGCGGTCCTCGTGACCATTCCGGACGCAGCGCGCGATCGGCTCGACGGTGTGCTGGAGGCCTGCCGGCGCGCTGAGATACCGTGCAGCTTCGTGCGCCGCGAGATCGAGGTCACGCAGGCCGTTCCGCTCGGCATCGCTGTCGAGTGAGTGCCATCGCAACGCCTGGGCGCGGACAAGCCCTCCGCTCTGCCACCCTGACCGACCGGTTGTTCGCGGCCATCCCGCTCGCGAGCATCTATCTCTGGCTCTCCGGCATCTACATGGTCGAGGCGTGGCGGCGAACGACGCCGTGGCTCTTCGGCGACGAGCTGGAATTCACGCAGCTCTCGCGCTCGATCGCTGCCACCGGCCACGCGGCCGAGCGCGGGCAGTCCCACTCCCCGGACTCCATCTATCCCTACCTGACCGCCCTGTTCTGGCGCATCCACGACGTTGCGACCGCGTATTCGACGATCAAGTACGTCGACGTCCTGCTCATGGCCGCCGTCGTCTTCCCGACGTACCTGCTCGCGCGCATGGTCGTTGGCAAGACGGCAGCGTTGTTCGCAGCGGCGGGGGCGGGCGCGATCCCGTCGCTCGCTTACTCGTCCTACCTCGTCGAGGAGCCGATCGCGTACCCGTATGCGGCGTTCTGCTTCTTCGTGATCGCGAAGGCGTTCCTCACCCGGAGCCGCCGCTGGATCGGAGGCGCGATCCTCGCCTCAGCCTTCGCCCCGCTCGTTCGCACCGAGCTCGTCGTCATACCGGCGACGCTCGTGCTCGCGCTCCTCTTCGCTGCATGGTCGAGCGATGCGGGTCGCCGGTGGCGCGCCGGCTTCTCCGTCGGCGACTGGGTCGGATTCGTCCTCCTCCTGCTTGGCGCAATCTTCGTTCTCGGCGCGATCGGCAGCCACCACTCTGACGAGATCCGGATCGCAACGGAGGGGTACAAACATCGCCAGATCGTGGAAGGAAACTGGGCCGCCGGGTCGCTCGCGATCGGGATGGGCGTGCTCCCCTTCCTGGCAGGCCTGGCCGCGCTTTTCCCTGCGCGAGGCGAACCGCCGAGCCGCGGGGTACGCACCTTCCGCTCGGTCGCGATCGCCGCGATCGTCATGTTCGGGATGTACACCGCGATCAAGGCGGCGTACCTCTCGACCCAGTTCGCCACGCGCGTCGAGGAGCGCAACCTCATCTACATCGCGCCGCTCCTATTCGTCGGCACGGCGCTCGTCTTCTCGCGCCGGCGGGTGAGCTGGATCGGTCTGGCGGCTGCCGGCGCCTACACGCTCTACCTCGTCGGCTACGCGCTCTATCACGTCACGCAGTACCCCTACCAGATGGGAATCCAGCTGTACTCCGACGCACTCGGGTTCGCGATCCTCCAGCAGGGCAACCGCGATCTCTCGTGGACGCCGCACTTCGTCCGCATCCTCTTGATCGTCATGGTCTTCATCGCGATGGCCGTGCTCGTGACGCTCAGCCTCATGCGCACTCGCGCACGGATCGCCGCGCCGCTCGTCGTAGCCGCCGCCGTCGGCGTCGTCGGCTGGAACCTCACCGGCGAGCTGGCGGCCGCAGCCGGGACAAACTCGATCGCGCGCGAGGCAGCAGCGACGCTCAAGCGCCCGTTCACGTGGGTGGACGACGCGACCGGCGGCGCCGCGCCGACGCTCTACATCGGCCAGGAGGAGAACGATCAGAACCCGGAGTGGCTCCTCGAGTTCTGGAACCGCTCCATCACGGGCGTCTCGAGCCTCGACGGGACGCTCGGCGGCCCCGGGCCGGCCGGCGGACCAAACTTCCTGCGGAACGGCACGCTGTACTCGGGGAATAACGCGCAGCTCGGCTCGTGGAGATATGCGTACGCCGTCGAAGACCTCCCGTGCATCCAGCTCGCAGGGCAGCCCGTCGGCTCGCACCCGTACCGCGCCGGCGGAGGGACGCTCTACTGGCGGCTCATCCGGCTCACCGAGCCGAACCGCATGCAGAGCGACTGCATCGGGATCTACCCGGACGGTTGGAGCGGGGCGAACGACAGCGTCTACTACCGCTACTCGGGCCCCGCCGGTTGGCTGCGCGTCGCGTACTCCCGGCCTGAGAACTACCCCATCCCGCCGACGGCCATACGGATCACGCTCGGAACGATGAAGGCGGTCGACAAGCAGCCCGTGCTCGCGCACGTGACGAAGAGGATCGACTCCAGCATCGGCAACCTCCAGAGCAAGGTCGCATGGATCCGCGTGCCGGCTGGAGGCTTCGCAGCGCACGTCGCGGTTGCGAAGAAATTCGTCCCGGACGACTACGACCACCGCGGCGACAAGCGCCAGCTCGGGGCCGAAGTCACGTACGACTTCTTCCTGACCAGGCCGCACAGATGAGCGTGAACCGGAAGCGCAGGATCGCCCGCGCAACCGGCCCGCTCCGCTCGAGCAGCTGAAGACCGGGGAACGGCGCCCGCGTCTGCGGGACGAAGAACGGACGCGTCGCGAGTCGGTCGAACCCCGCTGCCTCGAGGTCGGCCCGTACGTCCGCTAAGCGGTACTGCCGCGGGTTCAGGTCGAAGACGAGCTTGCGCGTGGTGTAGCCGGCGATGCGCGTCAAGAGCTCACGGCGATCGGCCGCGTAGTAGATCGCGCGGAAGATCGTCGTCGCCTCGACCGGAGCAGCCGGAACGTACGCGTTGAGGTCGGCCTCCACGATCTCGCGCCCGCGTGCGCGGCCGGCCGCGACCATCTCGGCGTTCGCATCGACGCCGACGTACCGCTGGCCGGGCAGGAAGTCGGCGAGACCGCCGTCGCCGCACGCGAGGTCGAGCACCGCA
>DATKQO010000175.1:0-24535 GCA_035532715.1 Gaiellaceae bacterium | reverse complement strand
GGCCGCCGCGGTAGACGCCGCGCTCGAACGCGCGCGCGACCAGGTCGAGGCGCTTGCTGCAACGGCCGCCGAGCTCGAGTCGACGCTTCCGGCGCGCGTCGGCGACGCCGTCCAGGACGGCCTGCGGGCCCAGGTGCTACCGGTCGCGCGTCAGCTCGCCGAGGTGCGCGGGCTCATGAACCAGCTCGTCCGCCGCCTCGAGCGCGTCGAGGGCGACCTGCTCGCCGAGCGGCACGCGCGGGTGGACGATCTCGCACTGCTCGTCGACCTCGTCGCATCGGGGTGGCGCGGCGTCGACCAGCGGCTCGCCAAGATCGAGGAGAACCTCGCGCGGGGCGGCGGTGCAACGGTCTACCGGATCGAAGAGCGGCGTTCGGAGCAGCTCGGCCCCGGGCAGCAGACCGGCTAGAGAGCCCGGCCCTCGCTTCCGTCCGGCAGCACGAGCTCGAAGCGGCTCCCGACTCCCAGCTGGCTGCGGACGTCGATTCGGCCGCCGAGCGCGAGCGCGAGCTCCCGGGCGATCGCCAGCCCGAGGCCGGTGCCGCCGCCGTCGCGCGACCAGAACGGCCGGAAGATCCGTTCGAGCTCCTCGTCCGTGATTCCCGGGCCGCTGTCGGACACGACCACCGACACGGATCCGTTCGCAGCCGAGAGCGAGAGCTCGATGCGGCCGCCCTCCGGTGTCCAGCGGAACGCGTTCGAGAGCAGGTTCGAGATGATCTGGAGCACGCGGTCGCCGTCGGTGACGATCACGGGCCGCGCGCTGAAGTCCGTGCGGTAGTCGATCGTCCGCCGGCGCGCCACTTCTCCGAACGCCGTGAACGCCCGCTCGCACAGTTGCTCCATGTCGACCTCCTCCTGCAGCACCGTGAACCGGTGCGCGTCGAGCTTCGCGAGATCGAGCACGTCGCCGACGAGGCGCTCGAGCCGCATCGCCTCTTCGCCGATGACCCCGAGCGACGCCTCCTGCATCGCTGCGTCGTCGATGACGCCTTCCCGCAACGCCGCCACATGCCCGCGAATTGCGGTGAGCGGCGTTCGGAGCTCATGCGACACCGACATGAGGAAGTTCCGCGAGAGCTGCTCCGACTCCGCGAGCTTCGCCGCCATGTCCCCGAACCGCGTGGAGAGGTGCGAGATCTCGTCTCCTCCTCGCGGCGCCGGCACTTCGACGGCGTAGTTGCCCCCCGCGATCTCGTCGGCGGCCGAGGACAGCGCCAGCAGCGGCTCGGTGATGCGACGGGAGAGATAGAGCCCGAGCAGTCCGGCGACGACGACGCCCCCGCCGAATGCGATGCCGAGCCGCTCGATCAACGTCACCCAGCGGCTGCGCAGCTGCGAGACGGGCTTCGCGACGACGAGCGCGCCGAACAACTGATTGGCGAGGTAGATCGGCTCCGCGACCGCGAGATAATGCACATTGCTCACTCGAAGGTCGAGCGTCGTCGAGCCGCGCGACTTCAAGGTCGAGATGTCGACCGTGTCCGCGGGCAGGTTCGGGAGGGTCTGGATCAAGCCGGCGCCCGGGAACGCGGGAACGAAGTAGATGCGGTCGCCGCCGATCGCGCTCTCGAGGCTCGGCACGTTGATCGGCGCCGCACCGGCCTGGCGGGCGTAGAGGCGCACGATCCCGACCGACTCGGCCCGCAGCTCGTCGATCGCATGTGTGCGCGTGTATGTCTGGAAGAACCGGATCGCGATCAGCGAAGCCACGAGGCCGGACAGCACGACCCCGAGCAGGAACAACGCGGGTAGACGGAAGCGCAGCGACCCGAGCACTGCCCGAGCCTACTCTCAGCTCAGGCGGGCTGTTGCTCGCGCGCCGGGCTCACCTTGTACCCGACACCCCAGACCGTGACGATCGGCGACGCATCGCCGAGCTTCCTGCGCAGCTGCCGCACGTGCACGTCGACCGTCCGCGTGTCGCCTGCAAACGTGTAGCCCCAGACGCGCTCGAGCAGTTGATCGCGCGTCAGCACGAGTCCGCGATGGTCGAGCAGCTCCCAGAGCAAATCGAACTCCTTCGGAGCGAGCTGGATCTCCTGCTCGCCGACTCGCGCCTCGCGCCGGCCTGCATCGACGACGAGGTCGCCGTGCTGGATGACTGCGCTCTCGCGCTTCGCGCGCTCGGTCGTCGCGCGACGCAGGATCGCGCGCACGCGCGCGACGAGCTCACGCGGATTGAAGGGCTTCGTCATGTAGTCGTCGGCCCCGACCTCGAGCCCGATGATCTTGTCGACGTCCTCGTCGCGCGCCGTCAGCATCAGCACAGGGAGATCGGTGTCCTGGCGGATGCGCTTGCAGACCTCGACGCCGTCGATGTCCGGAAGCATGAGATCGAGCACGACGAGCGCCGGCTTCTCCGACTCGACGAGCCTCAGCGCCTCGTTGCCGCTCGCCGTCGTGCGCACGGCGTAACCGGCGTTCTTCAGATACGCGGCGACGAACGACGCGATCGAGGCCTCATCCTCGACCACGAGCACCAGCTGGGGCTTCGTGGCCATCGCGACCGGCTATCCGGTGGCGAAGGAAGAGGCGGGGGCGGAGATGCGCAACGGCTTCGTCGGAGTTGCGGGCAGCGAGCGGAAGTCCTGCCCGTTCACCGAGTAGCGACCGTCGGTCGTCGGCATGTCCGGTGAGCCTGCAAGCAGGACGGTGCCCTGACCGCTCGCGACGAGATCGACGCCCTGGCCGTAGATCGTGATCTTGTACGTGCCGCCGACCGCGCGGAAGCGGAGATTCGTGCCGCCCCACGTGTCTTCGGTGACGCCGGTCAGCCGGTGCCAGTTGTAGCCGGACACTTCAGGCGTGTTCGCGTCGGTCGGCGTCGGGTCGTCGATCACGACCTTGCCGAAGCCGGCGATCTGACCGATCGCAGCGCCGTGGATCACGAGCGTCACGACGGCGACGCCGCGCGGGGCCGCCCCGTTCTGGACGACCAGCGTTCCGTCGCCGTCCGCGCCTTGCAGGGCGAGAGCGCCCGCGGGCAGGAAGAGCGCAGCCAGGAACGCGCCGATGACGACTGTGCGCCGCATGTGTGCAGAGTATCCCTACGGCTCGTAACCCGGACTTGAGCGGTCCGTAAAGGTTCTGTGAGGGACGCGTAACCGGCATTTTCCGCGAGATCATGCGGATCCTGGCGGCAACCTCGGCCGATTGCGCAGAGGAATGTCCGGCGCCGAAGCGAAGCTGTCAGCGATGGTCGCCGAATCCACCGCCGTCGCCCTGACCGAGCGGATCGACGCGCTCGCGGCAGCGCTCCGCGCAGCCGGCGTGGCGCCCGAGCACTCCTCCAGACTGCTCGCCGCCGCCGCCGCCGCCACGTTGCACGCCGTCACGCTCGACGCGCTGCGCGACGAAGCTCCGCAGACCCACGCGGCGGAGCCCGCCGCACAGCGGACACGCCCGGCCGTGGCGCAGATCCCGCTCGCGGCCTAGGCGAACCTAGTAGCTGTAGAAGCCGCGGCCGCTCTTCCGGCCGAGCAGCCCCGCGTTCCGCATCGCGACGAGCCGCGGCGGCGGTGCCATCCGCTCGACGCGCGTCTTCTCGTACAGCGCCTCGCTTGCGTGCACGTGCACGTCGATGCCGACGAGATCGACGAGCTCGCACGGACCCATCGGCCAGCCGGCACCGTGCTTCATCCCCGCGTCGAGGTCCTCGACCGATACGCGCGCTTCGTCGAGCACGCGAATGCAGTCGTTGAGGAGCGGGATCAGCACGCGATTGACGACGAAGCCTGGCGTGTCGAAGCAGCGGATCGGATGCTTCCCGAGCGTCTCGCCGAGCGCGTACGCCGTCTCGAATGCGTCATCCGACGAGAGCTCCGCACGGACGATCTCGACGAGCGGCATCAGCGGCGCCGGATTGAAGAAGTGCATGCCGACGACGCGCTCCGGCTTCTCGAGCACAGATGCGATCTCCGTGACGGAGAGCGCCGACGTGTTCGTGGCGAGCACCGCATCGGCGCGGCACGCGCGCTCGAGCTCGCGAAACAGCTCCTGCTTCGGTGCGAGGTCCTCGACGATCGCCTCGATCACGAGATCGCACTCCGCGAGATCGCCGAGCTCGGACGTGAGCGAGAGACGAGCGACCGCCGCGTCGCAGGCGCTCTGCTCGAGCCGACCTTTCTCGACCTTGCGCGTGAGGAAGTGCGCGATCTTGCCGTGCGCCTTCTCTGCGAGCTCGAGTGTGACCTCACGCCCGACGGTGTCGATGCCCGCCTCGACGCAGAGCTGCGCTATGCCCGCGCCCATCGCGCCCAGCCCGACCACGCCGACTTTCCGGATCTCCCTCGTCACCAGGGCAGAGCCTACCGCTCGAGCCACGGCCCGAGCGCGGCGAGCACGAGCCCCGCAAGCGCGACGGAACCGAGCGCGCCGGTGAGCCCGATCCCGCGCGCCAGGAAGCCGATCGTGGGGCCGTTGAGCACGCCGCCGGTGTATCCGGCGGTCGCGACCGCGGCGATGCCTGCGCCCGACGACACGCCGGGCGCGGCCGCCGCGATGCGGAAGAGCGCCGGAACGATCGCCGCGCACCCGGCGCCGACGAAGGCGAATCCGGCGAGCGCCGGCACGGGTGACCGCGTCGCGAGCGCAAGCAGCATCCCGCCGAACGTCAAGAGACCGCCGACCCGCGCGAGGACCGCCACCCCGAAACGCGTCACGAACCGATCTCCGACGAGACGTGCGAACGCCATCGCGATCGAGAACGCGACAACGCCGCCTGCCGCCACCGCGGCGCTCGCCCGTACGGGTCCGGCGAGGAACACGGCGCTCCAGTTCATCGTGGCCGACTCGACGAACATGCAGCAGAAGGTCAGGAACGCCGGCAGTGCGAGTGCCCCGCTCGGCAGCGCGAAGTGCGCCGTGTCGACCGCCGCATCCGCCGCTCCCGGCAGGAGGCGGGGCACGACCGCCGCCGCGAGCAGCAGCGTCGCCGCAGCGACGACCGGAAACTGCAGTCGCAGCCCCACGCCCCAGGCCGCCGCAGCCGCGGCGAGACCAGAGCCTCCGAGCAGACCGAAGCTCCACGTGCCGTGCAGCACCGACAGGATCGGCCGCCCCACCCGCCGCTCGAGCGTGACCGCGTGCGCGTTCGCCCCGACGTCGAGGATCCCGATACCGGCGCCGAGCACGCACGCCGCGGGTACGAGCAGGGCGAGCGACGGAGCGAACGGCGCGAGCGTCAGCCCGCCGGCGGCGACGACGAGCCCGAGCCCGACCGGCCCCCGGCTGCCGAACCGCGACGCGAGCCAGCCCGCGACCGGCAGCAACAGCGTCGCCGCGACCGAGACGGAGAAGATGACGAGCCCGAGCCGGCTGCTGTCGAGGCCGAGCCGGTGCTGGAGCGCGGGAAGCCGCGCGGCCCACGTGCCGTCGACGACGCCGAGCGCGACGAAGGCGGCGGCCACCGCCAGGTGCGCACCACTGGGACGCCGGCCCGCCATGCGGCGAGCCTAGCGGCGTCGTTCGCTAGAGAAGCTCGCTGATGCCCTTGGCAGCCGCGGCGAGACCGCCGCCCAGTGCGGCGCCCTGGAGCGACGACGTCTGCACGCCGTTGCCGTTTGCCTGCGGCAGGTACGGCTCGAGCGCGTGCGCGAGCATCGGCAGCGACATCGACTGGAGCCAGACCTTGCCGGGGCCGGTCAACCGGAGCAGGAACAGGCCGTCGCCGCCGAAGACCTTGTTCTTGATCCCGGGCACCGTCGTCAACTCGTACGCCACGCCCTCCTCGACGACGCCGACGTGCGCGGGGTGCACCCGCAGCGTCTGACCCGGCTGGAGGTCGTACTCGCTCAACTCTCCGGCGAGCTCCACCCACGCGTGACCGACCCCCTCGAGCTTCTGGAGGAGGAACCCGAAGCCGCCGAGCAGGCCGGAGCCGACGTGCCCCGGGTGGAACGCGGTCGAGAGCTCGACGCCTTCGAGCCCGGCCAGGAAGCCGTGGCGCTGGATGAGGTACGAGCGGCCGGGGCCGAGCGGAACCTGGAAGATCTTGCCGGGCAGACGCGCGGGAAACGCGACCGTGCCCGGCTGCGTGACCGACGCGTACCGCGTCATGAAGAACGTGCCGCCGCCGAAGCTCCGTTTCGCGGCATCGAACATGCCGCCGGCGCCGGCGAGCGCGGTCGTCGTCTCGAGCTCGATCCCGTCGTCGAACCAGCCGAGCTGTCCCGCCTCCGCGACGACGGACTCGCCCGGCGTCAGGCGCACCTCGAGGACGGGCATCGTCGTCCCGCGGATCACGGCATCCATGCCGCCGTATATCGGCTGCTACGAGCTTCGGCCTTAGAGCTTTTCGACGACGCCGGCAATCGCCTGGCCGAAGCCGATGCACATCGCGGCGATGCCGTAGCGCGCGTTCCGGCGCTCGAGCTCCGAGACGAGCGTCGCGGTGATGCGGGCACCGGTTGCTCCCAGCGGATGCCCGAGCGAGATACCGCCGCCGTTCGGGTTCACGTCGCCGGCCTCGTAGCGCTCGCCGAGCTCGGTGTCCTTCAGGAACTGGAGGACGACCGACGCAAACGCCTCGTTGACCTCGATCACCGACATGTCGTCCCACGTGAGACCGGCCTTCGCGAGCGCGCGCTCGCACGCCTGCGGGTTGCCGTGCAGCATCAGATGCGGATCGACGCCCGCGATGCCGAAGCCGAGGAAACGGGCGCGCGGCGTGAGACCGAGCTCCGACGCCTTCTTCTCCGAGGCCACGAGCACGGCGGCAGACCCGTCGACGATCTGGCTCGAGTTGCCGGCGGTGACCTTGCCGTCGGGGACGAAGGCCGGCTGCAGGGCCGCCATCTTCTCGAGGGTCGTCTGGCGCACGGCCTCGTCGACCGCGAACCGGGTGCGCACCATCGTCGCCGCCCCGCCGCCGCCGTCCGGCGCGGGTACGTCGAGGTCGATCGGGATGATCTCCTTCTCGAAGCGTCCTTCCTCGATCGCGCGCGCGGCGCGCCGATGCGACTCGAGGGAATAGCGGTCGAGCTCCTCGCGGGAGAGGTGCCACTTCTCGGCGATCTCCTCCGCGGAGATGCCCTGCATCACGATGTCGTGGCGCTCGAGCACGGCGTCCGACATCGAGCCGTTGCCGGAGCCCATCGGGACGCGCGACATCATCTCCACCCCACCCGAGATGACGAGGTCGAGCTGGCCCGACCAGACCGCCGCCGCAGCGTTGAAGTTCGTCTGCATCGACGACCCACACTGGCGGTCGACCGTCGTGCCGCAGACGGTGACGGGCCAGCCGGCCGCGAGCGCGACGTTCCGCCCGATGTTCCACGTCTGCTCGTTGATCTGCGTGACGCAGCCCCACTGGAGATCCTCGATCTCGCCGGGATCGACGTCGTTGCGCGCGACGAGCGCATTGACCACCTGCGCGGAGAGGTCGTCGCCGCGAATGTGCGAGAGCGTGCCGTTTCTCTTCCCGATGGGGCTGCGAACGGCGTCGACGATGAGCGCGTCGGTGTCCCTGGCCATGACGCAACTCTACCTTCCAGGGTTGACCCGGGGACACCCCGGGCAGAGAATCCGGCGATGCTGCGAAAGAACGCGAAGGTCGAGCTGCTCAAGTGCGTACCGCTCTTCGCAGGCTGCTCGAAGCGCGAGCTCGACGAGATCGCAGCGATCGCCGACGAGTTCGCGCTGGACGCGAACCGCAACCTGACCCGCGAGGGCGCGACGGGACGGGAGTTCCTCGTGCTCGTCGACGGCGCCGCGGACGTCAAGCGCAAGGGACGCAAGGTGAACACGCTCCGCTCGGGCGACTTTCTCGGCGAGATCGCGCTGATCACGGGTGCGCCCCGCACGGCGACCGTCACGACCACGAAGCCGTCGCGCATGCTCGTGGTCACCGCGCGCGACTTCAAGTCTCTGCTGCGGCGCGTCCCTTCGATCCAGCTGAAGGTGCTCGACGCGCTCGCCTCCCGCCTCCCTGACGAGTACGGCTGATCGAAGCGCGCCGCCGCCGGATATCGTCGGGACAGAGCACTGACCGAGCGCGAAGCGGAGGAGCGGTATGGCGGCGACGGCAACCGAACGGAAACTCTTGATCGACGGCGAGTGGGTCGCGACCGGCGAGTGGATCGATGTCCGCTCCCCGTACTCGGGCGACGTCGTCGGCCGCGTCGCGAAGGGCGGAGCCGGCGAGGCGCAGCGCGCGATCGACGCGGCCTCACGGGCGCTCGAGAGCCCCCTGCCCGCGCACAAGCGCGCAGAGATCCTCGTGCGCGTGGCGGGCCTCATCGGGCGGCGGCACGAGGAGGTCGCCCGCACGATCAGCGACGAGGCCGGAAAGCCGATCAAGGCGGCACGCGTCGAGGCGTCACGCGCGATGTCGACGTACACCTTCGCCGCCGTCGAAGCGCGCAAGCTCGCCGGGGAGATGATCCCGATGGAGAGCGCGCAGGCGGGAGAGGGCAAGCTCGGCTTCACGCTCCGCCGGCCGATCGGTGTCGTCGGCGCGATCTCGCCGTTCAACTTTCCGTGCAATCTCGTCGCGCACAAGCTTGCGCCCGCGCTCGCCGCCGGCTGCCCCGTCGTGCTGAAGCCCGCGAGCCAGACGCCGCTTTCGGCTCTCCTGCTCGCGGAGCTCGAGCTCGAGGCCGGACTCCCGAACGGGTGGCTCAACGTGCTCGTCGGCCCCGCGGCGGAGATCGGCGACGTACTCGTCGCCGACGAGCGCGTGCGCCTGATCACCTTCACCGGATCGAGCGACGTCGGCTGGGGCATCCAGGAGCGCGCCCCGCGCAAGCGCGTCAAGCTCGAGCTCGGCAACTCGACGCCGGTGATCGTCGCTGCCGACGCCGACGTCGAGGTCGCTGCGACCAAGCTCGCCGCGAATGCGTTCGCGTTCGCCGGCCAGAGCTGCATCTCGGTACAGCGCATCTACGTCGAGCGGCCGGCCTACGACGCATTCGTGCAGGCGTTCGTCCCCAGGGTCGAAGCGCTCGCCGTCGGCGACCCGTCCGACGACGCCACCGACGTCGGCCCCGTGATCGACGAGGGCGCACGCACGCGGATCCTCGACTGGATCGACGAGGCGACACGCTCGGGCGCAACGTTGCTCGCCGGCGGCGTCGAAGGGCGTCTCATCCGGCCGACCGTGCTCGCCGAGGTCGGAGACGAGCAGAAGGTCAGCTGTGAAGAGGTCTTCGGCCCGGTCGTGATCGTCAACCCGGTCGGCTCGGTCGCCGAGGCGATCGAGCGTGCGAACGGGACGAAGTTCGGCCTGCAGGCCGGGATCTTCACCGCGTCGATCGACACCGCGCTTCGCGCCGCCGAGACGCTCGACTTCGGCGGCGTCACGGTAAACGAGGCGCCGACGTTCCGGAGCGACCAGATGCCCTACGGCGGCGTCAAGGAGTCCGGCAACACCCGGGAAGGCCCCGCCTACTCGGTGCGCGAGATGACCGAGGACCGCCTCGTCGTCATTCAGCGCTGAGTGGCGAGCGGGCCCGCCGACCGTCGGGTGTCGTTAGAGTCGCGGCCGATGCCGCATCTGCCGGGTTTTCGTCGGGCTCCCACGAGCGAGGCGGCCCCGCCGCCCGCCTCGCCGAGCCCCCGCGCCGTCCGGCGCGCACTCCCGCCGGCGGGCCAGCTACGCCGCGAACGACGCGCGCTCCTCCGGCTGCGCGAAGGCCGGCTCCGCGACCTCGGCGGCCTCATACTCGAGATGTACCGGCGCGACCAGTTCCGGCAGGATCTCCTCGTCGACCGCTGCACCGAGCTCGTGAGCCTCGAAGAACGGCTCGCGGCGCTCGACACGCTGCTCGCCGCGACGGTCTCGCGCGGCAAGGCCCACCCCGCGGTCCGCTGCGATTGCGGCGCACCGGTGTTCTGGGGCTCGAAGTTCTGCACGCAGTGCGGCAGGGCGGTGGGGGCTCCCGCGCCGGCGGGCGGAGCCACGGATTGAGCGCGACGGGCGACACCACCCCGCGCGACTACTGCCCGAGGTGCGGCGTCGCGTATGAGCCGTTGCAGGAGTACTGCCTCGAGTGCGGCGCACGCCTCCCCACGAACCGCGGCGTCGTCGGCTTCCTCGCGTCCGAGTGGCAGCGGCGGCTCGCGTGGTACCCCGGCGACTGGATCTGGCCCGTGCTGCTCTTCCTCGTCATCACGGTCGCGGCCACCGCGGCGGCGGTCGCCGCCGGGTCGGCGTCGAACCAGCGCGAGTCGACGCTCGTCGCCACGAGCCCGGCGGTCACCGTCGGGCCCGGCGCGCCCCAGCCGACCGTGCAGACCGCGACTCCGACGAGCACCCTGCCGACCGCGCCGCAGCCCACGATCTCGACCGGGACGCTGCCGGTCGCGCCCGGGGCGCCGTCGACGAACGCCGTCACGACGCCCGCTCCGGCGAGCCCGAATGCGCTGACCGCATGGCCCGCGGGCACGAGCGGCTACACGAACGTGCTCGAGTCGCTGCCCCTCGCCTCCGGCGAGGCGAACGCCCGGGCCCGCGCCCGGGCCGCGAAGCGGGCGGGCCTCCCGGCCGTCGGCGTCCTCGTCTCCTCGCAGTATTCGAGCCTTCACCCCGGCTACTACGTCGTCTTCTCGGGGATCTACGCCTCGCAGGCGGACGCCTCAGCCGCCCTCGCGGCAGCGCATGCACACGGCTTCCCGGACGCCTACCAGACGCGCGTCACCCGCTAGAGACAGGTGTAACGCGCCGGCCGGCCGGGCATCGGTCACCTGCCGCCCGGGCCCGGCGCCGGGGGCCCTGTTTCCTCAGCAGCCAACATTGAGACCCACTTTGTAACAGCGCCCGGCAGCGTGTAGGATCGGTTCAAGGCGGTACGGAATCGGAACTTAACCCGCTGTTAACAAAGCGTTGGCGGGAACTTCACAGGAGACGACCAGACTAGTGATCGAAGAGCGGACTCTCCAGTTGCAACACTGCATGTATCAGTATTCGCGGGCTATTTACCGGTCGGTCAAGGATCTGATCGACCCGTACGGCGACCGCGAGTCGCAGATCGAATCGAGGCGCGCGGTGCTCATGTCCTGCGAGCACACGATGGAACGGCTTGCGAACGATCCGTTGTACTTCGCGAAGCCGGACCGCGCTCTCTTCCAGGACATCCGGCGCTACTTCCCGATCACCGCGCAGGCGCAGGTCGCGTGGGCCGTGCAGGCCGGCGTGAACGCGGCGACGACGTTCATCGATGAGCAGATCGAGGCCGGCGCACTCGACGGCGGTGTCGCCCGCTGCCGTGCAACGACGCGCAAAGGCAAGCCGTGCCAGCGCACGCCGCTGCCGGAGCGCGACTATTGCCCGTCGCACCAGCACCTCGAGGCGAAGGCTGCCGCCTAGCTCGACGCCGCGTCCACAGCCTTTCCACAAGCCCGATCCACAGGGCACCCGGTGTAGGCTGCGGCCGGGGTGTCGCACGACACAGACAAGCTGATTCGCCAGCTCTCGCTGGTGGCGTTCCTCATGGCGGAACGGCGTCCGATCACGGCCCGCGACGTGAAGTCGAACGTCGAGGGGTACTCCGAGATGTCGGACGAGGCGTTCGCGCGCCGCTTCTACTCCGACCGTGCGGAACTGCTCGCGCTCGGCGTGCCGCTCCAGTCGCAGCGCGACGAGTTCACCGGCGAGGAGCTGTACACGCTCCGGTCCGAGCAGTACTTCCTCCCGCAGCTCGAGCTCGACGACGCAGAGCTCGCGGCGCTCCAGACGGCGTTGTACCTGCTCGAAGGCAAGTTCGCATACGCAGAGCCGCTGCGTCTCGCGCTGCAGAACCTCGCCCTCGGGCGACCCGGGTTCGCGGAGGCGACGAGCGACACCGCGCTTCGGGTCGAGGTCCTCGACCCCGACTACTCGCCCGAGATGCCGGGACGCCTCGCCAAGCTCGAGGGCGCGATCTCGAAACAGCGGACGATCAAGTTCGAGTACCGCACGATGTCGCGCGACGACGTGTCGGAGCGCACGCTCAACCCCTATGCGCTGCTGCCCGACAACGGCATCTGGTACGTCATCGGCCAGGACCTCGACCGCGACGACATCCGCACGTTCCGCGTCTCGCGAATCCGCGGCGAGATCAAGTTCGCGACACGGCGCGAACGCGACTTCCGCACGCCAGCCGACTTCGACATCGAGCGCTACCGCGGACGCCCGCCCTGGCAGGTCGGCGAGATCGTCGGGGAGGCGCGCATCGAGGTGAAGGGCGACACCGCATGGTGGGTTCAGCGCGCATACGGCTCCACGGGCCGCCTCGAGGACGGCGTCTTCGCCACCGACTACTCGTCGATCGCACAACTCGCCTCCTGGGTGCTCCGCCAGGACGGCCGCGCCGTTCCGCTCGAGCCCGAAGAGCTGCGCCGCGAGGTCGCGACCGCGCTCCGCCACGTGCGGGCCGGCCACGAGGGCAAGGCGCCGGAGCCCGCCCGCGAGTCGCCGCAGCGCGCGGTCGACGGCGGCGGCGGCGAGCGGCCGGCAGGGCCCGTCGCGCCCGAGCGCTTCGCCGTCCTCCAGGCGCTCCTCGCGTATCTCCTCGCCGCGTGCGGCGAAGACAAGGAAGCGGCTATCCCCGTCTCCGAGCTGCTCTCGCGCTTCCCTTCCGTGCCCGCCGAAGAGCTCGAGGAGCATCTCTCGCTCCTCAATCTTGTCAACTTCGGAGGCGGCTGCTACACGATCTACGCGGAGCTGAGCGGCGACGAGGTACACGTCGACAAGGAGCTCTGGGGCGACACGTTCCGCCTGGCGCCGCGTCTCACGCCGCTCGAGGCGCGCGCGATCCGGCTCGCGCTCGAATACGTCGGTCCGATGATCGCCGCGGACGCGCACACGCAACTGCGCGGCGTCCGCCGCAAGCTCGAGGAGACGTTCGGGCAATTCGAGCTCGCGCAGACGCCGCAGCCGCTCATCGAACGTGCCGAGGAAGACCTCGTTTCGACGCTCGCCCGCGGCATGCGCGAGCTGAAGCTCGTCGAGATCGAGTATCAGAAGGAGATGGACGCGCAGCCGTCGACGCGGATGGTCGAGCCGTACTCGCTCGAGCGCCAGATGCCGAACTGGTACGTGCACACGTGGGATCGCACGAGCGGCGCCGAGCGCTCGTTCCGGCTCGACCGGATGCGCAGCGCCAAGCTGACGCGCGAGAAGTTCGAGCCGCGCGAAGGCTTCGAGCCGACGCGGCTACGCGGCGCTCGACGCGCACGCATCCTCTACTCCCCCGCGATCGCCCGCTACGAGATCGAGCGCGGCGCGCGCAAGCTCGCCGACGGAAGCGCGCTGCGCGAGATCCCCGTGGGAAGCGACGAGTGGCTCGAGAGCGAGATCCTCTCGAAGCGCGGCGAAGCGGTCGTACTCGAACCCGACGAGCTGCGCCGGCGGCTCGCAGCACGCGCGCGCGAGCTCGCGAAAGAGCTCGGCGTCGAGCGACTTCGCGCGGCCCGCGCGTAACTGCGGACGCGCGCCGCCGAGTCCGCCGCCGTCTCTTCAGACCGGAAGCGTCAGCTCGAACGTCGCTCCACCGGCCGGCGGCGTGCGAACGTCGAGCGTCCCGCCGTGTGCTTCGGCGATCGAACGGGCGATGAAGAGACCGAGACCCGTTCCCGGCTTCGAACCGCCCGCAACGTCGGCCCGGCCGAACTTCTCGAAGATGAGCCGCTGCTGGTCGTGCGGAATACCGGGGCCGTGGTCGCTGACCGTGACGCGCACGACGCCGTTCTCGGGCCGAACGGTCACCGCGACCTCGTCACCCTCGAGCGAGTACTTGACCGCGTTCTCGATCAGGTTCGTCAGCACCTGACGGAGCCGTTCGCGATCGCCGCGCACGGCCGGTAGCGGCCCGACGACGTCCGCGCGCAAGCGCACCTCGTCCTGGCCGACCGACGACGTCGCAACCGCTTCCTCGACGAGGCGCCCGAGGTCGACGTCCGTGAAGACGTAGCTGAACGTGCCGGCTTCGATGCGCGACGTGTCGAGCACGTCGCCGATCAGCGCTGCGAGCCGATTGGTCTCGTCGCCGATCAACGCGAGGAACGCCTCCCGCTGATCCGGAGCCAGTGTGCACCAGCGGCCCTGCAGCGTGCGCGCTGCGCCGATCACCGCTGCCATCGGGCTTCGTAGCTCGTGCGAGACGAGCGACACGAAGTCGGCACGCAACGCCGACAACCGGCGCAGCTCCTCGACGGTCTGCCGTTCCGACTCGTAGGCGCGAATGTTCTGCACGGCTGTCGCCACGAGCCGCCCGAGGAGCGAGATCAGCTCGATCTCCTCGCGGTTGAACGCCGACGGCTCGCTGCGGACGAACGAGATCATCCCGATCGGTCGCGCCCCGACGAGCAGCGGGGTCACGAGCCGGCTGTGGAGCCCGAGCGCGACGAGCTCGTCCTCCTCCGGGTAGCGGCGATCCTCCATGTCCTCCCGGTAGACCGTTCGACCCTCGAGCACGTCTTCGAGAACGGAGCCCGCCGCGGCGCGCGACGTGCCGGGAGCGAAGGTCGTCTCCGCCCCCAGGCCCGCTGCCGCGATCACGCGCGCCTGGCCGTCCTCGACGAGCACGATCGCCAGCCGCTCGAATGCGACGAGGCCGCGCACCTCGCGGATGAACGCGCCGAATGCCGGCTCGATCTCGAGCGAGGAGCCGAGCGCGCGGGCGCAGCGATTCGACGCCTCGAGCACGTCGACCCTGCGGCCGAGTGCGTCGCGGAGCCGCTCCGCCTCTGCGGCGCGTTCGCTGCCGCGCTGCGCCTCGTGGTCGAGGCCGCGCACGAGCCAGCCGACGACCAGTCCGCTCAGCAGCAGGAGACCGGCCGGGAACGCCACGCGGTCCCACAGGAATGCCGGCCCGGGCGGGGAGAAATGGCGGAAGCGCCACCGCTCGACGAACCAGTAGTACGGGAAGAGCACGACAGGTAGCGCGACGCCGCCGGTGAGCCCGTAGCGCAATGCGGCCTCGACGACGACGAAGATCATCGCGAAGCGGATCTGGTTGCCGTACTCGTACGAGAAGACGATTCCGTAGGCGCCGATCACGGTCGCGTCGAAGCAGACGGCGGCGAAGCCGACCGCGCGAAGCCGCTCGTGCCGCTCCGTCTGCGCGAGCCACAGCAGGACGACCGTGCCCGCCGCGAATCCCGCGGTGATCGCCCAGGCGGCGGCGAGATACCCCGGCGGGAACCGTTGCGTGAAGACGGCGACTTCGAGCACCGCGAAGACGACACCGCCGAGACGCACCCACGCGATCCACGTCTCGGTCGCCCGAAGCCTCCGTGCGTCAGACACCGCGCTCCTCCATACGGCCGAGCGCCCAGGCCGCGTGGTCGCGCAGCATGTCGTCGCCGTTTCCGAGAAACGGCTCGGCCGCCTTCTTCGCCTCCGCCCCGCCGACGTTGCCGGCTGCGACGAGCGCATTGCGCACGAGCCAGCGCCCGTCGTTGCGGGGGACGTAGAGCCGGTCGTAGCGCCGACTCAGCTCGCCGGCGCCGGCGCGCAGCCAGTCGACGAGCGAGACGTGGGGCTCGGCGTCGGCGGCGGACGGCTCGCCGCGCCGGCGCTTCTCGATCCCGCGGTTCCACGGGCAGACGTCCTGGCAGATGTCGCAGCCGTACACCTGTGCGCCCAGCTCCGGGCGATACGCCTCGGGAATCGACGCGGGCGCCTGCGTCCAGTAGGAAAGACAGCGCGTCGCGTCGAGCGTCCCCGGCTCGTCGAGCGCACGGGTGGGACAGGCGTCGATGCAGAGCCGGCAGGCGCCGCAGTCGAGATCGAGGGGAGGAGTCGGCTCGAGCTCCCGCGCCGTGATCAGCGTCCCGAGCACGACCCACGAGCCGTGCCGCTGCGTGATCAGCAGCGTGTTCTTCCCGTAGAACCCGACGCCGCTGCGCGCAGCGCCCTCGCGGTCGACGTGCTGGTTTGCGTCGACGAGCACGCGGTACGGGCCGCCGATGCGCCGGCCGAGCTCGTCGAGCTTCTCGCGGAGGTCGGCATACGCGTCGTGCCACGCGTAACGCGGCAGCCGCCCGTCGCCGTCGGGCCGCTCGGGCTCGTCGGCGTAATAGCAGAGCGCCGCCGAGACGACGGTGCGCGCGCCCGGGAGCAACGATTCGGGATGGCACGACTCCTCGGGCCGCGCCATCGTGAACTTCATGTCGGCGAAGAGGCCGCGCGCGCTGCGCTCGCGGATGTGCATTTCGGTCTGCCGGTACGGCGCCGCACGTGCGGCGCCGACCACGTCGAGGCCGAGCTCCGACCCGAGCCGCTGCAGGTCTGACCCCTTCACCCCGATAGTGTGCCCGGCGTGCAGGCCGTACGAATCCATGAGGACGGCGGACCCGACGTGCTCGTGCTGGAAGACGCGCCCGACCCCGAGGCGGGTCCGGGCGAGGTGCTCATCCGGCTGCGCGCCTCGGCGCTCAACCACCTCGACGTGTGGATCAGGAAAGGGCTGCCGTCCGTGCCGAAGCCGCGGATCCTGGGAGCCGACGGCGCGGGCGTCGTCGAGGCGCTCGGCTCCGGCGTGACCGGATTCGAGCTCGGCGACCCGGTTGTGATCAATCCCGGAATCGAAGCGGCCGACGGCGCGATCCACGTCGTCGGCGAGCACGGCGACGGCACGAACGCGGAGCTGATCGCCGTTCCGGCGACGAACGTCTATCCGATTCCAAGCGGGCTCTCCTTCGAGGAAGCGGCCGCGTTCCCGCTCGTGTTCGAGACGGCGTACCGGATGCTCGTCACGCGCGCGCACGTTCAAGAAGGCGAGTGGGTGTTCCTCTGGGGTATCGGCAGCGGCGTGTCGACGGCCGGCCTCGCGATCGCGCGCGCTCTGGGCGCCCGCACCATCGTCACGTCGTCGAGCGCGGCGAAGCTCGAGCGCGCACGCGAGCTCGGCGCGGATGTCGCCGTCAACCACGCCGGCGGCGACGTGAAGGCCGCCGTCAAGGAAGCGACCGGGGGCCGTGGCGCCGACGTCGTGATCGACCACGTCGGCGAAGCGACGTGGCGTACGTCACTCGACGTGGCTGCGCGCGACGGCCGCATCGCGGTGTGCGGCGCAACGTCGGGCCCGAATCCGCCCGCGGCGCTGCACCGCGTGTGGTGGAAGCAACTGACGATCCTCGGCTCGACGATGGGAACGAAGACCGACTTCGAGGGCGCCTACGACCTGATCGCGACCGGGCGGGCACGACCGGTCGTCGACGAGGTGGTGCCTCTGAGCGAGATCCGAGCCGCGCACGAGCGGCTCGAAGCAGGCGAACAGCTCGGCAAGATCGTGCTCACGATCCCCGGCGGTTGAGGTTCGGGACCGCCGCGCGGGTGGCCCCGAACATCGTCCGCGGTCGGTCAGGGAATCCTGACCGACCGGCTCACGAGCCGGCTGAGGCGACCGGCCGAGTCACGTGCGCGCAAGGTCACGACGAGCCGCCCGGCCCGCGAGCGGAACCGCTTGAGCACGATCCAGCTCCGCGCATAGGTCGCGCACCCGGACGGCGAGACGGCGAAGCGGCGCGTGTACGCAAGTGCGCGCGCCTTGTTGTCACGCTCGACGATCGTGACGCGGCCGCCGGTGTGGCAGACGCGGAAGCGCGCGTACAGCTTCCAGCCGACGCGCTTCAACGAGATGAACCCGAGCCCCGGCGGCGAAACCGCGGGGGCGGTGGTGGTCACGACCGTCGTCGTCGTGTCGGCGGTGACCACAGACGTGAAGTCCGAGGTCGCGCTCGTCGACCCGAACCGATTCGAGGCGCGTACGCGGACGCGCAGCTCGTGGCCGACGTCGGAGGAGCGCACGCCGTAGGTCTGGCCCGTGGCCCCGGCGATGTCGGTGCAGTTGTTGCCGTTCGCGTCGCACAGCTGCCACGCGTACGCGAAGGTGACGGCGCCCGTCCATGTCCCCGCCTGCGCCGTGAGCGTCGAGCCGACGGTGGCCACGCCCGAGATCGTGGGACGCGTCTTCTCGACCGGGGCGGTCGCCTCGGAGACGACGCCGGTCGCCTTCGTGTCCTTCGACGCGCTGCCGTCGGCGTTCGTCGCGGTCACGACGGCATCGAGCGTGTGGTTCACGTCGGCCTTTTGCACCGTGTACGACTGGGCGGTTGCGCCGGCGATGGCCACGCAGTTCTGCCGGTCGCCGACCGGGTCGCAGCGCTGCCACTGGTACGTGAAGGTCGTCGGATCGCCGTTCCACTGACCGTTGCTCGTCGCCAGCTTGTCGCCGACGAACGGGTGAGCAACCGGCCCTTGCAAGGCGGGCGTTGCGGCCAGCGTCGGCTTGACGGTCGAGCGCGCCGACGCGGTCGTGGCGATCAGGGCCCCCGAGCCGGAAACGACGAGCATTGCGGCCGCGAATGGAAGAAGTCCTCGTCTCATGTTCGTTCTGCTCCCTGATGGATTCGTACGGATACCGATCTAGCTGGTCTCCGACGCGAGCGAACGGCAAACGCAGAGCGACGTAAGGGTTCTGCGAGAGCGAGGCGTGCCGGTCAGGCCGGCCGGTGTCGTCTACCTACCCGAAGCCGAGGATGAACTTCGCGTCGTCGGACATCCTGTCCGGCGTCCACGGCGGGTCGAACGTGAGCTCGAGCTCGACGTCTTCGACACCCGGCACTTCGCGCGAGACGCGCTCCATGTCGCCCGCGATGAGCGGACCGGCGGGGCATCCCATCGACGTGAGGCTGTAGAGGATCTTCACGTTCGGCCCTGCGACCTGGACTTCGTAGACGAGCCCGAGGTCGACGACGTCCATCCCGAGCTCGGGATCCTCGACCTGGCGCAACGCCTCGAGCAGATCGTTCTCACTCGGCATGACGCCAGTCTAGCCGCGCCGGCGACAGGCCCAGGGGCGGCATGCCGGGAACGGGAGGATGCGTCCCCGGCTGCAACCGCCGCCGTCTCGCTATCTCCCGCCGAAGCCGAACCGACAGCCCGTCGCCGTCGGCTGCGAGAGAGCGATGTCCTGCGCCTTGATGGTCACGCCCTTGTCGCTGCTCGTCCCGCGCACGAAGACGCACGCCTTGAGGGAGATCGAAGCGTCGTTGACACGAACGGTCTTCTCCACCTGCGTCTTCGCCGTCACCGTGACAGTCGTCGTGACGGCCTTCGAGCCGGTCGTTCCCTTGACGGTGAGCACGGCGCCCTTGAGCGTCGCGATCTTGCCGAAGGCGAAGCCGAAGTTCGCGAAGTTGCGGAAGCCGCCTCCCGGTCGCGATCCTCCACCGGAGCTCGGCGGCCGGCGACCCGAGCCCGCGGGACGCGGTCCGCGGCGGGTAAAGCCCGACGTGCACTGACCCTTCACGGGTGCAGAGAGCGTGATCCGCGCGGCCGCGACGACTCCCTTCGCGTTCTTCGCGCCCGTCGCCATGACGCAGGCTCCGGCCTTCAGGCTGGTGTGGGCGAGCGTCTTCTGCGCGGAGATCACCGTGGTCTTGCTCACGGTCACCGTCGAGGTCCCCGTCGGGCTCAGACTCGTCGTCAGCTTGAACGTCGAGCCCTTGACCGCGATCACGGGGCCCGAGACCGAGCCTCGTACCGGGGCCGCCGCTGCCGCCGTTCCCGCGAATGCGGCACACATGGAGGCAAGAGCAAGCACGGACAGGCCGGCGCCGGTCGTCCGGACCGAGCCGCACGCTCCGCGCCGCTCACGCACCGGCGTTTCGAGATCAGCCACCGTTGCCTCCTCCACCGAAACCGGTTGCGCCGCCGTTACCGCCGTTGCCGCTGCCGAACCCCGTCGCGGCGCCGCCACCGCCGAAGCCGCCGGCGGCGCCGCCGACGCTGATCGCCGAAGCGGCGAGGGTGCCGTTCTTCTGTGTCGTGCCACGGACGACGACCGCGTCGCCCGGGCGAATGCCCTGCAGGTTGCTCGACACGGTCTTCGTCACGGCCGACGCGGCGGACGTCGTCACCTTGACCGTGTTGCCGCTCGAGTCGGTGACGTACAGCGTCGTGCCCTTGATCACGCTGACCGTGCCGACGGTCGCACCGCCGCCCGCGAAGGTCCCGCCGCCGCCGAATCCACCGTCGGCACGCGTGCCCGCCGCGCCGCGGGCGCCGCCGCGGAAGCGCGCTGCGAAAGCGGAGGCACCGGAGGAGCCGGCATTGGCCGAGCTGCTCCCGCCGGAGTGCTTCTGCAGCTCGACGCCGCCGATGAACGCCGCCGCGGCGACGAGGCCGAGCGTGAGGAGAGCCGTCAGAAGCGGCAGGCGGCGCCGACGGCGCAGCGCGAGCGCCTCCAGCTCGAGCGCGTCGTCGCCGCCGTCGTACTCGTCGTCGTGTGGGATCGAAAAGCCTGGATCGACCGTTGTCATCGCGCAGAGCTCCTATTCGTAGCGCAGCGCCTCGATCGGCCTGAGCGAGGCCGCTCGATTGGCTGGATAGATGCCGAAGAACAGACCGACGGCGACGCCGACCGCGAGCGCCAGCACCACCGAGTACGACTCGACGACCGGTTGGACGCCGACGATCTTGAACCAGCTGCCGACGAGGCCGGCTGCGACCCCGACCACGCCGCCGAGGACGGAGAGCAGCACCGCCTCCGTGAGGAACTGTCCGAGGATGTCGGTGCGGCGCGCGCCGAGCGCCTTGCGGATGCCGATCTCCCGCGTCCGCTCGGTCACCGTCACGAGCATGATGTTCATGACGCCGATCCCGCCGACGAGCAGCGAGATCGCGGCGACGGCGGCGAGGAGCACCGTGAACACGTGATTGGTCGACGTCGCCGTCTGGAGCAGCGAGGCCTGGCTGAGCACGCGGAAGTTCGCGGTCCCGCCGGAGGAGTGCGTCGGCGTCAGGATCGACGTCGCCTCGGCCTCGGCCGCGTTCACCTGCCCGGCGGACTTGGCCTCGATGATGATCTGGCCGAGACCGCCGGTCACACCGGTGAGGAGGTCCTGCGTCGTGGTGAGCGGTGCGATCGCGATGTCGTCCTGGTCCTGGATCCCGTTCGTGCCCTTCGGGACGAGCACGCCGACGACGGTGAAGCCGATCCCGTTCAGCTTGATCGTCTGGCCAAGCGGATCGGTGCTGCCGAAGAGGTTCAGCACGACCGTCTGGCCCAGCACGACGACCCGGGCATGCTGTGACTCCTCCTGCGGCGTGATGAACGTCCCCGCTTCGACCGGCGACTTGCGCGCCTCCTCGTACGAGGGTGTCGTCCCGACGAACTGACTCGGGGAGTAGCTCGCCGAGCCGAACGTCGTCGTGACCGAGCTCGACACGACCGGCGTGACCGACTTGACGTCGGGCGCGGCCGTCGGATCCTGCAACGCTTTCACGTCCTTCAACGTCAGCTGCGTGAACGAGCTCTGCGACCCACCCGACCCGCGGCCGAACCCGAAGCCCCCGGGCTGGATCGTCACGACGTTCGTGCCGAGACCTTCGATGCGGTTCGCCACCGCGACCGCCGAGCCGTGACCGACAGCGACGAGAATGATCACCGCCGCCACACCGATCGTGATCCCGAGCATCGTCAGGAGGGACCGCAAACGGTTCGAGAGCACGCCCTGGACGGCCATCCGGAACGCTTCGGCGATGCTCACGCGGACTCGCGCTCCGAGACGACAGGAGCGAGACGGGGCGGCGGCGCCGTCACGGGCGCGCTCCGCACATCCGACTCGATCCTGCCGTCGACGAGGTGGATCACCCGCTTCGCATGTTCGGCGACGTCAGGCTCGTGCGTGATCATCACGATCGTCCGGCCGGAAGCGTTCAAGCGCGCGAAGATCTGCATCACCTCGGCGCCGGAGACGCTGTCGAGGTTGCCGGTCGGCTCGTCGGCCAGCACGATCGCCGGCTCGGTGACGATCGCGCGCGCGAGTGCAACCCGCTGCTGCTGTCCGCCGGAGAGCTCGGACGGCAGGTGCAGCATGCGGTCGCCGACGCCGACCGCGATCAGCGCCTGCTCTGCCCGCTGACGGCGTTCGTGCTTGGCCACCCGGGCGTAGACGAGTGGAAGCTCGACGTTCCGCAGCGCGCTCGTGCGCGGCACGAGGTTGTAGTTCTGGAAGACGAAGCCGATCTTGCGGTTGCGGATGAACGCGAGCTCGAGGTCGTCGAGCCGTCTCACGTCGATTCCCTCGAGCAGGTAGCGGCCTTCGGTGGGAGCGTCGAGACAGCCGATCAGGTTCATCAGCGTCGACTTGCCGCTGCCCGAGCTCCCCATCACCGCGACGAAGTCGCCGCGCTCGACCGCGAGGTCGATGCCGCGCAACGCACGCACCGCGATCTCGCCGGAGCCGTAGCTCTTCGACACGCCGTCGAGGACGAGCGTGGGCCGGCGGCGCAGCGGACGGCTCACCCGCCGAACCCGCCGCCGAACCCGCCGAAGCCCCCGCCGCGCCGGCCGACACTCGCACCGGTGGTGCCGGTCCCCGTGCCGGTCGTCCCGCCCGCGCCGGATATCGCGATCGTCACGGAAGGAAGCACGACCGTCTGGTTCGCCTTCAGGCCGCTGAGGATGGCCGTCGAGGAGTCGCCCTGAAGACCGGCGACGACCGGGACGCTCGTCTGCTTCGCGTTCTGCAGCACGGTCACGGTCGCGTTCCTGCCGCTGCCGCGCACGGCGGCGGTGGGCACGTGAAGGACGTTGTCGGCCTCGCCGACGACCACGTCGACGTTCGCGGTCATCCCCGGCTTGAGCTTCGGCTCGCTGCGATCGAGCTGGAACGTCGCGTTGTAGGTGACGACGCTCGACGAAGTCGTGGCCGTGCCGGCGACGGAGAGGACGTGGGCCGCAAGCTGCACGTTCGGCATCGCGTCGACGGTCACCGTCGCGGCCTCGCCCGCTTGGATCTTGACCGCATCGGTCTCGGCGAAGGCCGCGACGACCTGCATCCCCTTCAGATCGGTCAGGGTGACGAAGCCCGAAGAGGAGCCCGCCGCCGAGCTCGCGGCGCCGGTCCCGCTCGAGGAGCTCGCGGACCCGTTCGTCGCGGAGTTGCCGCCGCCCGAGGTCTGCGCGCCGACGGTGCCGTTCACCGCCGACACGACCCCGGCGATCGGGGCTCTCAGCGTCGTCTCCGCGTACGCCTTCTGCGCGTTCGCGAGCGCGATCTTGGCCTGGAGGACGCTCGCCTGCCCGGCCGCGAGAGCGGACGGAGTCGGGGGCGCCTGCTTCAACGCGATCGACGCGAGCGTCGAGGAGAGCGCGAGCTGCGCCGACGCGATCTGCTGGTGCGCCGATGCGATGCTCTGCGCGTCCTTGAGCTGCGTCGCCTTGCTGCTCGTCTGCCCGGTGGCGATCGTCGTGTGATCCTGCGCGAGCTTCAGCTCGTCGGCCTTGAGCCCCGCCTGGTCGCTCGTGAGCGTCGTGAGCGCCGTCTGGTCGGCGGTCAGCTGGTTTTGGTCTTGCGTGAGCTGGAAGCCGTCGGTCTGAAGCGTCCTTGCGAGCGCGTTCAGCGCGCCCTGATCAGAGTTCGAGGCATTCGTGTACGCGGCGATTCCCGCGGTGTCGTTGTTCGTCTGCGCAGTCTTGAGAGCTGCCTGGTCGCTCGCGAGCTGCTGCTGCCAGGTGAGCTGCGATTGCTGGTCGGTCTGCTGCTTCAGCTGGTCGTCGGCGACCTTCGCCTTGTCCGCCGTGACGGCGTTCGTGGCCGCGTCGCTCGACGGATACGTCGCCGCGTCGGCCTTCTGCTTCGCCAGGTCGATCTGGAGCTGTCCGCGGTCAGCGCTGAGCTGCTTCTGCGCCTGGGTCGTGCTCGCGGCGGTGGTCACCTTGTCGAGGGCGACCGACTTCCTCGTCGCCGCGAGCGAGAGCTTTGCGTTCGCGACCGCCTGACGCGCCTGCGTCACGGAGACCGCGTCCTGCGCGCGCTGCTGCGTGGTCTCGCCCGTGAGCGTCGACGCGAAGTTCGCATTCGCGGTCGTCAGCGCCGCTTGCGCCTGGAGGAGGCCCTGGTGGGCCGAGGTCGGGTCGATGCGTCCGAGCACCTGGCCCTTGGCGACGTGCTCTCCGGCCCTGGCGTTCACCGCCACGAGCTGCCCGCTCGACACGAAGCCGAGCGACAGCTGGGTTGCCGCCTGCAGCGTCCCAGTGGCGGAGACCGTCGCGAGGACGACGCCACGCGACACCGTTGCGGTTCGAACAGCGGTCGTCGCAGTCGAGCTCGTCCCGACCGTCAGGTACGCGGTCACTCCGGCGGTGACGAGCAGCGCGGCGAGGATGCCGTTGAGGAGGCCCACGCCTGCGAGGCGGCCCGGCTGCGCCCGTCCGGCCAACCGCGCGGGCAGGCGACTCGTGATCGCGTTCATGCTGGGCCTCCTCCTCGCAGTGCACGCCGCTCGCGCACGGCGTGCCTCAACGGTCGATGGGACAGGCGAATCGGTCCGCAGCGCGGTCTTGGGAGAGCGTCTCGCCCCCACGTGTGAGCCGAATGAGAAACGGGAGAGATCGCGGCCTTCTCACGAAACTCTTAGGCAGAGCGCGGCGCGCAAGCGCCACGGGTTCCTCTCCCTTACCGGAACGGAACGAGCGGGCCGCCGCCGGCGCGCGTGTACAGGGCGAAGAAGTCGCGGTTGTCCGGCGTGAGGTAGCGGTACGCGCTCTGCTGGGGGTTCGGAACCAGCTTGACCGGATCGCGGCCGCCGCGTCGCCCG